>JANWKZ010000208.1 GCA_025451115.1 Bacteroidia bacterium | reverse complement strand
TGCCTCGTTCGCAATAGGAGCGTGGTCCGTAAAGTCGCCAAAGAGCGAGTGGATCACGATGTTTCCATCGGTAAGTAATTTTATTCCATCATGCTCGGGGTATTTGATCTTTATAAGTGAAGGATCGGCACCTGGCTGTAAGATAAAAGTGTATTTGAAACCGGCTTTGTCTTCAGGAAAGATAAGCTCCATATCAATGCCGGGATAAAGATCCTTATAAAGTAGTTTTTTATAAGCATGTGCAATTACGGGTTTGCCGTTGGCGTAGAAATTGCAAACATGACTTTGCTCGTTCTCCGCTATCAATTGAACATTCGGATTAGAACCTACGAATTGCATCTCGTGGAACTCCGGTACAAACTTCCACATCCATTCCTTTTCCGCCATGCCTTCTTCCTTGCTTTCTTTTACATGACAGCGTTCCATCTCTTTTTCGATCTCGTGCTCGGTGCGCTTAACAGGTTTGTAGTTCTTTATAAGAAGACCTGTCTTCGTAAAGAAGTAATGCAACCCTTCCTGCCGGGTTCCAAAGAGAATGTCCTTATCTGAAAGTGATCTTTCCTCGACCTTGTATTGACCGAGGTTTTCAATGAATACCTTTCTTTCAAAGGGACTCGTTAGACTCCATTTTACTACCGGGTCCTTTTCTTTCGAAAAAGCGATGCCGGCAAGCATGATGAATACACAAAAGAGGGGTAAGGTCTTTTTCATTGGCAGGGTTCATTAGGTTAAGCTAATGTAGTAAAAATCAGCTGTTTTCCAAATTTTCGAGAGTAAAAAATGATAAAAAGCCAAAGAATTTCCAACCCAAAAGACTCTAAACAGATTTAGACCCCGCTGCCTCTTTCTCTCTTTTTAAATTTTTCGCGAATGATCAATTCTACCGGTCTCCGGTAGATTTTGCTTTCCAACCAGGAAATGATGTCGAAATACAGAAAAGGTCGTTTTTCATACAGATCATTTTCAAGCGGTATCAACTGTTTTCGGAGTGATAAGAACCGTTTGCTCAGCTCTTTCTCGGTGGTATTGTTGTTCAATTGCCGGAGGAAACCAAGAATGTATTTCTGGTATTTATTCAGATCGTCTTTCTGCAAAAGAAAGCGATACGTGGATCGGATCGTGTACTCAAGCAGATCACTGTGCCCTAATTCATAATGACAAATGAGAGAAAGGATGCGCGCGAAAGCGTGGATGTCCTCGCGTAAACCGATATCTTTTGTGTTGATGATCTTGTTCAGCCATTTAAGCGCCTGCCTGAAATTCGAAGCGCCGAAATAAAGGCAGGAGATCTTGTAATAGAAGATGAGGATAGTGTGCTTATCGAGTTTTGTAATGAATCGTTCAAGTTCTTTTTCCAATCTCACAACAATCCGTGTCCCGGAGGTGAATTGCCCCAGCATAAAATGGCGGTTTATCTCGTGAATGTAGATCGTTTTGAAAAGATTGAGATTGATATTCTCTTTCAACACGTTTGCAGGCAGGCGTTTCAGGCCGATCAGCTTCTTATGGGTCTCGTAAAAATCATTGTAGAGAAGAAGCTTATTTTCAGCCATCAGTTTCTGGTCAAGTGTGCGGATGTACATCTCAAGGCTATTGTCTATCATATGAGGTTCCTTTTCAAAAAGGGCCATCATTTTTTTGCAATAAGTATATCCTTTACCAAAATCCTGGGTAAAAAAGTAGTAGCCGGTGTAAGAATAGTATAAATGCAGCTTTTCATGGAATGAGAGCTCCTTTTCTTTATGGACGGGAAGAGACCTTAAAAAGTACTTTTTTACCTTTTTAAAGTCTTCCCGGTTACGGATAAACCCCGTATTCATATAAAAGGCATGCAGGTTAAGAGAAAGATTCGAAAAAGCATCCGCGCTCCGCACACTTTCGCTCGTCTGTTTAGATTCCAGTGCCAGTTTGCGGATCCGATCGCCCGTTCTCACTGTAACTGTGTGCAGGGTGATCTTCTTCTCCAACTCCAAAATGTCCAATAACAGAATGCTGCGGTTATTTACAGTGGCCAGCTTCTTGGCTTTATCCAGTATCTTCATGCTTTGGGCATATAGACATTTATTGTAAAGCAATTGCGACTGCCCTATTAAATAATGCAGGCGCGTATCCAGCGTTGCCTGGGAGTTTAAAATGCTCAGCGACTTCATCACCTGGTTATAGAGGTGAAGTTTGAGGTTCGGAAACTGCTTTTTACTGAGCACACGGTTCTCTTTCAGGATCTTTTCTTCGTCGTAGCGCTTCTGTTTTTCAATACAGTCGAAAAGCCGGATGAATTTCTTTCCCCGCTCACCATCGATTCGCGCCGCGTATAACTTAAAAAAGCGTTTCTCGCTTTTTGATAAGGCGTGTATTAATTGATGTATATCTTCTGATATTGCTTTGGACATCGTATTTAAATACGATACAAATCTATAAAATATTAATTATATGCCTATATGAATTAAAATAAATTTCATTTGAACATCGTATAATAAAACGAATATGTATTGACTTTGCATGCTTGCGGAACCTACATTTGATCCCGTTAATGAACCAGCGCATACACATATTCGATACTACGCTCAGGGATGGCGAACAGGTGCCCGGCTGCCAATTAAATACAGAAGAAAAGGTTTTGGTGGCCAAAGCGCTTGAAGAATTGGGAGTAGATATCATTGAGGCGGGCTTCCCTGTTTCGAGCCCGGGCGATTTTACTTCCGTGGTAGCAGTGTCCAAGGCCGTTAAAGATCCGGTTATTTGTGCATTGACGCGGGCCGTGAAAGGTGATATCGATTGCGCGGTAAGGGCTCTTAAGTACGCTAAAAGAAAAAGGATACATACCGGCATAGGCAGCTCGGATATTCACATACAACATAAGTTTAAAAGTACGCGCCATAAAGTGCTCGAACAGGGAGTAGCCGCGGTTGCCTATGCCAAAAAATTTGTAGAGGATGTAGAATTTTACGCAGAAGATGCCGGTCGCGCCGATATTTTCTTCCTTGCCGAAATGATCGAAGAAGTGATAGCGGCCGGAGCCACTGTAGTTAACATTCCGGATACCACCGGCTACTGTTTGCCCCACGAATACGCAGAAAAAATTAAATTCCTGGTAGAAAATGTACAAGGCATTCACAAAGCTGTGATATCCTGTCATTGTCATGATGATCTGGGGCTCTCCACCGCTAACTCAATTGCGGGAGTGATAAATGGCGCGCGCCAGATAGAGTGTACAATGAATGGAATAGGAGAGCGTGCAGGTAATACCTCGCTCGAAGAAGTGGTAATGATCCTGAAAAGTCACAAAGACCTGCAATTCGAGACCGGTATCAATACAAAAAAGCTGTTCAGCACAAGTAATCTTGTTTCACGATTGATGAAACTGCAGGTTCAGCCCAATAAAGCCATCGTGGGCCGAAACGCTTTCGCGCATTCCAGCGGCATTCATCAGGACGGTTTTTTAAAGAACCGCGATACTTATGAGATCATAGATCCCGCCGATGTGGGAGTAGATAAATCGATGATCGTGCTCACCGCGCGTAGCGGCCGCGCCGCCTTAAGGCATAGGCTGCAAGCTTTGGGCTACTCGGTAAACACAAACAGCATAAACGATATCTACACACATTTTCTTGCTGTAGCGGATAAGGTAAAACAGGTAGAAGACATCCATCTAACTGAAATAATGGAGAACGTTAAAGTTAAAATGCAATGAGTAGGACATTATTTGATAAGATATGGGATGCCCACGTGATCCGAACAATTGAGGACGGACCGTCTGTTCTGTATATCGACAAACATTTGGTGCATGAAGTCACCAGTCCGCAAGCCTTTGCAGGCTTGGAAAAGAGAGGAATTGGTGTGGCTCGCGTAAAGAATATTATGGCTACCGTTGACCATAATGTTCCCACCATTAACCAGCATTTACCTATAAAAGACCTGATCTCAAGAAAACAGGTTGAAACAATGGAAACGAATTGTAAGAAATTCGGGATTGAATTATACGGTTTAGGACATCTTTATCAGGGAATAGTGCACGTAATAGCTCCTGAGCTGGGAATTACACTGCCAGGCATGACCCTGGTTTGTGGGGATAGTCATACTTCCACGCACGGTGCATTCGGAACGATCTCGTTTGGTATTGGTACAAGTGAAGTGGAGCAGGTGCTGGCCACGCAGTGTTTGCTGCAGGAAAAACCGAAGCAGATCAAAATTGAAATAAATGGCAAGACTTCGAACGGAGTCTCGGCCAAAGACGTGATCCTTTATGTAATTTCTGAATTAGGAACAGGAGGCGCTACCGGTGCCTTTGTTGAGTTCTGTGGAAGTACCATAAGGCAAATGAGCATGGAAGAGCGAATGACCGTTTGCAACATGAGTATCGAAATGGGCGCGCGCGGCGGATTGATCGCTCCAGATGAGATCACCTTTGCGTATTGCAGGAATAAACCATTCGCACCAAAAGGAAAGAAATGGCATGCTGCCCTTGAATACTGGAAAACACTTTTTACGGATGCCGATGCCACATTTGATAAAAACTTTTCTTTCAATGCTGAGGCGGTGGCCCCAATGATCACTTATGGAACCAATCCGGGCATGGGGATAAACATCAATGAGCGGATACCAAACCATAACGAAACTTCTTTTGAGAGATCGTTGGAGTACATGAATTTCAGCAAGGGTGACAAACTAAAAGGTAAAAAAGTGAATTGGGTCTTTATTGGAAGCTGCACCAATTCCCGGATCGAAGACTTGCGTATTGTAGCCGATTTCGTAAAAGGAAAAAAGAAGGCCGAATGGGTGAACGCGCTCATCGTGCCCGGCTCTCGCGGGGTTTTGATGCAGGCCCAGGCCGAAGGAATAGACCAAATACTTTTGGAAGCAGGTTTTGTTCTACGCGAGCCCGGTTGCTCGGCATGCCTCGCCATGAACGACGACAAGATACCGGCCGGCGACTATTGCGTATCTACCTCCAATCGAAATTTTGAAGGCAGGCAAGGCCCCGGTGCCCGCACACTTCTTGCAAGTCCTTTAATGGCTGCAGCGGCTGCTGTTTATGGTGAAATAACCGATGTAAGAGAGTTTTTAAATTAAGATCAATGGAAAAATTTGAAACAATAATATCAAACGTAGTACCTCTGCCGGCCGAGAATATCGATACCGACCAGATCATTCCGGCACGTTTTTTAAAAGCTACAACAAAGGAAGGATTTGGACAAAATCTGTTCGCCGATTGGAGGTATCATGAAGATGGAAGCGTGGTTACCGATTTTGTCCTTAATGGGGATCGCTATTCCGGTAAAATACTGCTGGCGGGCAAAAATTTTGGTTGTGGTAGCAGTCGCGAGCACGCGGCCTGGGCTTTGTATGATCATGGCTTCAGGGTTGTGATCTCGAGTTACTTCGCTGATATTTTCAGGTCGAACGCTTTGAACAATGGGCTGTTGCCTGTTCGCGTAAGTGAAGCCTTTTTGAAACAAATGTTTCGCTGGGTGGAGGCATTTCCTTCTGCGAAAGTAAAGGTCGATCTGCATGAACAAACTTTGGAATTGCTCGACCTGGGCGTAAAAAAAAGTTTTGAGATCCCCCCATTCAAAAAGGCCTGTTTATTGAACGGGCAGGATGATATGCATTTCCTTTTAAACTTAAAGGAAGAAGTGATCGAGTACGAAAAGACAAGTAAGTATATGCAATTGATAAACTAGTATGAAAAAGAAGATAGCGGTATTGCCCGGCGACGGAATAGGACCTGAGGTGGTTGCTGAAGCCATCAAAGTTCTGAAAGTAATTGAAAAGCGATTCAATCATCAATTCATTTATGAATTTGGCTTGATCGGATCAGCGGCTATTGACGTTACCGGTGTTCCTTTTCCGGAGGACACCAAAACTCTTTGTGAAAGTTCTGATGCTGTCCTCTTCGGAGCTATAGGTCACCCGAAATACGATAATGATCCAAACGCGAAAGTTCGGCCTGAACAAGGTTTGCTTGAAATGAGAAAGCAATTGGGTTTGTACGCCAATATCCGCCCTGTTAAATGTTACGACGCGCTTTTGTCAAGGATACCTTTAAAGCCTGAAATAGCCAAAGGAACCGACTTCATTGTCTTTCGAGAACTTACAGGTGGAATTTATTTCGGTGAGAAAGGTAGAACGAATAATGGTCTTAGTGCCTTTGATGTTTGCAAGTATGATAAGCAGGAGATACTGCGTATCGCCAAACTGGCTTTTGAGACAGCGGAGAAAAGACATGAGAAACTTACAGTGATAGACAAGGCCAATGTGCTCGAAACCTCCAGGCTTTGGCGCGAAACGGTGCAGGACCTGGCGAAATTCTATCCGGATGTAACAACTGAGTTCTTGTTCGTTGATAACGCGGCCATGCAATTGATACTAAATCCACGCCAATTTGATGTTATTTTAACCGAGAACATGTTTGGAGATATTTTAACCGATGAAGCTTCTGTGATAGCCGGTTCGTTGGGATTACTTCCCTCGGCTTCGGTGGGAAGCAAATATGCATTGTATGAACCTATTCACGGTTCGTATCCGCAGGCCGCCGGAAAGAACATTGCGAACCCGATCGGTTCGATCCTGTCGGCAGCCATGATGCTTGAGCACAGTTTTAATCTCCAGGTAGAGGCAGCTTACATATATAAGGCCGTTGATGAGATAATAAATACGGGTTTTTTAACGCAGGATCTTAACGCAGCTGAACCAAAGACAACGCAAGAAGTAGGTAACAAGGTCGCAAACCTCGTCTTTGAAGAAATTTTTGAGCTGGTTTGAGAGGAGAAATGATGCTTCAGAAAAAATATTTTAAGAAAATGCTTGACAAATTTAAAAATGGTTGTACATTTGCTCCCGAAAATGAACAAAGCACTAAATACCATTACTGTAATTTGCAATGTGATCGTAACGAAGAAGGTTACACTCGCAACGGGAATGGTATAGTTGCAACATAACAAGAAATTGAAAGCCATTCCCCAACAGGAATGGCTTTTTTGTTTTGCGCCTTTCAATAAAAAAGCCGCTTAAATAAAGAATATGAATAGACCGACAACGCTGATCATTGTCATTAAGAAACATTTTCCGGAATGAGAGGGAGTATTTTGCGCAGATCAAAGCCCTTCTCGGAAAAAGAAGGGCTTTTTTTATGAATAAACATAACTAAAAATAAAAAACACATGTACTACAAAGAAAACACGATCATCTTTCACAACGGAAAGTTTGTGAACGCGCCGAAGGCGGTAAGCGATCTTTATGGACAAACCCTGCACTACGGCTATGGCGTATTTGAAGGAATACGCGCCTATCAAACATCAAAAGGCGTGAAGATATTCAAGGCCCGCGAGCATTACGAACGCCTGAGGCGTTCAAGCCACATGATCAACATCCCTTTCGGTTTCAACATAGATGAGCTGATAGAGGTAACGTATGAATTGTTGGCGAAGAACAAACTCACCAATGCTTATATACGCCCGCTTGTTTTCTGCGACCCTAATATGAGTTTAACCCGTCCCAACAAAGTCTCCATCATGATCTGTGCCTGGGAGTGGGGAGCTTATCTGGGCGATAAACAATTGCGTGTGATGGTCTCTTCTTATTGCCGTCCGCATCCAAAGTCTACGCACATTGAAGCCAAAGCCTGCGGGCATTACGTGAATTCGATCCTTGCCAGCACAGAAGCAAAAGATAAAGGTTTTGATGAAGCGCTTTTGCTGGATCACGACGGTTACCTGGCAGAGGGCCCGGGTGCGAATCTCTTCTTCGAGAAATTCGGAAAGCTTTTCACTCCGCAAGTTGGCAATATCCTTCCGGGTATCACGCGGGCTACAGTCATCGAGATATGCCGTGAACTGGGGATAGAAGTGCGTGAAGGATTATACAAACTCTCTGATCTGCAAAAGGCCGACAGCGCTTTTTATTGCGGCACGGCCGCCGAAGTGGTAGGGATACAATCAGTGAACAACAAGTCATTCGTAGTTCCCTGGAATGAATCGCTTAGCAAATTGGTTCAGGATGCTTACAGGTTAAGAGTAGTAGAAAAGGATTACAGCAAATTATTAGTACACTAACATGGAACTGAACAGATACAGTCGCACGATCACGCAGGACGAAACACAACCCGCAGCACAAGCTATGCTTTACGGTATAGGTTTGAGTGAGGGAGACTTGGCAAAAGCACAAGTAGGCATCGTAAGCACCGGCTATGAAGGAAATACCTGCAATATGCACCTGAACGATCTGGCAAAGAATGTGAAGTCGGCGGTGCTGAAGGAAGATATCGTGGGATTGATCTTTAATACGATCGGAGTGAGCGATGGAATATCGAATGGCACGGATGGTATGAGATACTCATTGGTATCGCGTGACCTGATAGCTGATTCGATAGAAACTGTTGTTGGAGCGCAGTGGTACGATGCCCTAATAGCGGTTGTGGGCTGCGATAAGAACATGCCCGGCTCTGTGATGGCCATGGGAAGATTGAACAGGCCTTCCCTGATGTTGTATGGTGGCTCCATTCATTCCGGCTCCTACAAGGGCGAATCTCTGAATATAGTTTCAGCTTTTGAAGCGCTCGGAAAAAAATTCAGCGATGCGATAAGCGAAGAAGATTTCAAAGGAGTACTAAGGAATGCTTGTCCGGGCGCCGGCGCTTGCGGTGGAATGTATACAGCAAATACAATGTCGTCAGCCATAGAAGCTTTGGGAATGAGCTTGCCCTATAGTTCTTCGAACCCGGCCTTGAGTAAGGAAAAACAAAAGGAATGTGTGGAAGCCGGAAAAGCGATCCGTGTTTTGTTGGAAAGGGATATAAAACCTTCCGATATCATGACACGCGAAGCTTTTGAGAACGCGCTTGTGATGGTTACAGTTCTTGGAGGTTCAACCAACGCGGTGATGCACCTGATAGCAATGGCGAAAACGGTAGGCGTGTCACTTTGCCTGGACGATTTTCAAAGAGTCAGCAACAAAGTTCCCGTGCTGGCCGACTTAAAGCCAAGCGGAAAATATTTAATGGAAGATCTGCATAGAGTAGGTGGAGTGCCTGCGGTTATGAAATATCTTCTTGGAAAAGGATTACTGAATGGAGATTGCATGACTGTAACCGGAAAAACATTGGAAGAAAACCTGAAGAGTGTTCCGGAACTGGCTAGCGGACAAAAAGTAATATTCCCACTGGAAGCTCCTGTAAAAAGAACCGGGCACCTGCAGATACTTTACGGAAACCTTGCTGCGCAGGGTTCTGTAGCAAAAATAAGTGGAAATGAAGGAGAATTTTTTGAAGGTCCGGCCAAAGTTTTTGATGATGAGTTCGCGGTGATACGCGGAGTACAGAACAAAGAAGTTGTCTCTGGTGATGTGGTGGTGATCCGCTACTGTGGTCCGAAAGGCGGACCCGGAATGCCGGAAATGCTAAAGCCTACTTCCGCTATTATGGGTGCAGGGCTCGGGAAGAGTGTAGCGCTTGTTACCGACGGAAGATTTTCGGGAGGTACACATGGTTTTGTGGTTGGCCATATTACCCCCGAAGCTTTCGAAGGCGGAACCCTGGCGCTGTTGAGGAACGGAGATGTGATCACGATCGATGCAAGAAATAATTCAATAAATGTGAAATTAACTAAAGAAGAACTCGAAGAACGAAAGAAGAACTGGAAACAACCGCAACTGAAAGCAAAGAGTGGGGTATTGTACAAATACGCGAAATGCGTATCGAATGCCTCCGAAGGTTGCGTAACCGATCATTAAAATGGAGGCAGATAAGAGAATAACCGGGGCAGAAGCCGTAATGCGCTGTCTCCTCGCAGAAAAGGTAGAGATATTGTTTGGTTACCCGGGTGGCGCGATCATGCCTGTATATGATGCTCTTTACGATCATTCGGAAAAGCTGCGTCATATACTGGTGCGCCACGAGCAAGGCGCCATCCATGCCGCCCAGGGTTATGCGCGTGTTTCCGGAAAGGCTGGTGTTTGTATCGCAACTTCCGGTCCGGGCGCCACTAACTTAATAACCGGTCTAGCCGACGCGATGATCGATTCTACTCCTGTGGTGTGTATCACCGGGCAGGTTGCTTCTAAATTGCTGGGCACAGATGCTTTCCAGGAAACGGATGTGATGAGCATCTCGATGCCCGTTACCAAATGGAATGTGCAGGTAACAAAAGCTGAAGAGATACCTGCTGCATTTGCCAAAGCTTTCTTTATCGCTAGGAGCGGAAGACCGGGACCGGTACTTATCGATATCACCAAGGACGCGCAGTTTGGGAAATTCTCTTTTTCCTATGAGAAATGCAAAAAGATAAGGAGCTATTTCCCGAACCCTGTTTTAGATAAGGAATTGCTGAAAAAAGTGGCTGATCTATTAAATGGAGCGAGTAAACCTTTTCTATTGGTTGGTCAAGGCGTGATACTGTCCGGGGCCGAAAGAGAGCTTCTTGCTTTCGCCGAAAAAACAGGAATACCTGTGGCCTCTACTTTACTGGGGCTCGGAGCTTTTTCTTGTTCGCATGAGCAATATGCCGGATTCCTCGGAATGCACGGAAACTATGCGCCTAATCTTAAAACAAATGAATGTGACGTTTTACTTGCAGTAGGAATGCGTTTCGATGATCGTGTTACGGGCGATCTTGACCGTTACGCAAAGCAAGCAAAGGTGATACACATCGACATAGACGCTGCTGAATTGAACAAGAATGTAAAAACAGAATTTGCGATCCATGCGGATGCTAAGGAAGCTCTGGAAGAATTATTGCCTTTGGTTACGAAAAGGGATCATTGCCAATGGCT
>JANWKZ010000207.1 GCA_025451115.1 Bacteroidia bacterium | reverse complement strand
TGGCCAGGATAACCTGTTTTGCTTCGATCTGCTGAAGTTCTTTGATCTCTGTTTTGCGCTCGCGACCTTTTCCGTATTTCGTTTTCAGGTTCTTGAAGTACTCGATAGCGTACTCGGTAAGATTGGCCAGGTGCTTTTTTACCTGCGCGATCTTATCATCCAGTTCTTTCATGTGCTCCTCGGCCTTGATGCTGTCGAAGCGCGTGATGCGGATCATCGGGATCTGCGTGAGCTTGCCCAGGTCCTCGTCGTGGATCGGGCGAATGAGTTTGCGTTTATGAGGCGCGAAAGCGCCGTATAAATATTTAAAAAGAGACTCTTTGTCAGAATATTTTTTGAAATCGATATACATCTCTTCTTTGATGAATATCTTCTCCAGGGAAGCGAAGTGCCATTTTTCTTCGAGCTCGAACTTCTCGATCTCCAGTTCGCGCTTCAGAAGTTCTACCGTTGCATGGGTAGAGATCTTAAGCATTTCGCTGGCCCCTACAAAACGGGGTCTATCGTTCTCAATGATGCAGGCATTAGGCGATATGCTCATTTCACAATTGGTAAAGGCATAGAGCGCATCGATCGTTTTATCTGTTGAGATACCGGGCTGCAGGTGGATCAGGATCTCCACTTCTTCGGCGGTATTATCTTCTACCTTTTTTACTTTGATCTTTCCTTTGTCGTTAGCCGCAAGGATAGAATCTATGAGCGAACCTGTTGTAGTTCCAAAAGGAATTTCTGTAATGGCCAGTGTTTTAGCATTCACTTCCTTGATGCGCGCGCGGATCTTGATCTTACCGCCACGCAAACCATCGTTATAATCATTGCAGTCGGCAATACCACCCGTAATGAAATCGGGATAAATAGTTGCCTTACGTCCGCGCAGAACCTGCACAGAAGCGTCGATCAGCTCATTGAAATTATGCGGCAATATCTTACAGGCGAGACCTACAGCAATACCTTCCACACCCTGCGCCAGAAGCAAAGGAAATTTTACGGGCAGCGTAACGGGTTCTTTGTTACGGCCATCGTAGCTGAGTTGCCAGGTAGTGGTCTTTGGATTGAAGACGATCTCTTGTCCCAATTTAGAAAGCCTCGCTTCAATGTAACGGGGCGCGGCCGCGCTATCACCGGTTAAGATATTCCCCCAGTTTCCCTGGCAGTCTATCAAAAGGTCTTTTTGCCCGAGGGTTACCAGCGCGTCTCCTATACTGGCATCGCCATGCGGGTGATATTTCATGGTGTTACCAATGAGATTGGCAACCTTATTATAGCGTCCGTCCTCGAGTTCCCACATGCTGTGCAGGATACGGCGTTGCACGGGCTTCAGGCCGTCCTCAATAGCAGGTACAGCACGTTCTAATATAACGTAAGAGGCGTAATCAATAAACCAGTTCTTGAACATTCCCGAAACGTGGGTAATGTTATCTACTTCTCCATGCTGCTCGTCACCGGAAAAAATATCCTTATCACTCATAGTTCAGTTGAGAAAAAATCTTTGCAAAGTTAAGTATGAAATGGAGTATAAAATTTGTCATTATACCCACAATTATGAACAAATTTTATGCAGAATTCCATGTGGCCTTAAAAATCAAACACATCCACATGAAAAATAAAAAAGCACCCAGCCCCATAGGCCGAGTGCTAAGAAGATATGAACAATGTACGGGAGAAGATTACTCTTCTACCTGTACCATTTTGAAAGGCACGTTGATGATAGCCTGGTAGTCCTCACCGGCTTCCAGCATATCCTCATCGTCTTCCTCGTAATGCCAGTTGATGGTTACTGAACTACCGCCTTTGTGGATAGCTTCCAACTTCTTGAAAACATCTAAAATACATTTAGATGAGCTGGTGTTGAAATACTCCAACTGTACATTTACAGTGGTAGCCGGTTTAGGGCTTGAAGCGTATTTCTCCAGGTTATCTACCAAAGGTTTGTAAAACTCAATTGAGTTTTCAGGGATCGATCGTCCCTTGATTTCCAATACACCGGAACCCATGTCGAATTGAATGGTTGGTGTTTTAGGTGTTCCGTCGATTGCGAACTTTTCCATAGCTGCTGTTATTAGTTTGGTGTTACTTTTATATTTAAACTGAAAAAGGATACTTTGTTGTCAATGTTCTGAAAATTGTAGTGAAGCTTTTGGCCGGTCTTGCGCGCTATATCTATCATTCCTAATCCGCCACCGCCTTTAAGCGACATCTCTCCATTGTTCAGTACCTGCTTATAGTAGTCTTTCAATTCCTCTTTGCTCAGTGAGTTTACCTCATCCAAACGGTTCTTCAAACCGTTTACATTCTCATTCAATATATAGTTACCCGTAAAGATGGTATAAGCGTTGTCCTGTTTGCCGATCATGAAGATGGCCGAACGACCACGCTCAGCACCTTCAACATTGGCCTCGTCCATGTGGTGGTACAGGTTCTGCAAACACTCCACAAGTACGTTATATACCTTTTTCTTTGTTTTGGGTTCTTCCTGCATATTGTCCATCTTGCTTTCCATGATGTGCAATATAGAGGTCAGTAGATCAGAGGTAATATCACCTTTGAACGAGAGCAGAATATTGTGCCGCTCCATCTTATCGTAAAAATCGAAAAGATCTAACATCATAGGCTTTTCCCTGAATTACGGTAACAAAAATACTAATTACTTTTAATCGTGCAAGTTTATTTGATTTTTAGCCGATTTTGGGGCTTTTTTAGGGTATTTGCCCCCTCTTTCACTATGGTGGCGAAGGGCTTTTTGCTGATCTTACACTGCAACCAGGCCAACAGATCGAACTCTTCAAAAGCCTTTTTTTCATAACGGGTGCGGCTCAAAGGTTCCAATTGACCAAGCAGCTCACCAAACGAGGCGTTGATCTCTTTTGGGGAGGTATAGAAAGCGGCTCTCCGCAGGTATTGAAGCACAACGGTCTCCACTTTGTAAAGACGCTCGCTTTTCAATAGGAAGCGATACGTTGATCTTATCATGTACTCCAGCAACTCGGTATTTCCCAATTCGTAATGCAAAACCAGGTTAAAGATTCGCGCCATAGCCTGTATATCCTGTCGCACACCCGCATCGGTTTCGTGCATTACACGGTTCGACCATTTGAGGGATTGACGATATTCTCCCAATCCGAAATAAACATATTTGATGCTATTAAGGATAACGATACAGAACTGCGGCTGTATCTTCTTTTCCAATTCATGGAAAGCGCGCTCAAGGGATGGCAAACGATCTGCCATTGAAACAAACATACCGGTTCGGATAGCAATATTAAGTTCAATGATCACAGAAAAAACAAAACTGTTCACGCGGATATCCTCACTTTTACGGTCGTGAAGAGGAACCTTCCTGATCTTTTCTACTGTTTCGGCCGCTTCACTGAACAGGCGGAGCTCAAGCTGACTAATGGCCAGGTTATTAAGCGCGCTTAGGTAATTGCGGGTATGTATCTTTAATTGAGTGGGCTCGCTTTCTATCAACTCTACGAATCTTTTGCGGGAACGATAGGCATTCTTCAAGTCACCTTTCATTTCATAATAAACGGCCTGTATATAAAAGTAATACACCCTCGCCGTAAAAGTATCGGCCTTATCTTCTTTACGCATCAGCGGATCACGCATGATCCTTTCGAAGACCTGCAGATCGGATCTTTTACGTACCTGGTGGGCGGATGCAACCAGCAGGGCTACTTTATTACTTAGTGTTCGGTATTTATTAATCACCTGCATTTTTTGGAGTGCATCGGTCTCTTCTCTATAAACTTCTTCCAGGTTTTGCAGGTCGAACAGGCGGCTTTCGAGACGCGTGATCTCGGGGATGAACACAAAACGTTCGTAAACCCGGGCCAGTTTGCGCGCCTTTTGAAGTGTTTTTCTGCAGTGGTGATACAGTGATCTTTCGTGGAGTATCTCCGCATCGAGAAGCATTTCCTTTAGCCGGAGATCAATGTTCTTTCCGCTATGATACAATCGGAGCGCACGGGTTATCAATTGCTGGAGATGATGCTTCTCAAAGGCCAGGTGCTTCAAAAAAACCTCGCCCTTCAGTTTTCGTCTCAGTTTTTCTTCGTCGTAAACAGGTTGCGCAGCAACCGCATCGAAAAGCTTAATGTAATTACTCCCACCGCCCGAATAACGTTGCGCAAAAAGCTTGAAATGCCGCTTCTCCTGCATGGAAAGCGACCTCACAAGGGGGTGTAATTCATCATTTCTTGCCAATTGAAAGTATAATTATAAATATTCAAATATATAATAATAATTGTCAATAATATAACACTCGAAAATATAATTATATAAAAACCTTGTTTTGTCATCCGCCCGGTTTAGTCTCAACTTTGTTCAAACAAAAAAACAACGCCATGAAATCAATTCACTCAGCCTACCCCGCATCCGAAGAGCTAAGCGCCAAAGGGTGCTTCCTCATCCTTTTGTTCCTCTGCATCTTCGTCTCCACTTTTTCACAGCCCTGCTCCTGCACCGGCGGCAGATACCTGCAAACCCAATTTGGAAGAACATCTCTTGGAAACAACGTGCAATACACACAGAACACTTCCGCCAATTACGACGCAACCACAGAACACGAAACCATGGATATCTGGGGGCCCGCAGGAGATAACTGCACAAAACGCCCGCTCATCATCTGGGTACACGGAGGAGGTTTCTCTCAAATGGATAAAACAGCCCCCGACGTGGTAGCCATGTGCGATACATTCGCGCGCCATGGGTTCGTAGTGGCAAGCATTGATTACCGCGATGATTACTGGGGACAATTCGGTCCCGTCAACGATTTCAACAGTCAGAATCCCGGCCCCTACGACAACCTTGAGTTCACGCGCGCTTCCTATCGCGCTATGCAGGATGCTAAATGCGCTGTGCGTTATTTCAAAGCAAATGCATCTACGTATGGTGTCGATACAAACAACATTTTCATGGGCGGCACCAGCGCTGGCGGATGGACTTCCCTGCTTGTTGCATACCTGGATAAAATATCTGAAAAACCTTCCGCGTGCTTCCAACAATCTACTGTGGCAGGCATGTACCCTCGTCCCGACCTGGGAAGTATTGACGGTAACGGAGGATGGAACAATGTTTCATCACGCGTGCGTGGTATCATTTCCATTTTCGGGGCTATGGTTGACACTGCATTTGTAGATGGCGCGAGCGATCCGGCTGCTTATCACTTTCACGAATACGGTGATCCGGTTGTGAACTTTTATTACGGCCCCCCCTTCCAGGGGCAATATCCAAACTTTGCTTCCTATTGGGGAGATCATTATGTACACATGCAATCACAAAACACCGGCGGAACAAGCAAAGCACGTTGGATGACGGGAAGTCAGCATGCTTTGTATCCTTATCGTGGAATAGTAAGTACGGATGTTGCCTCTTTCCTTGATTCACTGATCTGCTCGGGTACACAAACAACCGGCGGGAATGATATTCTTGCAAATGACATTCATCTTTATCCCAATCCTTCTAACGGTATTTTGAATATTGAATTACCGATAGCGGATCACGCTGTGCTAAAATTATATGATGCTTTAGGCAGCAAAGTATATTCAAGGATCTTAGAGGAAGGAACGAACCGGGTAGACCTGGAGAACTTATCAAACGGAGCTTACCTTGCGGAAATAGTGACTGAGAATGCAAAATACAATCGGAAACTTATCCTTAACCGGTAAACAAAAACATGGCGAAGAAAACCCCATTCCTACAGAATGGGGTTTTTTAGGTAAATTTACCAGCCATGTGCGGTATAGCGGCCATACTTAGTTTTACGGAAGAGGGAAAAAAACGCGTCCCCCGAATAGCGCAATGTCCTGCCCTTTTAGATCACCGCGGACCGGATAATCAACATTTCATTTCGGAAGAGCACCTGGGAATGGCGCACGCGCGACTCAGCATCATCGATCTTTCGGCGCAAAGCAACCAGCCTTTTTATTCTTCGGATAAGCGTTATGTGATCGTTTACAACGGAGAGATCTTCAATTACAAGGAGCTCCGTCATGAGCTTAAGGAAAAAGGCCACGCATTTCATACCGAAGGAGATGTAGAGGTTTTATTGGCCCTTTATAAAGAGTTTGGAAAAGACTGTCCGAATAAGATACAGGGCTTTTTTGCTTTTTGCATTTACGATCGCGATAAAAAAATATTCTTTGGCGCGCGCGATCGCTTTGGCGTAAAGCCTTTTTATTACTATGCCAACGAAGATCTTTTTGCCTGTGCTTCCGAGATGCGGGCCCTGAAGCATCTCACGGAAAATAAAACCATAGACAAGTCGGCGTTGTTCGCTTACCTTCAGCTTACCTATGTGCCGGAAGAAACAAGTATACTAAGTGGGATAAAAAAACTGCAACCGGGCTCTTCTATTCATATTGCATCCGGCAAAATTGAAATTGAAAAGTACTACACGATAAATATTCCCACATCTTATACCGCGCCAACAGATCCCGAAAAAAAATTCCTCAGCCTGCTGGAAAAAGCAGTGGAAGCCAGGATGGTCTCGGATGTACCGGTGGGTAGTTTTCTGAGTGGAGGGATCGACTCGAGTGTGATCACAGCCCTGGCTTCGCAAAAAAACAAAGAATTGCAAACGTTCTCCGTGGGCTTCAAAGGAAATTCTCATTTTGATGAGTCGACTTACGCGGAGATCGTGGCCAAAAAATATAAAACAAAACATCACGCGTTCTATTTTACCAAAGAAGAAGCGGAGAACGAAGTAGAGAACTTCTTCAATAGCATTGATGAGCCTTTTGCGGATTCTTCGGCCTTCAACGTTTATGTGCTCTCTAAAAAGACCAAAGCCCACGTGAAAGTTGTTTTGTCGGGCGACGGAGCCGATGAACTTTTTGCGGGCTACAACAAGCATCGCGCCGAATGGATGATAAGGAACCAGCGAACAAAGACCTTACTTCTTAAAAATTCAGGTGCGTTGGCTAAACTGGTGCCGACCTCCCGCAACAGTAAACTTTCTAATAAAGCACGGCAACTTGCCCGTTTTTCTACCGGGGCAAAACTACCGGCCGGAGAACGTTATTGGCGCTGGGCCAGCTTTTACGAAGAGAAAAAAGCAGCGCAGTTGCTGCACCTGAACGCGGCGGAAAAAAAGAAATTCAACGAACTCAAACAACATTATACAGATCCTATTTCGGAAGACTATAATTCCTTATTGCTTGCGGATGTGGGTCTTGTCCTTCCCTCGGATATGTTGGTAAAAGTAGACCGCATGAGCATGGCTCATGGCCTGGAGGTTCGCAATCCTTTCCTGGATCACAGGCTTGTAGAGTTCGCTTTTTCACTTTCTGCCAATTATAAAATTGACGGAAGGACGCAGAAAAAGATCATCAAAGAAAGTTGCGCGCATTTATTACCTGAGGAGATACTGCACAGAAAGAAACACGGTTTCGAAACCCCGGTGCAACAGTGGCTAAAAGGTGTGCTGAGAAAAAAAGTAGACGAACTGTTGCTTGACAAAGATTTTATTCGTCATCAACACCTCTTCGATCACGAAGAAGTAAAAAAATGCGTGAAAAAAGCTTTGGGTAATGATCCCGGTGATACAACGGCTGTTGTATGGGCGCTTTTGGTATTCAATCATTGGTATAAAAAACATATTTTGTAGTATGCCGAAGATCCTGCGCATCATAAACAGATTTAATCTCGGCGGTCCTTCCTACAACGTGGCCAATCTCAGCAAATACCTGGCACCTGAGTTTGAGACCCTGATCATTGGTGGCGACAGGGAACCGGGAGAGGACAGTTCGCTTTTTATCTTCGAAAAACTGGGATTGCAACCGGTGGTGCTGCCGGAAATGAGTCGAAGTGTAAATGTGTTCAATGATCTGAAGGCTTACAAAAAAATAAAAAGCATTATTCGCGAGTTCAAGCCGGACATTGTGCACACGCACGCCGCCAAAGCCGGGGCTTTGGGGCGGCTGGCCGCATCACATTGCAAAGTACCCGTGATCGTGCATACTTTTCACGGACACGTTTTTCATTCCTATTTCGGAAAAGCCAAAACATCCTTCTACAAAACCATTGAACGCAACCTGGCCAAAAGATCTTCGGCCATCATCGCCATCAGTGAAAAACAAAAGCAGGAATTATGCGAAGAGCATCGCATAGCCCCTCCTGAAAAAGTAAAAGTGATCCCGCTTGGATTCGAACTCGAGCGCTTCGCCGAAAATGAAAATGAGAAGAGAAAAGCATTTCGTGAAAAATATGTTATAAAAGAGGATGAGCTCGCTATTGTGATCATCGGGCGCCTCGCGCCCGTTAAAAATCACGGTTTGTTTCTCAGGGCCATTCAGCATGTAAAGAAAAATACTTCCAAAAAGATCCGCGCCATTGTGGTAGGCGACGGCGATATCCGGAATGAATTAACGTCTCTTTGTGATGAGCTGGGCCTCGATCACACCTACTGGCCCGAAAAAGAAAAAAGTGCCACCGTCACTTTTACATCCTGGATCACCGACGTGTCGTATCCGTTGGCCGGAAGTGATATTGTTTGCCTTACTTCGCACAACGAGGGCACACCCGTTAGTCTCATTGAGGCGCAGGCAGCTTCCCGTGCCATCGTTACCACCCGGGTAGGCGGCATTGAGAACTCGGTGCACCCAAAAGCCGCTTATCTGGTAGAACCGGGGGATGAAACCGGGTTCTTCGAAAAACTGCTCATTTTAGTCGAAAACGAAGGTCAAAGAGCTTCCTTTGCGGGGGCTGGGAAAAGCTTTGTTTTCAACACGTTCGGTTACCAAAGGCTGGTTGCCGATACCCGCAATTTATACCTCGGTTTACTCCGGCAAAATCAAGAAATTTAGTATCTTTACGGGATATTAGACCGTTAATTATGAGGAAAATAGCCCTTGCGCTGCTGATACTGTCCGTATTATCGTCCTGCCGCATCCTTCGTCCAAGTCTTATGCTCAAAACACCCAAAGGTTTTGCATATGATAAGGTGGTTGATAGTATGGCCGTGGACGAGTATAGGATCTCACCAACGGATGCCATTTCGTTTAAACTTCTGTCGAACGAAGGTTTCAAGCTGGTTGACATATCGAGCATGAGCAACGCGGTGGGTTCTTCTGCTTTTGACGCAATAGTTGAAACAGACGGTACAGTTAAATTACCCCTTAT
>JANWKZ010000206.1 GCA_025451115.1 Bacteroidia bacterium | reverse complement strand
GGCCCTACCTTCTGCTGGCCCTGATCTATCCCTTTTTCGTGAATATAAGCCGCACGCTCTTGTACTACTACCGGAATGAGGGAAATATTAAGGGTTATTCTTTTCTCAACGTGTCGACCCTGGTTCTGATAACGATAGGCTCTATACTTGGTGTTGTTTATTTTCAATGGGGTTCGGCCGGTGCCGTGGAAGGAAGAACGATCGGGTTTTGCGCCGTAACTCTGTTTTTCGCGCTTTTTGAGATCGGCCGTAGTGGACTTCATTATGACCGCAGCATTTCAAGGTCATTGCTAAAAATGGGGGGGCCGCTTTTCTTTTCGTCGCTTATCGGTTCCGTAGCTTATGTTTTCGACAGGCTTGTAGTTGAACAGGCAGGTACCCTTGATATGCTGGGCATCTACGGGTTTTCTGTTACCATTGCTTCTGTGATCGAGATCCTTATGGGGGCACTCTCCAATTCATTCAGCCCAGGTGTTTATAAGATCATGCTTGAAGAGGATACCGAGCAATACGAGGAAATGAATTTCCAACTTCACTTTTTCCTCTATCTGCTTATTGGTATCGCGGTACTTGTTACGGCGGCAACTCCTTATTTTGTGCGATGGTTCATTTCGCCGCGCTTTTTTGAATCCATACAATACATTCCTTTATTATGCCTTTCATTCATTCCGCGCGCCTTCACACAATTCTTTTCGTTAAAATTCTACAAACACAAAAGAACAAGCTACATCCTTTACCTGAACATCGTCTATTTGGCAAGCGTAACGCTCTTAGGTTTGCTTTTCTATCATTACCTGTCACTCAAAGGTGTGGCCCTGGCCGTGTTCTGCTCAGGGATGATCAACATGTTCATGTCTTATTATCTCTCTATGAAGCTTGATCCCCTGAAATTCAAATTAAACAAACTTTATATTGTCTTTGCGCTCCTGTCGGTAAGTATCCTGGGCATTCATTTTCTAGCCCCTGCCGACCGAACGCAGTATGTCTATTTCCTCGCTCCGCTCGTTCTTTTCCTCATCCTTTCATTCACCGTTCTTAGAGTTGAGACCCTCCACATACTCAACACAATGGCGGGATCCATGCGGAAAAGAAACATCTCCTGACAACCGGGAATCGCGCAGAAATTGCGCAAAAAACCGTAAATTTAGAGTTTGAAACGCGCTGACCTATGAATGTCCTGATGTTTAGCCCTTCCTATGACCTGGCCGGTGGCGCCGTGATTGCGGCCAACCGTCTTTTCCATGGTCTATTAAAGGAAGGGGTTGACGTAAAAATGCTTACGGGAAAAAGCTCGTTCGAAAATGAGCGCGTGAACGTACTGACCCATAATCTTACCGGCGAAAAGATTCTGAGTCGTTTCACCACTGCTATGGGCCTTAATTACATTCATTATTACAGTTCGTTCCGAATTCCCGGTCATCCTTTTTTCAAAAGTGCCGATATCCTGAATTTTCATACTATCCATAGCGGGTATTTCAATTACCTGGCGCTTCCTAAGCTTACACAGCTCAAGCCTGCCGTTTACACACTACACGATGCATGGAGTTTTACGGGACATTGTGGGGTAAGCTTTGATTGTGAACGCTGGAAAAAAGGCTGCGGCAGTTGTCCCTATCCCGACAATTACCCTCCTATTAAGCGCGACAGCACAGCGCTTGAATGGAAATTAAAGAACCGCACCTATAAAAGATCCCGGCTTACTTTCGTTACTCCCAGCCGCTGGCTGGCCTCTTTGGCGAAACAAAGCATGATCGGCGAATACGATATCCACACGATACCTTATGGACTCGATACCGATATTTTCGAGCCGCTCGATCCGGAACAGTGCCGGCGCGCTTTAGGCGTACCATCCGGCAAAAAAGTACTGTTATTCGGTGCCATGGGTTTGACTGAACGCGGAAAGGGAGGCGACCTGTTGGTAAAAGCGTTAAGTAAAATACCGGCAGCACTTAAAAAAGAGCTCGTATTGCTTACACTCGGGCAGGCCGATGAAATACTGAAGAACACGATCGATCTGCCGATCATCAATCTGGGTTACGTAAGTGGAGACCGCATGAAGGCCATTGCTTTATCAGCCGCCGACCTATTCATCTTCCCTACCCGCAGCGACAATCATCCTTGTATTGTTCAGGAAAGTCTCGCCTGTGGTACACCCATCGTTTCTTTCAACCACACGGGTGTTCCGGAATTGGTTCGCGAGGGTGTTACCGGTTACCTGGCCAAACCTGAGGACGCCGATGATTTTCTCGCGCGTATCCTTCAGCTTCTTGAAGAAGATGAGTTACGTGCTCAAATGAAAAAGAATTGCCGAACTATCGCCCTCAACGAATACCAACTGGGTATTTCAGCCAAAAGATACCAGGAGTTGTTCTCTTCCATTTTAAAACAAAACTGAGATGCCGCGCTGTCTTTTCTGCACATCCGAAAAAAACACCCCATCTTACCTGCCTGACACGCATTTCAATAACCATACCTTTCAGTACCTAAGGTGTAACTCCTGCGGGTTGATCTACCTTGATCCGTTCCCATCGGATGAAGATTACAAGGTGATGTATCCGCCCACCTACCAGGCAGGTGCTAACCCGCAGATCATTCCCGATGACCTTAAATTACCGGGGCTTCGTTTCCCCTACGGCAAGCATTATGAACTTATAGAGCGTTATGCGCCGGGTAAAAAACTGGCGGATTACGGATGCGGTCACGCGAATTTTGTAGTGAACGTAATGGCTAAAGGTTATTCCTGCGACGGTGTTGAATTCAACCCCGATCACATAAAAGTTTTGAAAGAAGAA
Organism: Bacteroidia bacterium; assembly: GCA_025451115.1. Lineage (GTDB taxonomy): Bacteria > Bacteroidota > Bacteroidia > B-17B0 > Aurantibacillaceae > PALSA-968. The sequence goes on along the minus strand of JANWKZ010000206.1, from coordinate 7,626 downwards.
GTTAAGGCCGCTGATTTTTACAGCATACCCGAATTTTTAGCCGACCTCTCTCCGAAGTATGACCTGATCCGGTTAAGCTACGTGCTTGAACATCTTGATCATCCTTTGGAGATCACCCGCAAACTCATCGCGAGGCTTAATCCGGGAGGCGTTCTTTTGATAGAGGGGCCTATAGAGACCAATCCTTCGTTAGCATTTTGGGTGAGGAAAATGTATTTCAAACTGGTGAAGAACAAGGCAGCCACACATTCCCCAACACACATTTTTTTCTCAAATGCGCGTAACCAAAGGGATTTTTTCAAAAAAGCCGGCCTGGATGAATTACATTTTGAGGTAGCAGAGAACGAATGGCCTTTTCCCGAAAACTTAAAAGAGGCAGCGGGAATTGGGGGTAAGTTCAAATGGACCATTGCAAAAATAAGCCGGGCTCTTCAACACGTGTTTAAAAAGTGGGGAAACACTTTTATTTATATTGGAAGAAGAAATAATGCCCGGTAAGATAGCTTACATACACGGCCGCCCGGCCGCACACCCCATGCATGCCAAATTCGCTTCCAGCGTGGGGGCAGAGTTCCATTACGTGGACTTTAAAATGAGATGGCAGGACAGGGACACCTCCATTCTGTATCGCGGATTGAGCTGGTTTGTATGTGCGTTCAGTTTTCCTAAAAAAAACTATGATTTGTTCCTTGTTGACAACCTGCATTTCATGCCTGTGATCATGAAAATGTTCTGTTTACGAAAAAAACAAAAGATCGTGGTGCACATGGGAAGTCACACCCTTTTTTTTATGTATGCCGGTAGGTTCTCACGCTTCAATACCTGGTTGCATAGACAAGCGCTCAAACGATATGACGCGGTGATCTGTGAGGGACAAATGGCCGAAGCCCTGGTACATAAACTACTGGAAAGATCATCTCCTCCTACCTACGTTGTGATAAACGGAATACCTGAGCAACACATTCCCTTATCAGAAAAAAAAATAAGGCTAGAAGATAAAAAAATTCTTTTTATGGGGCATGGTCCCGGAGCCGATCGCCTATGGTATAAGGGGCTTGATCTTATGATCGATGCTTTTACACTGGCATACAAACAAGACACCCAATTAAGCTTTACAATAGTTGGCAATTGGCAACCCGAAATACAACAACAACTGTTGCAGCGCTGTCCTCCCGATGTAAGAAAAGCCATCGATTTCGCAGGTCAACAAAGTGACCTATCTCAATTCATCACCGCCAGTTCACTTTACCTGCACTGCGCAAGGGGTGAGGCCTATGGACTCACCGTACTGATAGCTATGGCCCATGGATTGCCTAGCCTGGTTTCGGAATGGACCGGAACAAAGGAGGTCGTAGGTCGGGTTACAAAAGAGTTCATTAGCGTTCTCGATAAGGAGCAGATAGCGCAAAAGATCATCTGGTATTTTAATCTGCCTCACGTGGAAAAGGAGCGACTTTCGGCAGCAAGCAGCAACATTGCGAGAGAATATACCGAAAGACGAGCCATTGATTTTCATAAAGAGACCTTTTTAAGAATTATCCACGACCTTCAGCCATGAATATCCTTTTTTATTACCCTGATAAAGAAAGAGCCATATCGCTATCGTCCCTGATGATCGCCTTCAAAAAGCAGGGGCATACGGTTTCCTTACTTACACAATCCGAGGCGGGCGATCTGCATCGCGATGTGAGCAAAGAAGGGGTTTCTGTATTTTGTCACCCGGTAAAAAAGAATTCCTCCTTCCTTTTTTTTTGGAAACACATCCGCTTCCTTGCTTGGTTCACAAAAAAACACAAAATAGACCTGGTATATTCACACATTCAACGCGCCAATCTGGTGTCGTGTATCGCTCAGTTCTTTTCACCTTCACGCTTTATTTTTTGCAGACATCATTCAGACAGCGCTTATGTGGATGATAACCGGCGTGAACGCATGGCCGACCGAATCATCAACCGGCTGGCAAAAGAATTCATTGTTCCTTCCCAAAAAGTGTTCGATCAAATGATCGAAACAGAAAAAGTAAAGAACAGAAAGATCCACCTGATACGCTATGCCTATAATTTTGATGATTACCGGAAACCCGATCCTGAAGCTGTAAAAAACATCCGAAAAGAACACCCTGCTTCCTCCCTGTTGATCAAAGTGGCGCGCCTGATACCCGAAAAAAGGCATCTTTTACTTTTCGGAGTGGTTAAAAAACTTGTGCAGCGGGGCTTCGATATAAAATTGCTTGTTTTAAGCGATGGCCCGTTGAAAAAGGAGTTAGAAGAATATATTTTCAAAAATGGCCTGCAAAACCATATCTTTATGATTGGTTACCGAACCGATGTGATCAACTTCCTGGCTGCCGCCGACTTGGTTGTGCATGTATCCGAATCAGAGGCCAGCAGCAGCCTGGCGAAAGAAGCAGGTTTAGTTCTTAAACCGCTTATCGTTTGCAGAGGGGTAGGTGATTTTGATGAATACCTGGTAGATGGGAAAAACAGTATTTTAATTCCCCGATCGGGTTTTGAGAATGAACTGGAAGACATACTTAACAGGGTTTATAAAGGAGAAAAAGATATTTCTTTAATGGGAAAGGAATTGCATCAAACCATCCTGGATCGTTTTTCTATACAAAATATCATTAAACAGTACGATATCTTTCATGGAAAGTCCGGCAAATAACAGCGCGCACCCTCTTGTTTCGGTGATCATACCCTGCTTCAACGCTACGAAGTATATTGGCCTTGCCATCGAGTCGGCTTTGAATCAGACCTATAAGAACCTTGAGATCATTATTATTAACGACGGTTCCACGGATAATTCTGAAGAGATTATCCAGCACTATCAAAAACTCGACAACAGGTTGATCTATTTGACCCAGCAAAATCAAGGTGTTTCCCTTACCCGGAACAGGGGGATAGAAACCGCCAAGGGAGATCTTATTGCCTTTCTTGATTCAGATGATGCCTGGGAACCCGAGAATCTTGAAATAAAGGTGAAAGAGTTGATATCAGATCCCGAGGTTCATTGGGTGTTCAGCGATATGTACCTGGCAGATGAGTCTTTTACCAAAACCGAAATATTGGAAGGAGTTAATACAGAAGATATTCTCGATTCCCTGCTACTCAGGCGCGGAGAGATCATCCACGCGCCCAGCGGCATCGTATTAAAAAAGGAGTGCTTTACCCAAACCGGGATACGCTTTGATCCAAGGGCAACACCTACAGAAGATCTTGATCTCTGTATCCGCATCAGCGCAAAAGGATACCAGGGAAAATATGTTCCGGGAGTTTTATGGACCTACCGTGTACTGAGCGGCAGTTTAAGCCGTAACCTGGATAAACTCGAAGCAGGCAATCTGCTCATCATGAATAAAGCCGCCAACGAAGGCATCTTCCGCTCTTTTTGGTTCAAGCAGCACTGCTTCTCCAATAATTACCTTATCCTTGCAGGGATCTGGTGGGTGAACGGCAATAAAAAACTCAAAGCACTTTCTTACATCCTGAAGTCCATACTATATTACCCTCCCAACCTTCTAAAGGTTCTCAGTAAATTGAAACCAAATCTTTACCAGGCCAAACGAACCCCTTTAGCGAGTCCCGAAGGACTGTTGAAACGAAACCGCGCATTCAAGATCCGGATCAACAACAAAAAGAATGTCACCACTTTTCTTTTTCACCGGGTCAATCCGCTTCGCGATCCACTCTGGAATCCCATACATCCCGAGCACTTCGAACAGATCATTGTTTACCTGAAAAAACATTTTGAATTCGTAGCGCTCAGGGATTATATCCTGAATGATATCCGTCCGGAGACAGGCAAACCCTTATGCGCGATCGGTTTTGACGATGGATACCGTGATTTCCTGGAACACGCTCTTCCTATCCTTAAAAAATATGATTGCCCCAGTTCCATGTACGTGGTAACGGATTGCATCGATAAAGATCTTCCGCCGTGGACCTATATGCTGAACCATTATTTCATCAATACAACCAAAGAACGGATCAACCTGGATACACGCGATTTTCCGGGCCACCTCAAAAAAACGGAATGGAAAAATAAACAGGAGCGGCTGCTTTTTGCCAAGCAGCTCAATCCCTATATGAAATCGCTTAGCAATATAGACCGCGAAGCTGTATACGAAAAGATCATTTCTGAATTGAATGACGTAACACCTCCACACGGGCTCATGCTGAACTGGGAAGAGATCAAAAGCCTCAAAGACCATAAATGCGAAGTTGGATCGCATACGGTTAGCCATCCCGTGTTGTCGAAAAAACTTACTTACGATGAGTTGATAAGGGAATTAAAACAGTCGGGCCTCTCCATAGAAAAACACACCGGATCATTTCCCGACACGATCTCGTATCCCTTCGGAGCTTATAATGACGATGTAAAAAAAGCATCTCTCGACGCAGGGTACAGGCTTGGGGTTACGGTGAACCCGGAACCCTACGACAGCTCAAGACACGATACATTCGAAGTGCCAAGGATCGAACTTTTTGACGAACCCTTCCTTAAGACCAAACTGCGTATAAATGAAATTGTGCCGCGCATTGTAAAGATACTTTCACTGAAAGGATAAGCATGTTAGAATTCTTTACTCATAGCTTTCCGCTGAAACGCAAAGAGATCTGGTTCTACAACGGCGAGACCGTGAAACCCGGCACCTATACGGTGTTTTCTGCTGCGCGTAAACCGATCACCAAAGGGAATGTTTTCTACGAAGAATACCAGACCTCGGTGATCGATCTTCAGAAAGATAAAGATGCTCTGTTCAAAGAGATACACCCCACCTATCGGTATGATATCCGGTCGGCCGAGAAACAGCAGGTTCGCCACAATTGCATTACCGATCCGCGGATCGAAGACTGCCATGCCCTTGTAAAGGATTATAATGAATTTGCAAAAGAAAAAGATCTCGATAACCTTAACCTGAACTGGCTGTTGTCGGTGCAAAAGAAAGGAGCGCTCCGGTTTTCTAGAGTTTTTGTGGATGAAAAATGGATCGCCACGCATATCTACATTTCCGACGGAGTTACCGTATAGCTCAGCTCCAGCTTTCATAACCCGGCCATTTCCGATAACAAACTCAGAAGCGAAGCGAACAAATTACTTCATTGGCAGGATATCCTTGGCTTTAAGGAAAAGGGATATCGCTATTACGATTTTGGCGGATTGAACCCGGGCAAATTACCGGGGGTAAGCAAATTCAAAACAAGCTTTGGCGGCCAGCTAATAAACAGCTATCGCTTCATCAATACATCACCCCTGCTCTTTAAGCTGGTTAAACTCTTAAAAAAATAAAGATGGAAAATCTACAGACCTACTCGTCGAATGACGTTGTCTCTTATTACGAGAAATACGAGGGGCTACAAAAACCGGAAAAAGCCATATTCAACATACTAAAGGAAAGATTACCTGAAATGAATATGTTGGATATAGGCATTGGCGCAGGCCGAACCACCGCCCATTTCGCACCTTTAGTGAAAAAATATACAGGAGTGGATTATTCCAAAGGGATGGTGGATGCCACGCTAAAGAAATACGGCACTAAATGGCCCAGCGCCACCTTTGAGCAAGCCGATGTAAGGAACCTGGAGCGTTTTGAAGAAGGTGCGTTCGATTTTGTGCTGTTCAGTTTTAATGGCATGGATACTATATTGCCTGAAGAAAGAGAGACCGCCTTAAGGCAAATAAGAAGAGTATTGAAAAAAAACGGCCTGTTCTGCTTTTCCACCCACAACCTTATCGCCTTATTGGATATAAAAGGTTTTGAGTGGCGACTTAATATGCTGGCCGCGATAAAACGCGTTTTTGAAGTAAGAAAAATAAAGAAGATCAACAGCAGGCAACTGGCAAACGTGGCCAATGAAAATTACGTAACGATAAATGACGGCGCACACAATTTTGGCCTCGAAAACTGTTATTTCCGCCCGTCTTTCCAGGTAACGCAACTCAAAGAGACCGGCTTTTCAGATATCCGGATCTATTCTCATACGGAAGGAAAGATGGTTGATATAAAGAATGAGTTGGCAACGGGTGAAGAGAAATGGCTGTACTATCTCTGTACTAAGGCTTAGAATCCCAATTTCTTCTTGGTCTTTCGCTCGTATAAATGGCGAAGCACGAAGAGACTTGCCACAAAAAAAGGAATACACGGTATCTTTAACCTGGAAAGCGCGCCAAAATTAGGCGTAGAAAGACCTACTGAAAAAGCGAAGAAAAGAGAGAACATCACAGAAAAAAGCAACAGCGGGTTCTCCCATATATACCGGAAAAAACCCATGAATTTCAATCTTACCAGGAGGGTGAAGGTCAGTATGAAAACATACGTGCTCTCCAGGGCAGACAAGAGCATTAGCGGGTTCCTCACTTCCCACAAATAAGGCCGGAACAAGGCCGCGTTGATGGCCAGGTGCGCCTTGCTCATCACCCCGGTGAGACTCGCATCGAAATCACCTATGTCAAATGAGTTTCCTCCGTAATAATTACTCTTGAGGTCTTTTTGTACAACCACTGCCCTGTCGAGTACATTCTCCAGCGAATACACCCCCAGCACACTTCCCAGCGAAGATAGCAGATAGAACCCCCCAAAGACACCCAAGACAATGAGCGCAGGCGCGATCACCACGCGAACAGCCTTGTTCTTTGTCTTCGAGATGCGATCGTAACTCAGCCAGATCATAGACCCCGGAAGCAAGGCAAAAAGGATATAGGGCTTGAGAGAGATAAGCAGGTAAGCACTCAGCAGGATCAAGAGGATGTTCACTATCTTATATTCCCCCTTGATAAGTACCTTATAAAAGGAGTACGAATACCATCCGACGCAGGCCAAAGTGATCGTATCTTTTAGAAGTCCGGAGCCCCAGAAAACAACGGAGGGAATGAAAAGAATAGATATGGCCAGTTCCTTTCTGATAAGCGGGAACTGTTCACAGAAAAGCAAGTAGAGTTTCCAGATACCACTGTAACAGATATAACAAAGCAGTATCGTAACGCCTACAAAACTATTGAATGTGATGAAATATAAAGGCGCTATAAGCCGGGATATATATAGTGCGCTGTAATCGGCAACCCATGCATGGTAGTCAACATACGTGGTGGTCTCGTCGAGGTAGCTATAATTTTCTGCCGTACATCCCTGGAACAGCACCTCAAAAAAATAATGGGGATCCTTATAGATCAGGTTATAGATCGAGCGACCCTGCTCGTAATAACCTGTGGAGTCTCCGCTCGAATAATACAATGTATAAACAAGACAGATAGCAATGGAGCCGAATACCTTTACCAATATCCCGGAGAGATAATAATTATAAGCCGGGTTTATGATGCCGTATTTATTACGCTTATGAAGCCCGATCAAAATGATGATCATAATGAATAAAGGCGGGATCACCAGGTCGGATGCCGTAAGATAGGGACTCATGTCTTAACAAATTTACGGATTATTTCCATGTAAGGGAACCCCATATTTCACTATAAAAACAGTATTTTTACAGGTATCCATGCAGACCCCGGCACTCTTCATTTCTATTGATGGCATGACCGATCAGATGGGTCAGTCGCAGGTCATCCCCTACCTAGAAGTCCAGTCACGTCAAGGCCGCCCGATCACCATCGATAGTTGAGAGAAGAAAT
>JANWKZ010000205.1 GCA_025451115.1 Bacteroidia bacterium | reverse complement strand
GTAAAGTTCCCGCGTCGTTCTTCTCAATAAAAAAACTAATGGTATCGGCGGTACTGCGGCGCAAGGTGTAGGGGAAATAAGCCGTATCCACAAAATTGCCAAGAAGCGCGATAGAATTCACCAGCATGAAGATCACTTTCAAAGAGACCCGAACTACCCTGCTATGCAGAAAAGAGAACGGGAAAGCAACCAGGAGGATGAAAAGTCCGTTGAGCGCCGTAGCTGCCACAATATCGAAGCGGATACCGTAAAAAAGACAGGTCCAGAAACCGCCTTCGAAACGGCTGTGATGGTAGATATAAAAGACAATACGCGCGTCGGTAAAGATGAAAAGCGCGAGCAGGTAGGTGAATAGAAGAAACTTGAGCCGCGCCTTGTAGTTCATAGGGCGAACTTACTAAAAAAGGCTTAAGACCCGAATGGCATTTCCCTACATTTAATCAACCGTTTCCAAATAAAATCAGTATCTTTAGTACTCGTGACTTCGCTAAGGTCCATATGCATTAGTTTGGTTTTCGGCCTGTTTTTATTTGCCTGCGACAGCGGCAATAAGACCAAACCGGGAAATGAAGAAACAGTCTCTTCCCTAACCTTGAAATGGGGCGCCACTACGCAAAACCTTTTAACAGACAGCACCCGGGTGAACCAGGCGGTTGATTCGCTGAAGAAACAGGTACTGACGGCGAAAAGTGACACCGAAGCCATCAATTACCTGAACGAGCTCTCGCAGAACTGGAAGAACGACCCCAATCTTATTCTTGCAACCGAAGCGATAGAGAAAAGTAAAGAAATTGGTTATCGTTATGGAGAGGTGGATGGAATGACGCGTTTAGGTTATTATTATTACTGGATCGATAACTATGATAAGGCCGACAGCGTTTTGCAGGAGGCGCTGAAGCTTTCGGAAATAAGCGACTACAAAAAGATACAGGTACAGGCACTCACCGGTCTCGGAAAAGTTTCACGCATTACAGGTGAGCTGGATAAGGGACTTGCGTATTTTCAGAAAGGATTGAAGCTTGCTGTGGGCATGAACGACAAGATCAACTCTTCCTTTTGTTTGAATTTGATCGGGGAAGTGTACCGCTTGAAGGGCGATAATTTCGAAGCCTTGTTCTATTTCCAACAGGCACTCGATGTTTCTAAGCAGATCGGCGATAGAAGTCGCATTTCTTCTTCGCTCAGTTCTATGGGTGATATTTATCGTTTGCAGGACGATTACAGTAAATCTTTGGATTATTTTCAGCAGGCACTTACGCTGGCTACGCAAATTGGCGATAAACCGCTAACCGCTTTCTGTTTGAATGGCATGGGAGAAGTTTACCGCATCCAGGGTGCCTATAAACAAGGATTGAAATACTTTTCGGAGGCAGAAAGGATAGCGCGCGGTTTGGGCGACAAAACCAGGATCTCTTCCTGTTTGAGTTCTATTGGTGATTGTTACCGGAGTCTTGGGAACTTTACAAAGGCCCTGGATTATTTCACCCAAACGATAGAGATAGCCGAAGAGATAGGCGATAAAAGCAAAGTAGCTTTTAGTTACAACGGTATCGGCGAGATCTATCTTGCCAAGGGCGACAAACAAAAAGGACTCGATTATTTTATGCGCTCTTTGATCATTGCGAAAGAGATAGAAGACAAAACGCTTATTGCCGAATGCATGAACAGCGTGGGAGCCCTTTACCTGGAAATGGGCGACCTGGCCAATGCAAAAAAATATGCCGAGCAAAGCATGCCTATTGCCAAAGAATGTAATACACCGATGGTTATACAAAACTCAGCCGAACTCTCCTACCGCGTTTACGAAAAGACCGGCGACTTCAAGAAAGCCTTTGAGATGCACAACCTTTCTATAGAAATGAAAGATAGCGTAGTGAACAAAGAAAGTCTGCAGAAATTCGCCGCACAGGAGTTCAAGGCCAAGGAAGAAGAGATGAAGACAAAGCAGCTGAAGAAGGATATCGCCTACAAAACAGACCAAATGAGGCGCGAGGCGGAATTCAAACAGCAACAATTGGTTAGAAATGGATTTATTGCCGGTGCCATCCTGCTTTTCGGACTGGTGTTCTTCGTTTACCGAAACCTGCAGCAAAGTAAAAAGGCCAACCGCATCATTGCCGAGCAAAAACGGGAGGTGGAGCAACAAAAAGCCATTACCGAACAGCAAAAACAACTGGTGGAAGAAAAACAAAAGGAGATCGTAGACAGCATACGCTACGCGAAGAATATCCAGATCTCGTTACTGACCTCTGAAAAATATATTGAAAGAACTTTAAACAGGTTGAAAAATGGGAAATAGAAATTTCGTTATGGGTTCTTTGTTATTGGTATCGGCGATTACATTTGCTCAACCCGTAGCCAGGTCGGCCGTAAAACTTGGCGAGACCTTCAACCTGAAAATGAAAGATACGCGTATGGTTGGCGACAGCCTGAAAATAACTTTCGAAGGAAACTCGCACAAAATGGTTGCGGCAGATGGACCCGAGTCTCCTCTTGGTTTTGCTTTTACTTATGAATTCTCAGGTAAAAAAACCGCAGATGATCATTGGGAACATGGTAAAGCGCCGTACAAATGGAAGAAAGGTGGTTATCTCTTTACAGTTCTATCCTGTGAGTACGATAATTGGGTGAAGATGAGGGTGGAAAGTGAATAAAGATGATCCAACTTTCTTTTATTGGGAATTTGTCTACCTTAGGACAAAAGAAAAAATGCGCAAGATCATCCTTTATTTTACCGGAACACTGGCAGCCTTAACTTTACAGGCTCAAACCTGCTTCCTGACTCCCGTAAGCTATTTTACCGGAAATGGGTCTGTTGAACTAGTGGTTGCCGATTTTAATGGCGACGGGAAGGACGACTTGGCTACCAATAATTTTTTAGGAAGTGACATTTCTGTTCTTTTGGGCGATGGTTTGGGAGGATTTTCGGCAGCTACTAATTTTCCTACTGGGAATAATCCTTTGTTCCTTATAGTTTCTGATTTTAACAATGATGGAAAAAAAGACCTGGCTGCGGCAAATAGTGGGCCCGGAACGATCTCTGTTTTTTTAGGGAACGGAACCGGAGGATTTTCAGCCCCTATTAATACGAGCGGCTACGGAGACCTGACAAGTGCAGATTTTGACGCAGATGGCAAAATGGATCTCGCTATAGCAAATTATACGGCGATGAGCATTTCCATTCTGCTCGGTAATGGAGCAGGAGGATTTATTTTGTCAAGCACTATTCCTATAGGCGCTGCTTGCAGTGAGATCATAAACGCGGATTTTAATACGGATGGAAAGGCAGACCTGGCCATTTCAAGCGCCGGCACAAACGGAATTAACCAGCTCTTCGTATTACTCGGGAATGGTGTGGGCGGTTTTTCTGTTCCTACCGGGCATGCCACGCCGGATGACCCTGCACATATCATCAGTACCGACCTGAATAACGATTCAAAGGTCGACCTGGTGGCCTCGTGCGGAGAAAGTAATTTTACAGATAGTTTATTGGTTCTCTTAGGTAACGGCACAGGCGGATTTAATCCTCCCCTTCGCTTTTTGATCTCAACAACACAGGGAGGAGGCCCTATTGCCGCGGCCGACTTCAATAATGACGGGATACAGGATATTGCAACCAGTATGTATGGCGGTTCCAGTTTAATAGCCCTTGTTTTTGGTTCAGGAAACGGAAGTTTTGGTTCACCTGGTTTTTATCAATCTGGGTTCTCGCCTGCCGGAATTGTAGCTGCAGATTTTAACGGAGATGGTAAAAAGGATATGGCAGATGCTGACTCCTCTCCGCTTACCGTGAGCGTGATGCTGGGTACTACTTTCAGCAATAACGGAGCTGCACTCGTAAGCAGCACGGTTATTACAGCCAATCAAAGTGGGGCTACCTATCAATGGATAGATTGCGCAAATGGAAATACGCCTATTTCTGGTGAAACGAGTCAAACTTTCAGTGCCACTGCCGATGGCAGCTATGCCGTAGCCGTGACATTATACGGTTGTACCGTCACATCTCCCTGTTTAAGTGTTAACTGGTTTGGGATACACGAATTCACAAGCAGTGCTTTGAACATATATCCTAATCCGACTTCAGGAAAGATTGCTATTGAAGAAGCGTACCAGGATGTTGAAGTGTTCGATCTTGTAGGTATAAAAATGCAAATTTCCGAGAAGAATAAAATCGGAACGAAGGAATTAGACATATCCGAATTTCCGAAGGGAATTTATTTTTTGAAGATCAGATGCAGGTCGGGTCTCTATTTGGAAAAAATAGTACTCCAATAAGATCTATTCAAAATACTCCTTCATCCGCTCAAAGAAGGTTTTATTACTCTTGCTCGGGTTCGGCTTGAAATTCTGAGATTCGCGTAATTTCTCTATCACCTTTTTTTCGTCGGCTGATAAATGCGTGGGAGTCCACACATTGATATTAACCAACAGGTCGCCTTTGTGGTAAGAATTCACATCAGGCAACCCTTTTCCTTTCAAACGCAAAACTTTGCCGCTCTGCGTACCGGGGTCAATTTTTATTTTTGCTTTGCCGTCAACGGTCGGAACCTCTACAGAAGTACCCAAAGCCGCGTCGGCAAAATTCACATAACACTCATAGAACAAATTATGTCCGTCGCGCTTCAGCTCCGCATGCTCTTCTTCTTCAATAACAATTAAAAGATCTCCATTCACTCCGCCTCGCGGACCTGCATTTCCCTTTCCACTCATAGAAAGCTGCATGCCTTCAGCCACACCGGCAGGAATATTGATATTGATCACTTCCTCGCCCCGCTCCACTCCGTCGCCGTGACAAGTACCGCATTTTTCTTTGATGATCTGTCCTTGTCCACCACAAGTGCCGCAGGTAGTTTGCGTCTGCATCATGCCCAGGATGGTCTGACGCATCTGCGTATAAACTCCGCTTCCGTTACACATGCGGCAGGTCTCCATAGCATTACCCTTGGCCCCGCTGCCGTGACAAGTGTGACAAGCAACATGCTTGCTTACTTTTATTTTCTTCTCAGCGCCATGTGCTATTTCCTGTAAGTTCAGTTTTACTTTGATACGAATGTTCGAACCGCGGTTCACACGTCGTCCGCCACCGCCGCCACGTGCTCCTGCCCCTCCGCCGAAAGCGCCACCAAAGATGTCGCCAAACTGCGAGAAGATATCATCCATGTTCATTCCGCCACCGCCACCACCGTAACCACCGCCGCCGCCCGTTGCAGATGAAGCATTGGCCGCGTGACCGAATTGATCGTAACGCTGGCGTTTCTGCGGGTCGCTCAACACTTCGTAAGCCTCGGCACCTTCCTTAAAACTTTCTTCGGCCGCTTTGTTGCCGGGGTTCTTATCGGGGTGGTATTTAATAGCCAACTTACGATAAGCCTTCTTGATCTCATCTTCGTTAGCGCCGCGGCCAACTCCCAGTATTTCGTAATAATCGCGTTTGGCCATCTTAACTTCCCACTACCACTTTCGCGTAGCGGATCACTTTTCCGTTCAGTAAATATCCTTTTTCAACTTCATCAACCACCTTGCCTTTCAGATCGGGCGTAGGTGCAGGAATGTTGGTAATGGCCTCCATGGTCTCGGCATCAAAATCCTTTCCTTTGGTATCCATCGCTTCAATTCCTTTTTGCTTCAAAATAGAATGCAGTTTGTTATAGACGAGTTGCACGCCTTCGTTCACCGACTTCACATCGGTAGCGTTCTCGTTGGCTTTAATACCTCTTTCAAAATCATCCACTATAGGCAGCATGGCTTTGAACACTTCTTCGCCGGCATATTTTAAATATTCTACACGCTCTTTCAGTGTGCGTTTGCGAAAATTATCGAACTCG
>JANWKZ010000204.1 GCA_025451115.1 Bacteroidia bacterium | reverse complement strand
TCTTCACGGCAAACCTTTATGGCCTTCTCGTAGGTTTCCATCAGGTGTGCGTAGTTCCAGCCCTTCGTAATAAGGATCTCGTATCCTTTTTTGTCGCCGGTGCGTTGGAATCCGCTCAGCACGTCGCTAATGCTTTCTTTGGTGGTTTGATATTTTTTAGGAACTGAGATCCCGTGTCCGTCATCCCAAACGCTGATCAGCAGGGGTATTTGCAGAACGCCGGCGGCGTTGATCGTCTCCCAGAAAGGGCCTTCCGATGTGGAAGCGTCGCCAATGGTTCCGAAGGCTACTTCGTTTCCTTTGTTGGAGAGGTGCGCGAATTCTTTTGTCTGTAGGTCTGTATTTATTCTGAAGAAATGCGAAGCGTAGGCCAGTCCTAAAAGACGCGGCATTTGGCCGGCGGTGGGAGAAATATCGGCTGAAGAGTTCTTACGATTTACAAGATCAAGGAAATTACCGTTCTCATCCAGGAAAGGTGTTGCAAAGTGACCACCCATCTGGCGCCCGGCGCTCATTGGATCGTGCTTGATATCGGTATGGGCATACAGGCCCGCAAAATATTGTTGCAAGGTAAGAGCGCCAATGGCCATCATGAAAGTTTGGTCGCGGTAATACCCGCTGCGGAAATCGCCGGGCTTAAATACCTTGGCCATGGCTATCTGGGCAACCTCTTTTCCGTCGCCAAAAATGCCAAACTTTGCTTTTCCGGTAAGTACTTCCTTACGGCCCATCAAAGATGCCTGCCGACTTTCATTGGCAATACGGAAATCGTCTAAAACCGCTTTTTTAAATTCATCAAAACTCAACCCTTTAGAGGCTTGCAAGGCTCCGCCGCTCATATTCAAAAAATTTTGACTAAAATAGGGAAAATTCGTTAAAATCCATAGCCAAAAGTCGAAATCTGCCCTGGGCGTTAATATTAACAAAAACCTGACAACCAGGTAAAAAATGGAGAAGGCAATGCGATAAAACCCTATTCGTATATTCGTAGAGAATTCGTAATTCATATCCTATGAAAAAGATCGCGGTTTTAACATCGGGCGGGGATGCCCCGGGAATGAACGCCTGCCTGCGGGCGGTAGTTCGCACAGCCATGTATCACAAGCTGGAAGTTGTGGGTTTCAAGCATGGGTATGAAGGCCTGATCAATGATGAGCATATCAATCTCAACCATAAATCGGTGGCCAATATCATACAGCGCGGCGGTACCATTTTGAAAACGGCGCGTAGTGCCCGCTTTATGACCGATGAAGGGATCAAACAAGCGGCCGATAACCTGAAAAAACATGGAGTGGAAGGACTGGTTGCCATTGGAGGCGATGGAACTTTCCGGGGAGCCATAGCATTGTCAAAGATCACCCCTATTGCTATCATTGGTTGTCCGGGCACTATCGACAACGACCTGGGGGGAACCGATTTCACTATTGGGTATGATACAGCCATAAACACGGTGGTGGAAGCCGTTGACAAGATCCGGGATACAGCTGAGAGTCACGACCGCGTTTTTATTGTGGAAGTGATGGGCAGGGACGCCGGACTGATCGCCCTGCGAAGTGGAATTGGCAGCGGGGCCGAGGCTATCTTAATACCGGAAACAAAGAACGACCTCCCGAGATTAATGGAGCGATTGAAAAAGAGCCGCAAGGACAAAGGAAGCAAGATCATTATTGTTGCAGAGGGCGATGAGAGTGGCGGTGCGTACAAGGTAGCGGATGAGATAAAGAAAAATTTTCCTTTATTTGATATCCGGATCAGTATTTTAGGTCATATCCAGCGAGGGGGATCGCCAAGTTGCATGGAGCGGGTGAATGCCAGTACGATGGGCTATTCGGCAGTTACCGGTTTGCTAAGCGGTCAGAAAAATGTAATGGTTGGCATTGTGAACAAGGTGGTTGTTTATACCGATTTTAAGAAAGCGGTTAAACATCACGAGGGATTAAATGAGAACATGATCAAAATGATGGAGATCCTTTCCGTTTAAAGATATTATCCTTTCAGTTTTTTTACAGAAAATACGAGCAGGCAGGTCCACGCGGCTATCATCAATACTCCTCCCAAAGGAGTAACGGGCCCAAGGAAACTGAAATTTATCCCGGTTATATTTTGCGTGCACAGAAAGTAAATAGAGCCGCTGAAGAACAGAACACCTATTGTAAAAAGCCAGCCTGTTATTTTTACAAGCTTTGATGGCATCTGGTTGTATAGAAAGTAAATGAACAGGAGGACCAAGGCGTGTAATAATTGATATTTTGTGGCCTTATCGAAAGCTTCGTACTGAAAATTATCAATGATGCCTGCTTTGAATTTTTCCCTTAGCCAGTGCGCGCCCATGGCCCCGAGCGCCACGCCTGTGGCGCCTAAAAAAGAGGCGACTATCAGAAATGGATTTTTCATGCTTTATTTCTCAATGCGTTTATCAAAAAACTTCTTTAATTCTTCTTTTTCGGTGGAAAATTTAACTGCATCCACTACCTCCATGAAGTTGCGGTGGTCCTGGATATAATCAAAACTGAATTTTGCTATTTTCACTCTTGAATCGTCGCGATCAAAAGTTTCCATCACTTTTATAAGCTGCTTTGTATCTATGCAATTATGGCTAATGAACCATTTGGCATCTTTCTGCCGGTTCATGTCGATGTGATTGTCTTTTAGCAGCTTTAGATTTGCCTGGAGCAATGAATCACTTATAACGACCGGGCAATTTCCGGGCGGAGGATATTTTTCAGCCAACTTATCCAGTTCTATCTGCTTTTTCTCTTTTTCGGTAAAGATGGCCTCTATCTTTTTTTCGGGTGATTGGGGCTTGGAAATTGTATCTACCCGGGCCAGGTTCATCGAGATGAATTTCAGTTCACGTTTTCCTTTTCCTTCAGACAGGCTGTAAGTAAACTCACGATTGTTTACTGTTTTACCGGCTTCGGTTAAAAAAACCGTGCCTTTGAATTCGGGAGATCCATCGGTAAACACCAATTTCACGCTGCAGGTATCGTCAAACACCTTTGCTTTTTTTACCTGGCTCTGTGCACTGTCGTTCACGGCCTGTTCATTCACAGAAAGAAAGAACTTAGAACCTTTTTCAGTAAGAATGATTAGATTATTCTGGGCTTTTATGGAGGTAAAAGTCAGCGTTAACAAAAGCGCAAAATATTGTTTTAACATCCTTGCAAAATTAAGTTATTTTTACCCCGCAAAACGCGTATGAAGAAAATATTGGTGATAGGAGCCGGTCGTTCCACGGTTTCGTTGATCGACTACCTCGTGAAACATGCGCCCATGGATGATTGGGAGGTAACGGTTGCGGATATGGACCTGAAGCTGGCACAGTCAAAAACAGGTAACAATCCACGTGCCAAAGCCGTGCAGTTAGATGGTCAGAACGAGGCGCAAAGAACGGCCCTTATAAAAGCTTCAGATCTTGTTATTTCCATGCTCCCGGCCTTTATGCACGCGCCGGTTGCCAAAGACTGTGTGAACCTTGGCAAACACATCGCCACGGCAAGTTATGTTTCTGAGGAAATGAAGCAACTCGATGCGGAAGCAAAGAAAAAAGGGCTCTTATTGCTCAATGAATGTGGGCTGGATCCGGGTATTGATCATGCATCGGCCATGAAGATCATCGATGAAGTGCATGAGGCGGGTGGTGAAATAACCTCTTTCAAATCTTTTTGCGGAGGGCTTGTTGCGCCCGAGAGCAATGATAATCCCTGGGGGTATAAATTCTCGTGGAATCCGCGCAATGTTATACTCGCCGGGCAGGGAACTGCGCATTATTTGGATGGTGGAGAGATAAAATACATTCCCTACAACCGTGTTTTTTCGCAAATAGAGACGATAAAAGTGGATGGCTACGGAAGTTTTGACGCCTATGCCAACCGTGATTCTTTGGGTTATCAGAAACCCTATGGATTGGAAAATATCAGAACACTATTAAGGGGTACCCTGCGTATGCCCGGTTATTGTAAAGCGTGGAACGTTTTTGTGAAATTGGGTTTGACGGATGATTCTTACCAGGTACATGACGCGGATAAATTCACGTATAGATCCCTATTAAGTTCTTATTTGCCCGGAAGCGGGGATGTGAAAAAACGCCTGGCAGATTTCACGGGAAAAGAAGCGGACACCGGGGTTATCGATAAAATAGAATGGCTTGGTTTTTTCAACGACACTAAGATCGAGTTGAAACAGGGAACACCCGCCCAATTATTACAAAATCTATTGGAGAAAAAATGGCTGTTGAAGGAGCATGATAAGGATATGATCGTGATGCAGCATTTGTTTGAGATCGATAACGCCGGGAACTCAAAATTGCCTAAGAAGATCACGTCCTCACTGGTAGTAAAGGGTGACGATCAGCACCATACCGCCATGGCCAAGACGGTGGGCCTGCCATTGGCCATTACGGTTAAAAATTTCCTTACTGGAAAATTTAATTCAACCGGGGTGCAGATCCCTGTTACAAAAGAAATATATTTGCCTTTACTGGACGAATTAAAGAACTACGGCATCATCTTTGAAGAACATACAAACTAAAAACAACCAACCATGAAAAAGATCTTATTTATAATCATTCTGGCGGCCTTCTCCAAACTGAACGCCCAATACGGAAAAGGAAAAATGTTCCCCGATATGCAGGCGGAGACCTTTACCGAAAAGCCTCTCAACCTTCCTGCCGATACCAAAGGTAAATTTACAATCATCGGGATGTGTTTCGATAAAGACGCCGAAGGTGATCTGCAAACCTGGCTCAACCCGCTGGTCAATGCATACGTAAATAAACACGAAGGCGATGAAGCTTTTGGTGTAGCGGCTACTGCCGATGTAAATTTTTACCTGATGCCGAAGTTCAGCCTCATCAACCAGGTCTTCGAAAAAGGCAGTAAGAGAAAGATCAAGGAGCAGACCGATAAAGGTTTCTGGCCAAACCTCATGTTCTATACCAGCGGCTTAAAGGATTACAAAAAAACACTTGAGATAGCCGAAGTAAAACAACCTGTGATCTTTATTTTAAATAAGGAAGGCAAGATCGTTCACTTTGAGCGTGGCGTTTGCAACGAGAAAAAGCTGAGCGCTATCGATGATATCGTGAACGCAGATTAATTACTTATTCTTTTTGATCACTTCCATGATCTCGTCGGCCACCTTCATGGTGTTGTAAGCCTCATCTAAAGTTACGGCGTTATTCTTTTCCTTATGGATGGCTCCTGCAAAAAGGCGGAGCTCATGTTCTATCGCGTTGATGGGATGCGTATCGAGTTTTTCGTGCTGTATGTGTTTTACACTTCCCTGCGGATCGGTGGTATAGGATTTTACAGCCGACTTTTCAAGCAGATCAAGCGAAAAATAGTTCTCGTTCTGAAAAACGGTCATCTTGCGCATATTGTGCGTGGCCACGCGGCTGGTGCTGATGGTGGCCACACAGCCGTTATCAAATTCAATGCGCGCTTCGGCGATATCGTCGGTGGGGCAAAGTACCGGAGAGCCCGTAGCACTTATTTTCTTTACCGGCGATTTTACGAGGTGTAACACAAGGTCAATATCGTGCACCATAAGATCGAGTACAACCGAAACATCTGTTCCGCGCGGGTTCCAGGTGGCAATGCGGCGGCAGTCGATGAAAACGGGCCGCTCGATGAGCGGCCGGGCGGCCAGGAAAGCTGGATTGAAGCGTTCTACGTGGCCCGCGTGGGCTACGATACTGCCTTCATTGGCCAGCACAAGCAGTTTTTTTGCCTCCTGCGAGTTCAGGGTCACCGGTTTTTCTATAAAAATATGTTTGCCGGCCTTGATGGCCGCGCTCGCGTACTCGAAATGAAAGGGAGTGGGAGTAACTATATCAATGGCGTCGCTTTGCGCAATAAGTTCGTGGGCCGAAGCAAAAGGTTTGAGAGAAGATCCTTTTTGAACCGCAGCAGAAACCTCGGGGTCGTTGTCAAAAAAACCAACAACCTCAAATTCCTTTACGTCTTTTAGCAGTTTCAGGTGAATTTTTCCGAGATGCCCGGCGCCCAGTATTCCAACGCGTATCATAATGGTGGCCAAAGTAGCCTTTAATTAAAAGGCCCCTGTTAGTAAACCGCCAAAGATATTCATGCCCCACTGTTAATTTTAAATAGATTTGTGCGCATATGATGGACAGGGCAGATACATTTCTCCATAAAGGGAAAAGAAAGAAATTGGTTGAGTTGCTCAGGCAAAAAGGATTTACCAACGAAAAAGTTCTAGCCGCTATAGAGAAAGTTCCGCGCCACGCATTCTTAGACAGTGCTTTTTTGAACTTCGCCTACGACGATGAGGCTTTCCCGATCGGGGAGGGTCAAACTATATCACATCCCAGTACGGTGGCCATGCAAACCGACATACTCCAGATCAAAAAAGGCGAAAAGGTTTTAGAGATCGGTACCGGATGCGGATACCAAACGGCGGTACTCCTTGAAATGGGTGCCCGGGTCTTTAGTATAGAAAGACAACAGAAATTGTACGAAAAAACGAAAGTTTTTCTGCCTAAACTGGGCTATTCGGCGCGCTTTTTTTACGGAGATGGATACAAGGGTTTGCCCCAACATGCCCCTTTTAGCAAGATCATTGTTACAGCAGGGGCCCCATACCCCCCCGACGATCTGTTAAAACAATTGGAAATTGGAGGTATCTTGGTGATTCCCATAGGAAAAGGAGCGGAACAGACGATGAATGTAATTACCCGAAAAGAAGAGCAAATCTTCGACAGAACGGAACTGGGGACCTTTAAATTCGTGCCAATGATCAAGGATAAGGCTTGATATTAACAAAATTCTGTTAAAAACAAAACCAATTGTTAATATCGAATTAGAATAAACTTGTAACTTTGCCCCCAACAAACTTATGTTAAACCAAACAGAAAAAAACATGAAAAAATCAGTATTAGCTTTAGCAATGGCTTTTGGTGTTACCACTGCCTTTGCACAAGACTTAACTTCTAAAAAAGGCGAGCCTATCCTGCCTGAGGCTGGAGACTGGGGTCTGAGCGTTGACGCGAACCCTTTCTTACAGTATGCTAAAACCTTTATCGGAACCAGCAACGGTACTAACACTATCAGCTGGAACCAATTAACAACTCCTCTTACCATCACTGGTAAAATGTTCTCTGA
>JANWKZ010000203.1 GCA_025451115.1 Bacteroidia bacterium | reverse complement strand
CCTGGTCGGTTAAATTACTGGAGGCCTGGTTTACCCACATTAGATCTCCAAGGTTATCGAAACTCGCCACAAATGCATCATTGCTTCCTGCTCCTATCAAAGAATCCTTACCGGTTGCGTGATAGAAATAGGCTTTATTAATAAAGGCACCCGCAATAACACAGCCCCCGAAAGGGTTCAAGGCAATTCCGTAGCCATTATCATTACCCGCTCCACCGGCACCATGTGCCCAAACCACATCGCCGTTCATATCCAGTTTGGCAATAAAAATATCGCTGTTTCCCGCGCAAAAAACAGTATCGTTCGGTGAACCGTAAAAGATGAGCGAGTCATTGGTAAAATACCCTGTCAGGAAAGAATTTCCGTTCGCATCAACCCTGATCTTGCTTCCGTAATCGGCTCCCGAACCACCCGCTTTTTTAGCCCAGAGTACATTTCCGGATCCGTCATATTTAGCCACAAAAACATCATTACTTCCGTTCGAGATCAGCTTAATATTAGAAGATCCATAAAAAGTTGCCGTATCCGTAAAATTACCGGTAACATAACTGTTCCCATTATTATCTATCGTAACGCCAATTCCCTGGTCGGCGCCTGTACCGCCGGCCTTAACCGCCCAAACCGTGTAACCCATTGGATCGTATTTTGCCAGGAACATATCCTGACCGCCATTAGAGACTAATGAAATAATGCTCATATTCCCAAGGAAAGTAGCGTTTCCGTCAATGTAACCGGTCATATAACTATTACCGGCCGCATCGGTGGCAATACTGCGCGCCGCATCAGCGTTGGCGCCTCCTGCCTGCGATGCAAATTGCCAGTCGCCTGGAGTTTGAGCGTTCAATTGAGCTGAAAAAGCAAAAACGATAAGGGTAAGTATTTTATTACAAACGGCGTTAATAGTGTTTTGGTGTTTGTGAATCTTCGATTTCATGGGAATTGGGTTTATACCAAATATAAAGAGAAAAAACTGTAAAAACCAAATACAGGTTCTTGCAAAATTATGACCCCTCCGCCAACCTTTCGCTCTGCGAAAGAGTTAGAACGTCCCCCTGGATCCCGATAGCTATCGGGAGGAGAAATACTTTTTGCGTTTCAAGCAAAAAGAAGCCCGACTTACAGGTCGGGCTTTTATAGTTGTCTGGTTGCTATGGCCGGGATTCATCCGCTGAAGCTTCAGCGAAAGTGGATTAATCTACGTTGTCGTGCAGATAGTTATTAGGGCGTATCTCCGTCTTCTTATCATCTCCTTCACCCAAAGTATAACGCGATACATTCGACTCAGTTGAGAAATTGGTATCATCTAATTTGATGTTCTGGCGAACGAAGCTGGGTTCCTTTTCCAGTTCCATCAAGCCTTCCGATGATTTTAATTTAAGTGTGATGTCCTTCAGTTTTTTGATGCGCTCCTGGGCCAGGCGGATACGCTCTTCGCGCTCCAGCTTGCTGTTCTCCTCAGCAGTTAATTCACCTACAGTATCTTCTTCAGCCGTCTTGTTTACGATAGAGATCTCTTTCAGTTCCATGGTGATCTCTTCTTCTTCCTCAACCGAAAAATCAGGTTGCTCATCCACTTCGTTAGTGATCTCTTCGGTAATAGAACTTGTACTGATCACGAATTCAACTTCACGCGCAATGCTTTCTTCTTTTACTTCTGTTTCAGCAGTAAAAGTTACAGGCTCGATGTAGGTCTCTTCGTTATCGTTGATTTCTTCCTCAGCAACTACTTCCTGCTTTGCAACAGGTTCTGCTTCCTTAACGATCAAAAAAGGCTCTTCGGTCTTCTTTTCTTCTACCACTTCTTCAATAACCGACTCAATATTGGTTTGGATAACCGCACTTACGGGCTCTTCAACTACGTTAACTTGAGCTTCTTCCAATACAGTAACCACCTTTTCAGGTGCGCGCTGCGGCTCAAAGCCTTTTGGAGCGTTGGTTTGGAAACCGGTAGCAATGATGGTAACACCCACATTATCTCCTAAAGTAGGATCGATGCCATAACCGGTAATAAGCTCAGCCGTATAACCGCTTGCTTCTTGTATATAATCAGTAATTTCTCCGAACTCATCCATGCTGATATCGTCGCTTCCGCTCATGATATTTAACAGCACGTGACGCGCTCCAAGAATATTGTTATCGTTCAATAAAGGAGAATTCAATGCCTGTTCAACCGCTTTGATGGCACGGCGCTCGCCCGAAGCAGTAGCAGTTCCCATAATGGCAACACCGCTGTCTTTCATAACAGTTTTCACATCGTTAAAGTCAACGTTGATGTGCAGGTGCATGCTGATGATCTCAGCGATAGCACGAGCGGCACCGGTCAGTACGTTATCGGCGTGAGCAAAAGCCTCGCTCATTTTCAGGTTACCGTAGATCTCGCGCAATTTATCGTTGCAGATAACCAAAAGGGTATCTACATATTTTTTCATTTCCTCTAAACCTGCTTCAGCCTGCGCTTTACGTTTTTTTCCTTCGAAACCGAAAGGCATTGTAACGATACCTACCGAAAGAATGCCCATTTCGCGGGCAACCTGCGCAATGATAGGAGCCGCGCCGGTACCTGTACCACCACCTAAACCTGCGGTGATGAACACCATTTGCGTTCCGTCTGATAGATATTTGCGGATCTCATCGATCGTTTCAATGGCCGAATTTCTGCCCATTTCAGGGATCGCCCCTGCGCCTAAACCTTTGGTAAGCGATGCCCCTAATTGTATGCGATGGCCAACCGGACTAACTTCCAGCGCCTGTTTATCCGTATTGCAAACCACGAAATCAACGCCTTTGATGCCCTGTTTGAACATGTGGTTCACTGCGTTGCTTCCGCCTCCACCCACACCAATCACCTTGATGATGGAGCCCGGGTCGTTTTGAATTTCAAATTGAATCATGGTATAAAAATTTGAATGAAAAAGCCTTAATTATAATTGTGCTAAGTTCCTGAATGTAAAGGCCCTTTTTAACCTTAGGGTAACATAGTTTTAAACCGCCCAATGTTAATTATATAGGGGGCATTTAGGAGTGGGATTTGGGCGTTCCCGCGAGCTGGCGTTCCAGATTTAGGTTTTAGAGTAAAATTGTGTGCCACTCGCGGTCGGGCTTCAAAAGGGTGCCGTTTTTTTGCCCCGCCAAATACAGGGGCAGGTCAAAAAGAACCCCTACGGGCCTTTTGTATCCCTAACGCAAATACAAACAGCCAAAAAAACAAGACCCCCGTCCCGATAGCTATTGGGATCAGGGGTCTTATTTAGAGTTTAATTGTACTATTCTACGTCGTCGCGTAGCCAATCGGCTACCTTAGAACTAAAGTTTTCAAAGAATTTGCCGCGGGTTTTGCTGCTATGGTTGGCGGTTTTCTTCTTTTTAACATCTTCTTCCTCTTCCACCACCTCAACTTTAGCCATTGTATTGCCCGAGCGGCGCATGTCTTCTTCCATTTTGCGGAGTCCCATCATCACCAAACCAACACCTGTAGAGAACATCGGGTTCGTTACATTCTCAGAGCTTTTTGCCAGGTGCTCGTTCGGAGTACCGATGCGGCAATCCATTCCAATGAAATACTCAACCAATTGCGGCAAGTGTTTCAATTGGGCTCCTCCGCCTGTTACTACAATACCGGCAGCCAGTTTTTTCTCATAGCCGCTATTCTTGATCTCGTACATTACAAAGGCGAGGATCTCTTCCATACGCGCCTGGATGATGTGAGCTAAATTCTTTACAGATATCTCTTTGTGCGGGCGGCCACGCAAACCGGGTATCGAAATAACTTCGTTCTCCTGGTTCTCAGCGCCCAAAGCCGAACCGAATTTGGTCTTTAATAACTCGG
This sequence comes from Bacteroidia bacterium, assembly GCA_025451115.1. Lineage (GTDB taxonomy): Bacteria > Bacteroidota > Bacteroidia > B-17B0 > Aurantibacillaceae > PALSA-968. The sequence continues at coordinate 8,790 of JANWKZ010000203.1, read as the reverse complement.
CCTGGCTGGTAATAATAGAGCAACCTACTTTGATATCTTCCGTAATGATATTACCACCTAAAGGAATAACTGCGGTGTGACGGATGATGCCATCATAAAAAATAGCGATATCAGTAGTACCACCACCAATGTCGACCAATACAACACCTGCTTCTTTTTCTTCGTCGCTTAAACATGCATCTGCCGAAGCGAGAGGCTCAAGGTTCAGATCAACTACTTTCAGGCTGCTGCGGTCAACACACTTATAAATATTCTTAACGGCCGATACCTGCCCGGTAATAATATGGAAATTACCTTCCAGGCGCACGCCCGCCATCCCGATGGGGTTGCGGATACCCTGCTCGTGGTCTACAATATAATCCTGCGGGATCACGTGGATGATCTCTTCGCCGGGTTGCATCACGAGGCGGTGCATGTTGTCGATGAGATGATCTACATCCTTTTGAGAAACTTCTTCATCAAGACTTCCCTGGCGCATGATCATACCGCGGTGTTGCAGACTCTTGATATGCTGGCCGGCAATACCCACCACCACCTCATTCAGTTCGCAAACCTGCTCAAGTTTGAAGACCTGGGCTTCCCCGGTTGAGTTCTTGATCGTAATATCTTTCGCCAAAGCATCGGCTACGGCAGCTTTTATAGAACGGATGGTGTCTTCGATATTCGACACAACGCCGCGTTTCACACCTAAAGAAGGCGCTTTCCCGATAGCGAGTATCTCAATTTTACCATACTCGTTCTTGCGGCCCACGATCGCTGCGATCTTGGTGGTTCCGATGTCGAGGCCTACTACAAAGTCTGATGCTTCCATATTTATTTTATTTAATGTTCTGTATTGGTTTTTTAGTGCAAACTACCTGGTTCTTGTATTTTAAATTGATCACCGAGTATTTTTCCCAGCTGTTGCTGCTGTTCAAACCCTCGGTATAGAATGTTTTTAGTTTCTCGAATTTATCCGCCACATCCTCCACCTTCCCGAAAATGATCTTCTGGTTGCCAATGGCGGGATACAGTTCGATCTCGCGCTCGTTGTTCACATAGGCCTGCGTGATCAATCCATTCAGCAAAGAATCCGAATTGATATACGAAGCCAGCTCATAGATATCATCCAGCACACTTGCCTCGCTCAAAGCCGGGTCTTTCACTATCTGCGGGATAGAAATATTGTAGAACTGTGCGTATTGCTCGCTGATTAGTCCATTCACCAATAACACCCGTGCCGTGTAATGATCAGCCAGGGGCATTAAGGTCGCCTTATTGTCGATATAAAAACTCTCGCCGCTCATATTCAAAACCCGAACGATAGGTTTGCGCTGCATTATACTGATGATCACATCCCCATTCACATTCACCGAAACATCCGAAGAAGCGATGGAGGGGTGTGCGTTCAACGCTTTTTCCAAATCAAACACATTGATCTCGTGCATGGGCTGCCCCACCAGGGTGTCATTCCTGTCCTTCAGTAATTTCAAAATATCATCCTCATCCACAAAACTGTTCTCATCATCCTGGTTGATGATGATCTGGGGTGTTTTCCCCTTTACGAACTGCTGGCGGTCGCTCACAAACCCTAAGGTAAATACCAATGCCGAGGCACCCAGTATCCACAGGGTGACATTCAGTATTTTCTTAAAGTTTATCTTCTTCATTTTTCCTTTAACAATTTTTCTATCGGTTCTACCAGTGTATCTATATCGCCGGCTCCTAAGGTCATTAACACATCCGTTTCATGCGTCTTTAAAAAATCGATCACTTTGTCCTTTTGTACTAGTCGTTTATTCTTCGACTTCATTTTTCCAAGCAACATTTCCGAGGTGATACCCGGTATCGGCAAGAGGAGTGCGGGATAGATATCCAGGAGAATGCATTCATCCAGCATATCGAGGCTTTCTGCAAACCCATCCGCGAAATCGCGGGTGCGGGTAAAAAGATGCGGCTGAAAGATGCCCGTTACTTTTCTATCCGGGTAAAGCGCTTTAGCCGCCCCTATGGCGGCTTTCAACTCTTCCGGGTGATGCGCGTAATCATCGATGTAAACAACCTTTTGAGTTTTTACGTGATAATCGAAGCGGCGCTTCACCCCGCCGAAACTCTGCAAAGCTTTTTTGATGGTGGCATCATCAATTTTCAGAAGCTGCGCAACGGCTATAGCCGCCGTTGCATTCTCAATATTGTGTACGCCGGGAATTCCCAACAAAGCATGATCGAAAGACGACAAAGAACTTTTTACATCAAAATAAAAATCAGCATCACGGATCTCTATGTTTTTGGCATAGAAATCCGCTTCTAAATTTACGGCATAGGTATACCGCTTTGCCTTGAGGGATAAGGTGTTATCAACAGATTTCTTAACAATCAATTGGTTGGTGACCTGTTGGGCGAAAAGCGTGTACGATTCGTGCATGAACTTCACATCGCCGTAGATATCGAGATGATCGGCGTCCACGCTGGTGATGACACCTATATAAGGGTGCAGGGTAAGGAAGGAGCGGTCGTATTCGTCGGCTTCTACAACTACATACGTATCAGCCCTCTCCTTTGATCCCTCTCCCGCGGGAGAGGGAGAGCCTAATAAGAGATTTGTATTGTAATTCTTGGTGATCCCACCAAGGAAAGCGTAGACATTGAAGTTGGCGACCTTTAATATATGTGCTACCAAAGAAGAGGTAGTGGTCTTGCCATGGGTTCCGGCGACGGCGATCGTTTTGAACTGCTTGGTGATCTCACCGAGGACCTCCGAACGTTTTTTAATAGGATAACCGTTTTTTTGCAGGAACACATACTCGGCATGCTCTTTTGGGACGGCCGGAGTGTATACTATAAGAACTTCCTCTTTTTTATATTCAGCCAGCAGATGCTCCAGATATTCCGGGTTTTCATCAAAATGGCATTCTATTCCCTCATCCTGCAACTCAGTGGTTAAGGAAGTTGGAGTTTTGTCATATCCGGCAACAGTTAATTTATAATGATTGAAATAGCGCGCCAGGGCGCTCATACCGATGCCGCCGATGCCGAGGAAGTAAACTAATTTATGATCTAACAACTTCATATTTCTTACAAGGACCTCGACTACGCTCGGTCTGACATTTCTATTTTTTTACAAGTTTTAATGCTTCCTCAGTTATCATTTCAGCAGCACGGGGCATGGCAAGTTTTCCGGCGTTCTCAGCCAGTTCACGCTGCTTAGCTTCATTCTTAAGGAGAGCTACAGCTTCGGGTATCAATTTTGATCCTGCTTCAATATCTTTCACTAAAATTGCCGCGTTGCGGTTCACCAGCGACAAAGCATTCTGCGTTTGGTGATCTTCAGCGGCTGTTGGCAGAGGAACCAGGATACTTGGTTTTTTTATGATACAAATCTCAGAAACAGCACCTGCTCCTGCTCTCGAGATTATTACATCAGCAATAGCATAAGCAAGATCCATTTTTGTGATAAAATCAGCAGCTTTAATATTTTGGTTTGCAAAAGGCGCGGTTTGTTGCTTCGCTGTTTCGAAATAGGGCTTACCTGTTTGCCAGAGCAATTCTATATTATTTTCCGCCAGTTGCTGCAGGTTTGGGCCTATCGCTTCGTTAATTCCTTTCGCGCCTAAACTTCCACCAACAACCAAAACTATTTTTTTATCTCCTTTATAACCGAAGAATTCCAGTCCGATTGCTCTCTTCGCTTCTATATGGGAAATATCCTGGCGCACCGGGTTACCGGTATAAATCAGTTTTTCCTTCGGGAAATATTTTTCCATACCCTGCATCCCTACGCAAACTTTGCTCACTTTCTTTGCAAGGATGCGATTTGTAATGCCCGGATAAGAATTTGATTCATGAATTAAAGTTGGAATTCCTTTAGAGCTTGCCGCCCGCAACATCGGGCCACTGGCATAACCGCCCGTACCTATAACAATATGCGGTTTAAATTCTTTCAGGATCTTCTTCGCTTTGAGAACGCTTGAGATAACCTTAAAAGGAAAAGACAAATTTGCCAGTGTAAGTTTTCTTTGAAGTCCGGCTATGTTAAGCCCAACGATCTTGTAACCCGCCGCCGGAACTTTTTCCATCTCCATCTTACCAATGGCACCCACGAATAAGAATTCCGTGTCGGGAACTTGTTTTTTGATCTCATTGGCGATGGCTACGGCCGGAAAGATGTGCCCACCGGTTCCGCCACCGCTTAATATAACTTTAAGCTGTGACAAGTTCGCCTCCTTCCTCCTCCTGAGGCTCTTCCTTATCATAAACCTGGCGGCTTACGCTAAGAATGATTCCGATGGCGATACTGGTGAACCAGATCGAGGTTCCTCCCATACTTACAAGAGGAAGCGGCTGACCTGTTACGGGAAATAAATTAACTGCCACGGCCATATTGATCATCGCCTGGAAGACGAGGCTGAAACTGAGTCCGACCGCAAGCAAGCCTCCAAATGTTTTATCTGCTTTTCGAAGGATTCGAATGGCACGGAAAAATAAGATCAGGTACAAAAACAACAATGTGAGTCCCATGAGGGAACCATATTCTTCAATAATAATAGCAAAAATAAAATCTGAAGCTGCTTGCGGTAAGAAATTGCGCTGGGTACTGTTTCCAGGGCCAACCCCAACCGGAAACCCGCGGGCAACGGCAATTTTTGCCTGTTCGCTCTGGTAATTGCTTTGAGAATCTCCGTTGAAGAAATTCTCGATCCGTGCTTTCCAGGTGGCTCCACGACGCATGATATCAGGCTTCACGTAAATAACACTGCCTCCTATCACAGCAAGCAATATACACGCTCCGACTATCAATCCAATAAATTTCATTGGTACACGCCCAACGAACATGATCAGTAAGCACGTAACAAAAATAAGCGCCGCAGTTGAGAAGTTAGCCGGGAAGATCAGCGCGCATATAATAGAAACGGGAAATAAAATATACTTAAGGATCACTTTGAAGTCTTTCAGTTCATCCTGTTTTAATGTAAGGGCACGAGCTACGTACACAATAAGGGCAAGCTTAGCGAAGTCGGAGGTTTGAAAAGTTAAACCAATACCCGGAATTTCTAACCACCGATTAGCTTCACCGGCGCTTACACCCTTAATTAAAGTAAACAACAGGAGCGGAACAGAGATCCAAAGGCCTATCTGCGAGATGCGCGAGAAGATCCTGTAATTGACCTTATGCACCATATACATGATCACAAAACCCATTAAACAAATGAGACCATGTTTGATGAGAAAGTACTCGGTGTTTCCGCCTTTTGATCTTTGCGCAAGCGTGTTACTTGAACTGTAAACCACTAAAATTGAGATAAGGGTAAGCAGGAGCACCACCATCCAGATGACACGATCTCCTTTAATATAGTTCGTCAATTTCATGCTCTACAGTTAAAATTATTACAGTGAACGCACAGCAGCTTTGAATTGCATACCACGGTCTTCGTAGTTCTGGAACAGATCGAAGCTCGCGCAAGCGGGCGATAAAAGAACCACATCACCTTTCTTTCCTAATTTGGAAGAATAAGCAACCGCTTCGTTCATCGTTTTTGCTTCCACAATGGTCTCTACTGCAGAACCGAAGCTCTCGATCAGTTTTGAGTTATCAACGCCCAGGCAAACCAAAGCTTTCACTTTGTCTTTTATAAGATCGTACAGCTGGGTATAGTCGTTGCCTTTGTCAACACCGCCCATGATCAAAACCACAGGCTTGTTCATACTTTCTAAAGCATACCATACCGAATTCACGTTGGTGGCTTTAGAATCGTTGATGTACTCAATGCCCATGATGGTGGCTACTGCCTCGAGGCGGTGCTCAACGTTTACGAAATCGCTCAGGCTTTCGCGCAGGTTCTCTTTGCGTACGTCAACCAGGCGAGCGGCAATAGACGCGGCCATGGAGTTGTAAACGTTATGTTTACCTTGTAATGCTAATTGTTCAATTGTCATGTTTAACGGGTTTTGGTTTATATTGATGGTTATTTGGTTTTCTATCATGTAAGCGCCGTCCTGCTCCAGTTTTTTTTTTATTGAGAAAGGATAACGCTTTGCTTTGGGGTTTACTTTTTCGAGATACTCCATGATCACGGGATCATCTTCGCAATAGATAAAAGCATCTTCTGCCTTTTGGTTTTGCGTTACACGAAACTTAGAGAGGATGTAATTCTCGAATTTGTACTCGTAGCGATCAAGGTGATCGGGAGTGATGTTTAAAAGTATGGCGATGTCGGCTTTGAAATCGTGCATATCATCCAACTGGAAGCTGCTCAGTTCGATCACGTAATAATCGTGCTTCTCAGTAGCCACCTGCAGAGCAAGGCTCCTACCCACATTGCCGGCTAATCCAACATTATAACCGGCATTGGTTAAAATATGGTGCGTGAGCATGGTGGTTGTAGTTTTACCATTGCTGCCCGTGATGCAGATCTTCTTTGCATCCGTATAACGGCCGCCAAACTCAATTTCAGAAACAATATTGATCCCTTTTGCTTTTGCTTTTTTGATCATCTCGGCCTTATCAGGTATGCCAGGACTTTTGATGATCTCGCTTGCGTTCAATATTTTTTCCTCCGTGTGCATTCCTTGCTCGTAGGCTATCTTTTTCTCGTCGAGTATAGCTTTGTATTTTTCTTTGATCTCACCTTTATCGGAAACGAACACGTCGAACCCTTTGGCCTGCGCCAGGATAGCCGCGCCTACACCGCTCTCACCACTGCCCAATATGACAACGCGTTTGTTCATTACCTCAGTTTCAGGGTTACGATGGTTAATACTGCCAGCATGATGCCCACGATCCAGAAGCGCGATACGATCTTGGATTCGTGCAGGCCGGTTTTATGATAATGATGATGCAGCGGCGCCATTTTAAATAAGCGGTTCGCTTTTGCAAATTCAAGTCCGTGTTTCTTTTTGCGGATCTTGAAAACAAGGACCTGCAACACCACTGAAAGATTTTCTACCAGGAAAATTCCACAGAGGATGGGAATAAGTAATTCCTTACGAATAGCGATAGCGAATACAGCGATGATGCCACCGAGCGCGAGACTTCCGGTATCGCCCATGAAAACCTGTGCAGGATAAGAATTGTACCAGAGGAAGCCGATACAAGCTCCAACAAAGGCGGCTATGAAGATCACCAGTTCGCCCGAGTTGGGAATGTACATGATGTTGAGATAATCAGAAAAGACCTTATTACCCGATACGTAGGCCAGTATGCCCAGCGTAGTTCCTATTATGGCGGAAGTACCCGTAGCAAGTCCGTCCATGCCATCTGTAAGATTTGCTCCATTGGAAACAGCAGTTACGATGAGGATCACGATTGGAATGAAAACGATCCAGCCCCATTTGTTGCAATCGTCGCAAACCCAGCTGATGAGTTTGTTGTAATCGAACTCGTTGTTCTTTACGAAAGGGATCGTGGTCTTAAGGCATTTTTTCGCCTCAGCATATTCCGCGCCCTGGTAGGTTTTCCCCTGGTTCAACGCGTCATCATTAGACATGACCTTTGCTCCGCTGGTGCTGATCCTTTCTTTGATCACCACATTGTCGTTGAAATACAACACCGCACCAACAAGCAAGCCGATACCCACCTGGCCAAAGATCTTGTAGCGGCCCGATAATCCTTCCTTGTTCTTTTTAAAGACTTTGATATAATCATCCAGGAAACCGATCATTCCCAACCCGACAGTAGAGATAAGCATCAGAAGTATGTACACGTTATGCAGCTTGGCAAAAAGCAAAGTAGGAATGATGATCGCCGCCAGGATGATGAGGCCACCCATGGTAGGTGTTCCAGCCTTTTGTTTTTCACCGGCAAGGCCAAGGTCGCGCACGGTCTCGCCGATCTGCCTGTTACGGATCATGTTGATGATGCGCTTGCCAAATAATAAAGAAACAATAAGAGAAGAAATAACAGCCATGGCGGCGCGGAATGAAATATACTGGAACACTCCCGCACCCGGAAAATCAAATTCTTTATCAAGCCATGTAAATAAATAGTACAGCATTATACGTTCAACGCTTTTAGTGTTTCTTTTAAAATTTCAAAATCATCGAAAGGGTGCTTTACTCCTTTTATCTCCTGGTATTTCTCGTGTCCTTTTCCGGCCACCAAAATGATATCGCCCTGTTTGGCTAAAGAGCAGGCGGTTTTAATGGCTTCCCTCCTATCAGAAATACGTAATGTCTTTTTCGTCTCCACCGGATCGATCCCTTTTTGCATCTGGTTCAGGATCTCTTCCGGATCTTCGGTGCGCGGATTATCAGAAGTGAGAATTACTTTATTACTGAATTGACAGGCGATCTGCGCCATTACCGGGCGTTTCGTAGTATCACGATCTCCTCCACAACCAACAAGCGTGATCACCTGCTCATTTCCTGTGCGAATACCTTTTATTGTTTCAAGTACATTCTTTAATGCATCAGGAGTATGCGCGTAATCCACAATACCGATAATTCCATTCTCCGACTTTAGATACTGAAAGCGACCTTCCACTGAGTTAAGTGTGCTAAGCGCTGTAAGCACATTCACGGGATCCTGTTTCAATAAAATGGCCACTGAATAAACCGCCAGTACGTTGTATGCATTAAATGTCCCTATCAGTTTCACCCAAACTTCTTTGCCATCGATATTCAGCAACAGACCATTTAAATGATTCTCAATAATGCGGCATTTGTGATCAGCCGGTGTTTTGATAGCATAAGTAACTTTACTAGCCTTGGTATTTTGCAACATCACTTTACCATTCGCATCATCTTTGTTAGTGAGCGCAAAAGATTCTTCAGGCAAATGATCGAAGAACATTTTCTTTGCCTTGATGTACTCGT
>JANWKZ010000202.1 GCA_025451115.1 Bacteroidia bacterium | reverse complement strand
ATACAGGCGCTTCCATCCGAGGCCGTTATAGTATAGACGCCACTGGCGAGCGCATTTTGAACGGAGCCGCTAAGCGATCCGGGTTGCCATGTGTAAGTATAAGTTCCTACGGGAACCGCGTTGGCTGTAGCGCTTCCGTTGCTGCCACCCGCGCAACTTACATTCGTAATGTTTGACACGGAAACGGTTGGTGTTACACAGGAAACCGTACAGTTCGGAACTGATCCGGAGGATGTGATCGTATACGATGTTCCAGCTCCATCTGTTACAAGTACAGGATAGCTGCTTGGTGTGTATGTAGTTGTTCCAACCGCGGCAGGCGTCCATGAGGTTACAGTAACCGAACAGCCCGGAGGGAAATTGCAACCGATGATACAAGCGGTACAGTTGGCACTGGTAGTTTGTGTCGACCAGGTGTAGGTAGGTTGCCCGCCAGATACCTGTAGTGTGCTTCCGTTTATACAAACATTGATCGCAAGACAGGCGTTCACAACAATATAAAGTGAGTCGGTGCCGCAAGGAAGTGAATACGCGATGCCGTGAACACCTACGCCTGCTGTAGCAGGATTAAAAACACCCGAAGCGTTCACGCCTGTACCGCTCCATACTCCGCCCGGTGTAGCCGGAGTTAATGTATAAGAAGGATCTGTAACGCAGAATGGACCAGCCTTACAAACATTGGCGTTGCAACAAACAAGTAAATTCGGTGCGCAGGCGCTCATATTGATAGATTGGATATAACCCGTACGGTTAACGGTTGTTGATACGCCGGTAGCGCCACAGGCCAAAACATCTCCGTTAGTACTTACAGCCACATCATATACGTGATACGAAACTGCGGTTGAAGAAAGCAAATTGAGGTTGGCGTCGTATTTTAAAACCTGGTTACCTGAACCAACGTAAACGTTTCCGCAGCTATCAAGATCGATACCACTGTTACCAACCTGTTTGAATCCAAGTTGCGTGGTGGAGATCCCACCGGGAATTGCCGCGGTTGTCAGTACGTTTCCTGTTACGAGTGAACGTTTTTGAATATTCACGCCGTTTTGTGTATACACGAAATTCTTGTTGGCGCGGATAGCCATAATACCCGAGTTTCCGTCGGGTCTCCAGTCTTCACACTTGTAACCAAACGCGTACCCGTCGTTTTTCGCAAATATTTGGGGTGAAGTGGTAGAGCAGGCGCTGAAATTCTGATCGATAGCGCCAATGGTATCCAGGGTGAGGTAATAGTAGCGCGAGTTGTAGGAAGAAGTGATAGAACGAACCTCTTCAATATCATTCACAAAGAAGCCGGGCCTGTTTACGCCGACCTTCTGCATTGAGAGAACTCCAAGCGTAGTTGTATTAATATCAAAGATCACTCCATCACCGGTTGGGAAAAGCGAGTTGAGACGTGTTCCGCCCACAACCAGTTTTGTTTGATCGCAGTTAAAAGAGATGTTCCAGTATTCATCCAGCGAACCTCCAGTTGCACTGGCCAAAACCGCACCTGCGGTAGAAACTTTGCGCATAGCGGCAGTTGAACCCGCGGTTACATAACTTATTCCGGTGAGATCCGTAGCAAAAGTTCCGAGCCAGGAGTTAGAAGTGTCCCAGGGTGTGTTATAGGTCCACTGAAGCGCGCCGGCCGCGTTGTATTTTAATAATTTCATGGGCATATCGCCACCAATGATGTATACGTTACCCGAAGCATCTTTCTCAACCTCCCAAACGCCGTCAGAATTCACCAGGGTTGGGGTAACGGTCCATGGATCTATGATCACTTCCTGTGTATTATCGTAATTGGCCAGCTTGAAAGAAACAATACTCTTGTTTTCTTCAAAGGATGATTCAATGACTGAGTTCTTGTTGTTCTTGTAAAAAGTAACAGGGGCGTGATCGGTGATGTTGCCCATTTTGGTTTTGATCAGTATGTTTCCATCGGTACCGATCTTTACGTTATCAGCGCCTGTGTATTTCATTTGTGCTATGGAGATATCCGCTCCCGGATGCAGGATCAGCGCGTATTTAATGCCGCCGTCGGGGTGAAAAGTATATTCTACATCAATGTTCGGGTAGAGGTCTTTATAGGTGATCTTTTTATAACCCTTTATGTAATTGGCGCTCTGCTCAATTTTATTCTCGTCAAACCACGAATAGCTGTAATAATCTGCAGCAGTTTCTTCAGCCACAATGGTTGCACCGGGATTGGCATTGAGCCAGGTCATGTGCACATTGTCGCGCAGGATATTGCGGCGACGTTCCTCCCTTTCCTTTTCAATATGCTCTTCCGCGCTCTTAAAGGATTCTTTTCCTTCTCTTTCGCGCTCGCGCTCTTCCTCTTCCTTGTCTTTCGGAATAACCTTAAAGAAAGTATAGGAAACTCCTTTGGCATCGAAATAGATCTTCGTGCTACCGTTATCAACAGCATAGAAGACATCTTTTCCATTCACTTTTGGGAATTGACCTTTGTTTTCAATGAAGACACGACTCTGAATAGGAGTAGAGTTCCATCCGTTTTTTCCGTCGCCGGCGTATAAGCCGGTAACCTGTAAGATGATTGTAAAGCAGACCAGTAGTTTTTTTACCATGTTATTGTTTGTTTTTTTGAGTAGCCACGCAGTATTCCCAACGTAGCTTTTCAAAGCTAGCAAAAATGGATTAAAAATTAAAGCAGAAGGCGGCTTATTCTTGGAAGTCTGTTTCTTTAAATAAAGAACCCTAATTATTTATATTTCAAATAATTAGGGTCCAGTAAATGTGGTTATAAATCTTAGCAGAACTCGTCGTAAACCATCTTCAAATGGTCGGCGATCATCTGGGCTGTGCGCCCCTCGATATTATGTCTTTCTACAAAGTGCACCAATTGCCCGTCTTTGAACAGCGCGATGGCCGGCGAAGAGGGTGGGTAGGGAGCAAAATGCTTGCGCGCCTGCATGGTAGATTCGATATCAAAACCGGCAAAAACGGTGTGCAGGTGGCCGGGTTTCTTAGCGTTCTGCAGGCTGGCTTTTACACCGGGGCGGGCCGCTCCGGCCGCGCAACCGCATACAGAGTTAACCACTACTAATACAGTGCCTTGCTGTGCAACGGCCTTATCTACAGATTCGGAGGTTAAACATTCTTCAAATCCGGCTGAAACAAGTTCCTGTTTCATCGGGGTAACTAAAGGTTCTGGATACATATTCATTTTAAATTGTGAAGGAAATTCCTTCGTTGTTTAGACTACAAAATTACTCATATTTCGGCTTGCACGACCTGTCCGTTAGACAAAGTGAGGAAATGCGTAGGCGTATCGTTGCGCAGGGCGATGTACTGCTTGTATTGATCGGCGTAATTCATGCGTAAAGTGATCACCTGGTCGTAAATACCGGCCGCAGCCATAAGCATCTCACAGGCTTCACGCACGGCATACTTTCCGGAAGAACTGCCCGTGAGGTAATCGGCCAACTGGTTCTGTTTTACATAGTGGGTGAAATCGGGTGTGGCTTTTCGCGGAATACAAATGCGTAAACCGGCTACGGTAGCAACCGGAAGATCCAATACATCATCAAAAAAATAGCAGATCTCAGAAGGTTTGATCTGGTGCTGTTCGCAAAAATGCTGAATGGCTATCCGTTTGTCGCCCACCTTGGAGTACGAAGCGTGAAAATGCTCGCGTTGTGTGAAAAGGAACGCAGTTTCATTCTTCTCGCCCGAAATGATGGCTGTAAAAGGCATTTTAGAATGCTGCAGGTGATAGGAGAAACGCAAGAGGTTAGTACCCATTGAATCAATTTCATTGAAGGAGCTCCCGCTTGCAGATTGTTTAGAGCCGTCATTAAAAACACCGTCCCAGTCAAAGACGAAAGCCTTGATCAGTTTTAATCTTTCGGAGATCTTGTACAGCGGAATGATGAATTCGGCGCCAAGATTCTCGTATGATCCCTGTGATGTTTCCATTATTGCTTGATGCCTATGTATTTGGCGTTGAAGAACGACTTGTATTCCTCTACATCATAGCGTTTCAACAATACGCTGATATTCTCAATGCTTATCACCATTACCTGGTATTCTTTTTTGTCGAGGTTCTTAAAAATGTCTTTCGAGACCACAAAATTGTAGTACTCCATCACATCGTCCTTGTTCTTAAAGGTCTTCAGTACGATATAAGCTTTATCCTTCACCGGTAAAGTAGAGGTCTCAAATTTAGTTGTGCTGAAAAACTCGGTGTTGAAATCAGAGAGTGATTCTTTGATATAATTCACATTGTTCATTCCATTCAACACCACCAGGAAATAATGCGGATCAAGTTCTTTGTAGCTGTAAACGGTAGATGGGAGATTATCCGGATTATTCAAAGTATCCAGCGGATTGTAAGTGTTCTTCTTCTTTTTAATGGCATCCAGCATAGCCTTCGCGGGTTCATACACATCGCTTTTTGTGTATTGGGCGGTGACGATGATCAAAGCTTTTTCCAAAGAGTCAATTCCAAACAAATAGCCTTCCGACAAAGCCTTCAGGTAAGCGAAGCGCGCCGTAAAATCATTTCTTCCAAACCGCACTAATCCATCCTTGCTGCGACTATACGATTCGTTGTAATTCTTGTTATAGAAAAGCTGGTAGGTCTCGGCATAGTAATTCTCTATCTCACCTTTTTTGGCGTTGGCCGTTTTGGCAAAATCAGGGTCGTTGATAATGCGTGCATAATCGCTGTTGGGGTAGTTTGCCAATAAATATTCCTTGGCTTTTTGCGCTTTCGCGTCGTTCTTCTGCGCCAGATAGATCAAATACATCTGGTAATAAGAAGGGGCTTCGTATTTATTCTTCGGAAAGCGGTTGTTCATCTGCTCGAAGGTCTCGGCCGACTTCTTGGTGTTGTTCAATTGCTCGCGGTAAATGCTTCCCAGCGAATAATAAGCTTCCAGTATCCTTTTATCCGCAGTATCCCTGTCGGCCTGCGTTAAGGGAAGATTCTTCAAATAATACTCAGGCCGGTGTACATCCCTCGATTTCATGGCAAGACTATCGTTGCCTTTCACACTGTCTTTTTTATCAGGATTTATGTCAGTAAGGTTATCAAATGTCTGCGCTTTGTTCGCTCTTCGCCAGTTATCCTCGTTCTTCCGGTTGGCGCCCCACAGTTTTATGAAGGAGTTCAATCCCTGCGAACGAAGCAAAGCGTTATAGAAATACCATTGACCCGTTCCCTGGTTTCCTGTAGTTGGCGTAAACGCGTTATTACCGCCCAATCCATTATTTGGGTTATTCGCCTGCTGTGCCTTCAGTTCAGCGGCCTTTTTCTCATCTTCAATTACTTTAAAAATTATGTTCCTGATGAACTTATTACGCTGGGCAGTATCCATTTCAGCCACTTTACGCAAGCTGTCCTGGTCTTTAATGATCATGATCTGGGTAACCAACGCGTTCAGACTTTTCTTCTTGGCCACAATATCGGTGTAGTTCGGATAGTCGTCCTTTAAAATAGCAACCGTGCTATCGTAATAACTCGCTGCGCGTTGGTAGTTCTCGCCGTCAAAGTTCATGTCGGCTATACGCAGGTAAGATTTTGCTTTTTGCTGCAGGTTAGAAACGCTGCTTCTCACAGATTCCTCGTAATATTCAAGAGCTTTCTCTTTGTTATTCTCTTTCTCCTCTAATTGACCCAGGGTATAATAGATCACATCTTTGAGATCCTCGTTCTTGATGTCTTTGGTCATCTTCAACAGTTCCTTCTTCGCTTTGGCAATGCTGGCCGGGTCTTTCAATAAAAGTGATTCCTTCATTTTGGCATAGAACACCATGTCGTAGATAGGTTTGTTCTTGATGGCCAGCAAATAATGTATTTTGGCTTTTGAAGCGTCGTCCTTCTGTTCAAACAATTGGCCTAAGATAAAGTGATAGCGTGCCTTGGCCTTACGACTCTTGGTATACTTAATAGCCTCTTTCAGTTTTTTGATCACATCGTCATACGCGTTTTGCTTCATGTAGAACT
>JANWKZ010000201.1 GCA_025451115.1 Bacteroidia bacterium | reverse complement strand
TTTGCGTGAAGGAAAAAGTTTGTTGCTGCGGATTGCTGACGGAAACAGTAGAGGAACAAACCGGAAGATTTAAGAACGGAGGGTCGCTCAATACCATCCATGCCTGTTCCGAAAGCGGGCAGAAATATAAATTAGATAACAATACCGTTTCAAAAATATAAAATGGCTAAAATAAAATTTGCCGTTATAGGCCAGGGACATATCGGAAAGCGTCACGCTGAAATGGTTCGCAGGAACGAGAACTGCGAACTAATGGCGGTATGCGACATTTTACCAAAGGAAAAGCTAGGTCTGAACGACCTGAAAGAAAAATACTACACCAATGTAGATGAAATGCTGAAGGCCCACCCCGAAGTGGAAGTGGTGAATGTGTGCACGCCCAACGGCCTGCATGCCGAACACGCTTTGAAGTCGCTTGCCTCAGGTAAGAACGTAGTGGTAGAAAAACCGATGGCATTGAGCAAGGCTGACTGCGAGAAAGTGATCCACGAGGCATTGAGTCATCATAAGACCGTTTTCTGCGTGATGCAGAACAGATACTCGCCACCCTCTGTGTGGCTCAAAGAAATGGTTGAGAAAAAGATCATCGGTGATATTTACATGGTTCAGCTCAACTGTTACTGGAACCGCGACGATCGTTATTACAAGCCCGGCAATTGGAAGGGCACACAAGACCTCGATGGTGGAACTTTATTCACGCAATTCTCTCACTGGGTAGATATCATGTACTGGCTGTTTGGTGATATCAGCAACATACAGGCTAAATTCTCTGATTTCAACCACCAGAACAATACCGATTTTGAGGACAGCGGATTTGTGAGCTTCGATTTCATTAACGGCGGCATGGGAAGCATCAATTACTCTACCGCTGTTTGGGATAAGAATCTCGAATCTTCTCTTACCATTATCGGGAGCAAAGGAAGCATCAAGGTAGGCGGACAGTATATGGACCAGGTGGAGGTTTGCAATATCAAAGATTACAAAATGCCCGAGCTGGCAGAGACCAATCCTGCCAACGATTACGGCGCTTACAAAGGATCGGCCAATAACCACAATTTTGTGATCGAGAACGTGGTGAATACACTCACAGGAAAGAACAAAATAACAACCAATGCTATGGAAGGTTTGAAAGTGGTAGATATCATTGAAAGGATCTACGCTTTGCGCCCGGCCAACGTTATAAAAACAAAACAGGAATTACTAAACACGAAATAAATTTTATGAGCATTTACGATAAGATCATTAAGAAAGACGCGAAGATCGCTGTGATCGGATTAGGATATGTTGGATTACCGATTGCCCTGGCCTTCGCCAAAAAAGTAAAAGTAATTGGCTTCGATATTAACGAGAAACGCGTTAATATGATGAAGAAAGGCATCGATCCCAGCAACGAGCTTACCAAAAAAGATTTTGATAAAAGCGATATCGAGTTCACCCACAAACTGGAAGACCTGAAGAAAGCCAATTTCTTCATTGTGGCGGTGCCTACGCCTATCGATGAGCATAACCTTCCTGATCTGAAACCATTGATCGGGGCCTCAACAACAGTAGGAAAAGTACTGAAGAAAGGTGACTACGTAGTTTATGAATCTACCGTTTACCCGGGCTGTACAGAAGAGGATTGTATTCCCGTACTGGAAAAACTTTCAGGATTGAAATTCGTTAAGGATTTCAAAGTGGGTTATTCGCCTGAGCGTATCAATCCGGGCGACAAAGAACATACGATCACCAAAATATTGAAAGTAGTTTCAGGTTGCGATAAAGAAAGCCTCGAGAACATCTCTAAAGTATACGAGATCATCGTAGAACCCGGAACGCATAAAGCCGCTTCCATTAAAGTTGCTGAAGCCGCCAAGATCATTGAGAACACACAGCGCGACGTAAACATCGCCTTGATGAACGAACTCTCCATCATCTTCTCGCGCATAGGCATCAATACGTACGACGTACTGGAAGCCGCCGGAACCAAATGGAACTTCCTAAAGTTCTTCCCTGGTCTCGTTGGCGGACACTGTATCGGTGTGGATCCTTACTATCTCACCTACAAAGCAGAATCTTTAGGTTACCACGCCCGTGTAATAAACAGCGGTCGGTATGTGAACGACAGCATGGGCTTTTACATTGCCAAGAACCTGGTTAAAAAGATCAGCTCGCAGGGCAAGAACATCTCTAAAAGCAAGGTACTTGTAATGGGCGCTACTTTTAAAGAAGACGTAAGTGACATCCGTAACAGCAAAGTAGCCGACATCGTGAAAGAATTAAAATCTTTCAGCGTAAAGGTGGATGTGGTTGACCCTCACGCCGACCATGAAGAACTGCTGCACGAATATGGTTTTGGCCTTAATAAATTGGGTTCGAAATACGATGGCGTTATTGTTGCCGTTAATCACAAAGAATACAAGTCGATGGACGAGAAATTCTTTAAAAGTGTTATGGACAAAAAAGGCGTGCTGGTTGACGTGAAAGGAATGTACCGCGGCAAGATGAAGGACCTTATTTACTGGAGCTTATAAGAATCTAATGAAAATTTTAATTACAGGTGGCGCAGGATTTATCGGATCGCATGTTGTGCGTTTGTTCGTGAACAAATACAGCAATTACCAGATCTACAACTTAGATAAACTTACCTATGCCGGCAACCTGGCCAATCTTACCGATATAGAAGGAAAGCCTAATTATACTTTTATAAAAGGTGATATCGTTGATGCGGATTTCATCAATAAGCTTTTCGCCGAACATAAGTTCAACGCGGTGATACACCTGGCTGCAGAAAGTCATGTTGACAGAAGTATTTCAAATCCGCTTGAGTTCGTTTATACAAACGTTATTGGTACAGTAAATCTTTTGAACGCGGCCAAGACCACCCCCGATTTTAAATTATTCTACCACGTAAGTACGGATGAAGTATACGGTTCTTTAGGAGATACCGGCATGTTCACCGAAACCACGGCTTACGATCCGCATAGCCCCTACTCTGCCTCTAAGGCCAGCTCCGATCATTTTGTTAGAGCTTACCATGACACTTATAAATTACCTGTAGTTATCTCTAATTGCTCAAATAATTACGGCCCTTATCATTTCCCGGAGAAACTCATACCCCTTTGCATCAATAACATCAAGAACAACAAACCTCTTCCTATCTACGGTAAAGGAGAGAACGTGCGCGACTGGCTCTTTGTAGAAGACCACGCCCGCGCCATTGATGTGATCTTCCATAAAGCAAAACACGGAAGCACTTACAACATCGGCGGCCATAACGAGTGGACCAACATAGCTGTTATTCGTCTCTTGTGCCGGATCATGGACAAAAAACTGAACCGCGCAGCCGGAGCCAACGAAAAGCTCATCACCTTTGTAAAAGACCGCGCGGGCCACGACCTGCGTTACGCTATAGATAGCACCAAACTGCAGAACGACCTCGGCTGGAAACCTTCTCTTCAATTTGAAGAAGGTCTTGAAAAGACAGTTGATTGGTATTTAGCCAATGATGAATGGCTGGATAATGTTACTTCGGGTTCTTACCAGAAATACTACGAAAGCCAGTATGTAAAAAGATGAAGAAAGAAAGAAAAGGTCTCCGACCACATATTTTTCTCCTGATATTCTTTATTGCTCCCTTCTTAACGGCTACAAAAATAACTTCAATAGAATCAATTGTTACAATTTGGACCGAGCCCAATGCAAGGAGATATAACCAAACTGTACTGGCACTTGTATTAGGAAACTTATCCTGGGTGGGCTTTCTGATCTACCTGCTTATTTCCAGATAGCCGCTTCTGCCAACTTAATTTTAGAAGGGAAGAAGAAACGGGAACTTTCTTCGAAAGATTTGGTATAATCGCTCACGAAGAACTTGTGGTTGGTATTCTTTGTAGGGGAAAGTAATTTAGCGCTTTTCAAAACAGCTGCCACCTTTTTGGCAACCACTTCGGCGTTATCGTAGATCTTGATCTTTCCATGATAAAACTCGTCCACCTCTTTGCGAATAAGCGGGTAATGCGTACAGGCAAGTATCAATGAATCGATCTTTTTGATCTTGGGCCTTGAGAGATAATCAAAAATAATAGTACGTGAGATCTTATTATTGAAAAATCCCTCCTCGATCATGGAAGCCAATAAAGGCGTAGCCTGCGATGAAACAGTCAAATTCTTATTCTTCTCCTTGATCTTTTTCGCGTAAATGTCGCTTTTGATAGTTCCCTTGGTAGCGATAACGCCAATATGCTTGTTCTTCTTATCCTTTAAGATCTCCTCAACCACAGGCTCCACCACATCGATAACGGGAATTCTGTTACCCACAAAATCCTTCACAGTCTCATAAGCAAGCGCGGAAGCCGTATTACAAGCCACCACGATCATCTTACAATTCTGCTGCATTAAAAATTGTGCAATACGGATCGAATAATACTTAATAGAATCCGGAGATTTATCCCCATAAGGCAAATGCGCCGTATCGCCAAAATAGATCAATTGTTCCTTTGGAAGCGCTTTGGCAATAGCATTGGCAACGGTCAACCCTCCTATCCCCGAATCGAAGATGCCAATGGGTTGCGTTGCTTTTAATTTAGACTCTGCCATAGCGCAAAATTAGCGATATAATTCAACCGTAGTTTGCTCGTTAGGTTTTATTGTGAATTTTTTCTCGATGGTGTAGATCGACTGTTTCAATGATTTCCCTCTGAAGGTCACCCGGTAAGTGCCCGGCTGCAGACTGAATTCCTGGCGGGTCTTATTACCCGAAAGGTTACACACCCAAACCAGTTCCTTTCCTTTTTCTAAGAGAATGCAGCCATCCCCATACTCCACCGAAGTGATCTTTACCTGCCCAGCATCCGGAACAGCCACATTCTTTGTGATCGTTTGCGTGATATTCACTCCATAATAGTAAGTGCGGGGTAAAGTCAGTATTTCCAGATCATATTCATCCACAATAAAACGCTCAGGCATATTTAAACTCATCACATGCAGGGTCTGCATGTCCTTGCCCAAACGAACGATCGACTTTGCCTTATCATTACTATTGTAAATACCAGTCCCGCGATTGATAGCCATCACTCCCTGCGGAGCATCAATAGGAATAATATTGTGCGTGCCCACATTCAGCGTAACGCCCTGTATCTTTTTTTGAGGAATAGTATTCGCTATCACAGTATATTTCACCGTCTCATCCAAAGGAATAGTGTCAGGGAAACTCTTATAATTCAGGCTGTGCACATAATTATATAGCACATTTCCGTTGCGTTCATTATAAAATGTCATGTTCACATTGGTCTCTGTTGGTTTAGCAGAAATACCCAGCAGGTTGACCTGCACGGTTGTCTTGTTCTTTACCTGTGTAGTGATATAATCCACACTCTTACTAAAAACGTCCGGTTCCTCGTAAGCAAAATAATTCCCCACACACTCAAATAGCTTGGCCTGCTCAACCGTTAAACCAATTCCAATGATACAGGGCCTAAGCACAATTCCTTTCTTCATCAGCTCCTCGCGTGCCTTACAGGGGTCCCCGCTACACTCCTCTATTCCATCCGTTATCAAAATGATCGTATTGATAGCTTTCGTGTCCGGAAAATCGTTGGCTGATTGCGTCAAAGAATGCTCAATGGGCGTAATTCCTGTTGGTTTCACCTTTTTAACCGCGTCTTTTATCTTTTGCAGATTATTCTTCGAAAAAGGCACAACCAATTTACTATCGTTACAATCACCGGGCGGATATTTAACGGTATGACCATACATACGTAAAGCAAATTCGTAGTTCTTAAAAGTGTTCAGGCTATCGATGAACTTGTTAAAGAGTGTTTTGGCATGCTCGATACGACTCTTCCCGTCATACATGGTCTTCATACTATTCGAAGCGTCAAATACGAAAAGCACGCGCGTGGTTTTTTGCGCAGGAAGAAAAAAGGAATAAGAAAGAAAGATTATGGCAAGCGCTGTCTTCTTCACTAGTGACTGCTTTGAATTTGCGAATCGTAATCAAGTCCTTGTTTCTGGAGAACAAATTTAACTTCCCAACCGTAGAAAGTAAGGTAGGCGAACCCGATGAGCGGCACTACGTAAGAAGCGTGAATGCCCATGCTGTCGGCCAATCTTCCCTGTACAAATGGAAGTACTGCTCCGCCAATGATCATCATGATAAGCAGGGAAGAAGCCTGTGTTGTATACTTTCCGAGCCCGGCTGTGCTGAGCGAGAAGATACAAGGCCACATTACTGAGCAGAACAAGCCACAGCTCACAAAGCAATAAATGGCCGATTTCCCATCCGTGAATAAGCCGATCAACATCATGATCATCGCCATTGCGCCGAACAACATCATGGTGCGAGCCGGTTTTTCCTGCGCCAGGAAGAAGCCGCCGATAAGGATCAATACAAAGGGCAGGAAGTAATACAGGTCGTTCATTGGACTTCCCTTTATGTAATTCGCTCCTAAAATAACACTGTAAGCCAGCAGCGGTACAACGATCATCATCACTTTGTGCATCATCCTGCTGAAATTAAACACTTTTAAAGCTCCGGTCCAGCGGCCGATCATCAAACAGCCCCAGTAAAGCGAGATAGAGTGCACTGTCTTATCAAAATCCTGCCCCAGGAAATTCTCCTGCTTCATCAAAGCCTGCAGATTGCTTTGGGTGGTAACTTCAGTTCCTACATAAAAGAAAATAGCGATCATTCCATAGATCACCTGCGGGTATTTCAAGGCGCCCCAGTCCTTTTCAAGTTTCTCTGAATTGGTAACGGGCGGCAGTTTCGACATACCTAATATCAGAGCAAATAGAATGAAAGCAATAGCCAGTATCATGCTGGGCCCCTTTACTTTCTCAACACCCATTAAACTCAGTTTCATCATGGCGCCATCCATGGTTTTTACCGCAGATAGCACGTGTATATAGGTTTCTTCATTGATAGTGATGATAGGAATATGAGAGTCGGGATAACGCGCTTTAAGCAAAGCAACCTGCTTTTCAGTAGTGAAGGGATTCTCATTATAAACGATCACAACACCCATTCCTTTAGACGACATGAACTCGTACTGACCGCACAAACTCGCCGAATCGGGATTATTAGCAAGATAATAGTAGGGCAAATGACCCGAGTGCGTGCGTTCAAGCGTAAAGATCGGGCCATCGATGGTTTGCGTTTTATTGGTGGTGCGCTCAATTGTTACACTTACCGGATCTACGCCCATTTCTGAATTAAGAGTAGCATTGTCATTTCCCTGGATACTTCCGAAGATAGCATATGCGAGAAGAAGCGGACCGATAGTGGTGCCGAATGAATTAATACCCCCGGCAAGACTGATACGGTGAGAACCGGTGGAAGGACTTCCCAGAGCGATCACGTAAGGATTTGCAACGATCTGCTGCAGGGAGAAACCAAGACCAATTGTAAATAAAGAGAACAACATCATGCCGAATGATTCCTGCCCGGCCGCCGGAATAAAACATAAGGCGCCGATGGCCGAAATAAGAAGTCCTGTAACCAATCCCTTTTTATATCCTACTTTATTGAGCGGATCTCCGAACAACATTGAGATGAGCAGGTAAACACCTGCGCCAACAAAATACGAGAAGTAAAAGGCCAGATCAACCAATTGACTTTGCGCCTGTGTGAGCTCAAAGTTCTTTTTGAACAGGCCGATAAGCACAGTATTGGATGCGGCCACGAAGCCCCAGAAAAAGAAGACGCTGAGAAGCACCCACAAAGAAGAAGAACGGTTATTGCCGGCCATTTAGATAGCTTTTTTCAAATTTATCCTTTTTAGGGCAAATGGGGGCTTTTAGAAGGCCGGAAGTTGTTAGCTTTTGATTGTTAAATACCAGTTATTCCTAAAAAGGCACCAGATATAAAGTGACAGGTTCCATTTAACGGGAACAGTTAGTACCGAAATGTCTCCTATTGTACTTTCGCCACCGTAAATTTATCGATTGACCTTATACTTTAAGGATAAGGTGGGAGATAGCTTCAGAGTAATGAAGTTTATTAGGTTAGTAAGGTGATAGACTTCTAAAACCTCCGGGCCGTCTCCCGCTCGATATCCTTTTTCTTGATGTCCTGCCGCTTATCAAAGCTCTTCTTTCCCTTTGCCAGGGCTATTTCCAGCTTCACATAGCCGCTTTCGCTGAGGAACATGCGTACGGGCACAATGGTGAGGCCTTTATCGGTAAGCTTTTTTTCCAGTTTCTGGAGCTCGCTTTTGTTCAGCAGCAGCTTTCTTTCCCGAAGTGGTTCATGGTTATTATAGGAACCTTTTTCGTATTCGTTGATATGGATATTCCTTATAAAAAGTTCGCCATTCTTAAAAAAGCAGAAGCCATCAGACAAAGAAGCCTTGCCGGCCCGCACCGATTTAATTTCAGTACCCCGCAATACCATTCCGGCCGTATACTTCTCTAAGAACGCGTAATCAAAAGAGGCCCTCCGGTTCTGAATATTTATGTTACTAACACTTTGCCCCACCCTCCAAAATTACGCATTTTACCCGTATATTTGTTGGATATGCTAAGCCTGAAACCTGCAAACCCTGAAGATCTTGCAAGCATCGCCCAACTGGCCCGCGAGATCTGGGCCAAACACTACACTCCTATCATAGGCATAGGCCAGGTAAACTACATGCTCAACAAAATGTACTCCACCAAAGCCCTCCAACAACAGGTCGATGAAGGACAGCGTTTTCATATGGTTGTCAGCGAAGAGAAGCAAGTCGGCTTTATTTCCGTAAGCCAGAAAGAACAAGGAGATTATTTCCTGCACAAATTCTACATCCTCGATGAAAAACAGAACTCGGGATTAGGAACCACTGTATTCAAAAAAGTATTTGAAGAGTTAAACAACCCCCAAAGCATTCGCCTAACCGTAAATCGACAAAATTATAAGTCCATCAATTTCTATTTCAAAATGGGTTTCCGTATTGAAAAGGTAGAGGACTTCGATATCGGCAACGATTATTACATGAATGATTTTGTAATGCTTTGGCGAAAGAATTAAAATGAGCACGGTCATATCTGCCGAACA
Source organism: Bacteroidia bacterium (assembly GCA_025451115.1). GTDB lineage: Bacteria > Bacteroidota > Bacteroidia > B-17B0 > Aurantibacillaceae > PALSA-968. The sequence goes on along the minus strand of JANWKZ010000201.1, from coordinate 14,757 downwards.
TATCAGTAAAAAGTACATCATCCGGCATGAGCAGGCCGACCGCTATAAAACCCTCACCGGCACCCTCAGCAATATCGTAAAAGCAAACGTTCAAAAAGCGAAAGAAGAATTTTGGGCACTTGACGATGTTAGTTTTGAAGTAAAACAAGGTGATCGTGTAGGTATCATAGGAAGGAACGGGGCCGGAAAATCTACCTTACTGAAGGTTTTATCACGCATTGTAACGCCAACCAGCGGTCGTGTTGAGATAACCGGTCGTGTTGCAAGTTTACTGGAAGTTGGAACGGGCTTTCATCCCGAACTAAGTGGCAGGGAGAATATCTTCCTCAACGGCTCCATACTCGGCATGAACAAAAAAGAGATCGAAGCCAAATTCGATGAGATCGTCGACTTCGCTGAAGTAGAGAGATTTCTTGACACTCCCGTAAAACGCTACAGCAGCGGGATGTATGTACGTCTTGCCTTCGCCGTGGCCGCACATCTCGAACCCGATATTTTTATTGTAGACGAAGTACTTGCCGTTGGAGACGCCGCTTTCCAGAAAAAATGCCTCGGCAAAATGAACGACGTTACCGGCCAGGGAAGAACAGTTCTATTCGTGAGTCATAACATGGGGCAAATAAAAGCGCTTTGCGAGAAGACCATCGTGTTGAACAAAGGAAAGGTGATCTACAACGGCGATATAAACGAAGGGGTTAGCATTTATTATAACAATGATGGTAACCGCCACCAGGTTTTCCAAAAAACCTTTGATCCCGAAAAAAAGATCATGCTCACGGAAGCTTTTACTTCCGATAAAGACGCCGGGCGCAAACACATGTTCCTGCATAACGAGGAGGTACATCTTCATCTGAAAGTAAATTACCTAACTCAAATACCCGACATCAAACTCGGTTTGAACGTTTGTGACAGCCTCGACCGTAAAGTATTTACAAAAGAACTAAGCCTGAACGACGTGATGGATGCCGGAAAAAAAGAGTTAGCCTTCCTATTTAAAATACCCGGTCACTTCCTCACCCCTGGAAATTATAAATTCAATATAGGATTACATATTCCTAACCTGATGATGTTCGATTACAATGAGAATATCTGCGAATTTTCAATTGCTGACAACGGATCTGAATTTGCGCAGTACGGAAATGCCGACCTGGGTTGTGTTTTTCCGCCCGGCACCTTTGAACTAAAAAAATAAAAATGATCGCTAAATTCTTCAGAGCCTTAAGGCACCTTTTACATTCGCCGCAAACGGTGAACGCGGTGCGTCATGAGGTCTCTAAGATCGACGAGTTGCGGGTACAGAACGGCAAGATCTCTTCGCAGATCAACCGCGGACAGGTAAAAGAGATCATTGAAAATATTCATCGTGCCGAGTTCCGTGTGTTCTCCCAGTGGGGCGATGATGGTATCATCCAATTCCTGGTAGATTATCTTGACATTGAGCAAAAGAACTTCATCGAATTTGGCGTAGAAGATTACAAAGAATCAAATACACGATTCCTTCTTGTCAACAATAATTGGAAAGGATTGATCATGGACAGTTCCGAAAAGTACATGAAGTCGGTGCAGGCTGATGATATTTACTGGAAACACGAACTTACCGCCACTCCCATTTTTGTAACGAAAGAAAACATTAATCCTTTATTGAAAGAGAACGGTTTTGAAGGCGATGTGGGCCTGCTGCATATTGATATTGACGGCAATGATTACTGGATATGGAAAGCGATCAACTCTATCAAACCGGTGATCGTACTCATTGAATACAATAGCGTGTTCGGGCATGATAATCCATGGACCATTCCCTACAAAGAAGATTTCTACAGAACGAATTACCATTACAGCAATCTTTGCTACGGGACTTCTCTCCTTTCGTTGTGCGACCTCGCCGAAGAAAAAGGGTATGCTTTTGTGGGAAGCAATTCCTACGGTAGCAACGCCTACTTCGTGCGTAAAGACAAAATGAAAGGCCTCAAAGCATTGAGCTGCAAAGAAGGCTATGTGGAATCGCGCGTGCGCGAGAGTCGCGACCAAAATGGCAATTTGACCTTCCTGTCGGGCACCAAACGACTGGAACAGATCAGGGGACTTGAGATTTTCAATACACGTACCGGAAAAACAGAAAAGATCTGATGAGCTTAGCCCGCAAAATATCCTCACGCCTTTTTAAACTGGAGCCCAAGCCGGATACCCGCGATAAGACCTATACTGTTAAGGGAAGCATCGGTTCTTATGAGATCGTATTACCTTATAACAGCAAGCTTCCGGAGTACCAGAAAATGTTCAAGCATTATGATCGCAAAATAGCGAATATAGCGGCGCTCGTTTTTGCTGAAGTGGGAGGGAAATGTATCGATATTGGTGCGAATGTGGGCGATACAGCATTGATCATAAGAGCTTCTTCTAAAATACCTGTGATAAGCATTGAAGGAGACCCCGGGTACTTTGATTACCTGGAAAGAAACACAAAAGGAAAGGAAGCCATCACACCTATCAATTGTTTTGTGGGAAAAGAGACAGAAGCGGTGAAAGGAAGCCTTGTTAAAGTAAATGGAACCGGCAAAATAGTTTCTGACGGATCCGGAACCGAAACAAATGTGCTTTCGCTTATAGACATTCTCAAAAAAGAAAATATCAAGGGGTCAGATATAACGCTTCTTAAATCTGATACCGATGGCTTTGACTTTGGAATATTACTCGGTAGTTCGGATTTTATAAAGAGCCACAAACCTTCGCTGTTCTTTGAATACGAGATAAACACACCCCAGTCGCAGAAAGAATCTTTGGAGCTTATCGAATTGCTGGGCAACACCGGTTATAAATTCATCATTTACGATAATTACGGCAATTTTATGTCGCTTGTAGACACTGACCCGGTAAAACGTTTCACCGATCTTAACGCTTATATCAGGTCATGTGCCGGAAGCGGCGTAGGGATCTATTACGCCGACGTATTCGCCACAAGCAACCAAAGCATACTCGATAAACTTTACAAACAGGAAACTTCTGCTTAAAAATACCCGGCCCTTCGGGATATGAATATATTTAAGAAAATAAAGCGCAAATCCGAACTGATCGCTATCGATCGCATGGAACGCTCACTTTTCACTTTAAAGACCGGCAAAAAAGAAAAAAGCCTCATCCTTCTTAAGCTTGATGCCATCGGCGACTATATCCTGTTCCGGAATTTCCTGGAAGAACTACGCAATTCAAAACCGGGTTGGGAGATCATTCTTTGCGGAAACATTCTATGGAAAGACCTTGCTGAAAAATTTGACTCTTCTTTCGTAGACAAATTCATTTGGGTGAAACCAAACGAACTGGACCAAGTTGAGTACAGAAAAAGCGTTTATGAGCAATTACGTGGTACCGGTGCCACACTTTTGATCCATCCCACTTATTCAAGGACAGGAAATTCGGATAAAGTGGCTTTGGCCAGCGGAGCACAAGAGATCATCGGTTATGATGGAGACACAGTGAATATAGGTCAGGAACCCAAAACCAAACATAACACGTATTATACTCAACTCGTTCCTTCCTCACAGGAAGAAATGCATGAGTTCGATCGCTACAAATATTTCTTCGAGAAAGTGCTTGGCAAAAAGATCAATCTTAACAGACCCGTGATCAAAGTAGTGCAGGACGGAAAAAAAGACAGTATACTTATTTTTCCCGGCGCCGGGCATGAAGTAAAAAGATGGCCGGTAGATCATTTCCGCAAACTCTGCTCGATGTTGTACGCAGAATACAAACTTCCTTTTGTCATTGGGGGCTCTAAAGGAGACCTCCCAATAGCGGAAGAGCTGATCAAAAACGCAGATTTTCCTTTTGAGATAGTTGCAGGCAAAAAGAACCTGGCAAATGTCCCCGAACTCACATCCAGGGCAGCCTTTGTTATTGCAAATGACTCGGGCCCCTTCCATATCGCTGCTGCCCTGCAGGCTCCATCGGTATGTATTTTCAAGGGAAATCATTTCGGTCGCTTTTGCCCTTATCCCCCCGAAGCAAGTAAAGATCTTCTCTTTATCTACCCGGAAGAAAGCAAAAAGAACCTGCTCGACCCCGCCAAAAGAAAAATAATGTATTTTGAAGGTTTGGAAGTAAATTTGAACAGCATTAAGCCCGAAACCGTATTCGAACAGATAAAAACTGCGAGACTGCTTAGAAAATGAAACTATCGGTTGTTACCATAAACTACAATAACAAGGTTGGTCTCGAAAAGACCATTGCCAGTGTTTTGGGGCAAACCGAAAAGGATCTTGAATACATTGTTATTGACGGTGGATCGAGTGATGGAAGCGCGGAAGTAGTAAAAAAGCACGCTGATAAATTCTCTTATTCCGTTTCCGAAAAAGATGGAGGAATTTTTAACGCGCAGAACAAAGGGGCTCAAAAAGCGAAAGGAGACTATCTTCTTTTTCTCAATTCGGGCGATATATTGGCCAATGAAAATGTGCTGAAGGATTTTTCTCAGCATCTTGGTAAAAACCAACTGGTGTTTGGAGATCTTTTGGTAGATGACGGAAAGAGCAGGCAGCGTGCCGACATGCCCGACAAACTGGATGTGTATTATTTTATGGTGTCTTCACTGGCGCATCCCTCCACTTTTATTTCTTCTGCTTTATACAAAAAACTGGGTGGATATCGCGAAGACCTGAAGATAACGGGCGACTACGAGTTCTTTTTGCGCGCCGTTTTAGTTCATGAAGCAAGTTACATGCATATCTCACAAGCGGTAGCTGTTTTTGATACCGACGGGGTGAGTTCAGATCCCGCGCAACAGGAAAAACAAAGGACCGAGCGTAAAAAATGCTGGGAGCTTAATTTTTCGAAGCCAGCCATCGAAGGTTTTGAAGAATATACCCGCCTGCTCCGCTCTTCCGAACTTAAAGTAGGGAAACTGATCCGCAACATCCTTAATCCCTTTAAAGCCAAATGAGTTTCGCAGGCAAACTCGTCCGTTCCTGTCTTTCCTTTACGGGGGGCATCTATAAAAAGTTCGCGCGCCTTTTTATTTCCGAGCCAAAAGAAAACGACTTTAAGAAGATCCCTATCATCATAAACAACTTCAACCGCCTTACCTTCACCAAACAATTGATCGGGCGACTGGAAGAATGGGGATATACCAATATTATCATCCTGGACAATAACTCAACTTATCCTCCCCTACTCGATTTCTACAAAAATACGCCGCACAAAGTGATTCGTCTTACTGAGAACAAAGGGTATATGGCACTTTGGAATTCGGACGTGTTCAGCGAATTTAGATCGTGTTACTATGTTTATACCGACCCGGATGTATTACCTTTGAAAAGCTGCGGCGAGCATTTTATAAAAGACATGTACGAAGTATTGAAAAAACATTCTTCCATTGAGAAACTTGGGCTTGCGCTATGTATCAATGATCTTCCTCAGCATTATAAGCTAAAAGAAAACGTCATTGGCCTCGAGAAAGAATACTGGCAAAAGAAAGTGGAAGAAGATCTATACGATGCGCCTGTAGATACGACCTTCGCGCTTTACAGACCCCTGGCAAAAGGAAATGCCGATCAATGTCGTGCCTACCGCTTAGGCGGGAAATACGGGGCGCAGCATTTGCCCTGGTATGAGAATACCGACCGTCCTTCAGAAGAAGAACTTTACTACAAGGAACATGTTTCTAAAAATTCGTCGTACTGGATAAACTTAGGAAAGAACTGATATGTCGCAACTCATAAAAAGTATATACCGGTTTATTGTTCCTGAGAGCATGCGTTACAAGATATTGGAAGCGCGCAAGAACCGTCATGTAGAGAATCAAAAAAAAGAAATACTGGATTATTACAAAAAGGCGAAGATCACTCCTGAAATAAAAGAAGTTCTTGATTACCTCGACAAGAACCCGCTGCACGTTTTTCCTTATGAATTCCAGAAACAGTACAGCCCGGAAAACGTAAAGGTTCAGAGTGACAGTTCCGGACTAAAATATGTGATGCATGAGGGGAAAAAATTATTCTTCAAAAGAAGTTGGGCCGAAGGTCGGGTGCGCGATAGCTTTTCCTTCCTTCAGTGTGAGCAGCATCCCGGCTCACCACATAAATATCTTACTGACTCATTCGGAGTGAATGATAATTCGATCATTGTAGACGCCGGGGCGGCAGAAGGCATCTTTGCCCTTCCTTTCATTGAGAAGATCAAACATCTTTACCTGATAGAAACAGATACAGAATGGATCGAAGCTTTACAGGCCACCTTCGAGCCCTGGAAAGAAAAAGTTACTATTGTGAACAGGTTCGTTTCGAACAAGAATGATGACAGGCATGTTTCCCTGGATTATTATTTCAAAGGAAAACCTGCTCCTGATTTCTTAAAGATCGATGTGGATGGAGCCGAAACAGAATTACTGGAAGGCGCAAAAGAAATACTTACACAAGCCGGTAAATTAAAGATCGCGCTTTGTACCTATCATAGGCAGCAAGACGAGCAACTATTTGGCGACTTGCTGAGAAAGAACAATTTCTCGGTAAGTACATCCAATGGTTATATGCTTTTTTATTTCGGAGAGAATTTTAACGAGCCCTATTTACGCAGAGGCCTTATAAGGGCCGAAAAATAAATGCCAAAAGTATCTATCTGCATACCCTGCTATAAGCAAACCCAATATCTGAAAAGGTGTCTCGACGCCGTTTTTAAACAGGATCATGAAGATCTCGAGATCATTATTACAGATGATACGCCGGATAATACAGTAAAAGATTTTATTCAAAAGAACTACAGCTCACCAAAACTCCATTACTTCAAAAACCCGGTCTCACTCGGCACACCGGAGAACTGGAATGAAGCGATCCGAAAAGCCAAAGGCGAATACATCAAACTCCTTCACCACGACGATCACTTTACGCAGGATAAAAGCCTCTCTAAAATGGTAGCGCTTTTGGATGCTAACCCCAAAGCGGTAATGGCTTTTTGCGCTACGGAGGTCTGGAATGTTCCCTCCGGGAAGAAATACATTCACAAATGCTCCCCGGCGCAGTTAAAAAGGATAAAAGCCGAACCGGAATTTCTCTTTTTCCGAAATATGATCGGAGCACCCAGTGCCACTCTTTTCAGAAAGAACAAAGAACTATATGACAAAAGCCTGAAATGGCTTGTAGATATTGAATACTACATACGGGTTTTAAAACAGAACCGGAATATTGTGATGACAAACGAAGCGCTGATCTGCACGGCTGATAATACAGAGGGACAGGTTACGCAAAGTGTTCTTAGGGATAAGTCGCTCCTTATTCGTGAGCACATGACACTATTGCAAAAGATCGACCTAAAAAAGAACACCCGAAATCTGGTATTGTTTACTGATGAACTATTTACGAACCTGGAGATAAAGACCCGGGAAGATCTAAAAGCTCTTTGTGAAGTGCCTATGAGCTTGCAGGAATTCATAGACAAGGTATTTACCCAATTGAATAAGCAAAAAACGCTTAAAAAGACCCGCAGCAGGTTCTATGGCAGTCGTTTTAATATCTTTAAGTTCGAGAAATACTAATGATCATTGTTAAGCTCATAGGTGGATTGGGGAATCAGATGTTTCAGTACGCGGCGGGAAAAGCGCTGGCGAGTCAATATAATACTGTTCTTAAGCTTGACAAAAGTCATCTTGAAAAGAATAGCGGCGGCGCTCATACCCAAAGGGAATTTGAGTTGCATGTTTTCGACTTGAAAACTGAATTCGCAAGCCCTGCCGAGATAGCACCTTTTTTGAAACATGCTGAAAGCAAACTGTATCGCGAATTATACCGAAAAATTCCTTCGCTTTTTGGAAAGAAATATATTGCGGAGAATTCACACTCTTATAATTCATCGCTCCCAAAATATGGTCCTGATGCCTACCTGGAAGGCTTCTGGCAGAGCGAAAAGTATTTTTCAGCGATCCGTGATACACTCCGGAAAGAATTCACTTTTAAGAACCAATCCGACCAACAAAACAGTTCCTTACTCGAAAAACTAAACCAAACTGATTCTGTCAGTTTACATATTCGTCGTGCAGACTATGTGAACGACAAGACCATCAATTCTTATCACGGAACCTGCGACAGCGAATATTACAGGAAAGCAGTTGAGGCAATAAAAAAAGTTGCTTCTAAACCCGAACTATTCATTTTCTCTGACGACATTGCCTGGTGCCGGGAAAACCTTTCTTTTGATATGCCCATGCATTTCATCGATCACAACAAAGGGAAACAGAACTTTGAGGATATGCGCCTGATGAGTCATTGCAAACACAATATCATTGCCAATAGCAGCTTCAGCTGGTGGGGCGCCTGGCTTAATAAAAACAAAAAGAAGCAGGTCATCGCTCCAAAAAACTGGTTCAAGGAAAAAACCAGTCCCGATATTTACCCGGCGGGTTGGACCCTTTTATAAGTTATATTTGTATATGTTCTGGAAGAAAAAAGAACCTGTAACTGAAACCTACTCGCAATACGGAATACCGGGACATAATTTTTTGACCCGCGACAAACGCATTAAAATCATCATTGACCCTCCCTCTTCTTATTTCGGGAGCAAATTGAAAAAAGATCAAAAGAACTTCGATAAACTACTGCTCATTCACGGCGCGGAAACTCCCGACATTAACGATATTAAAAAAGAAGTGCTTGAGCATGCCGGATCCTTTACAAAAGTTCTTTCTTTCGACCCCGAAGTAGTAGCCAAACATGCGAATGCCGAACACTTTTGCTTTGGTTCCTGCTGGGTACTTACCGATAACAACGGAAATAACATCGGCATGAGAAAAGATTACCACAATACTTTTTCTACCGATAAGAAATTCGAGGTCAGTTTCATCAAAAGCAATAAAAAAGACCTGCCCGGTCATCAATTAAGACATTCCATCATTCCGTTGCTGGAAGAAAAGTTCGCTTTCGACCTTTTATTTCCGAAAGAGCGCATTGATACCAAGATCCCGCTTTTCAAGAACGCTATGTTCCACATAACGATCGAGAACAGCAGATATACAAATTACATTACCGAGAAAGTGATCGATTGTTTTATGAGCTATACTATTCCTATCTATTGGGGTTGCCCCAACATTGGCGACTATTATGATAAGAACGGCATCATTACTTTCGAAACCATCGAAGAATTAAAAAATATTCTTAAAGAACTGACCCCGGAGATCTATAGGTCGAAGTTGGAATCAGTAAAACACAATTACGAAGTGGCGAAAAAGCATCACGCTTTCTTCTTCGATCATATCAACGAAATAACTGAAAAACTCTGATGAAAAAGCCACTCGTAACGGTCATATTACCCGCTTACAATGCTGCAAAGCATTTAAGGCAGGCTATTGACAGCATTGTGGCGCAGACGTATAAGAATTTTGAATTATTAGTTATTGATGACGGCTCTACAGACCTCACAGCGCGGATCATCCTTTCTTTTCGCGACCCACGTGTAAAATATGTAAAGAACGAAGAAAATCTTGGACTCATAGCAACCCTCAATAAGGGCATAGAAATAGCACGTGGCGAATATATTGTGCGCATGGACGCAGACGATATCAGTCTCCCTAAACGTATTGAAAAGCAGGTGAGTTTCATGCAGAGTTTTCCTAAAGTGGGTGCTTCAGGCACCTGGTACTATACTTTTGGAGGAAACGGAAGTAAGAAATTAAAAGTAAGCAGTGACCCGGCATGGCTCCAGGCCAATTTACTGTTCAACTCTTGTCTCTGCCACCCTTCTACTATTATCCGCAAAGAAACCCTGCTAAAAAACAACATTCGTTATAACCCGGAGTACAAACACGCCGAAGATTATGATCTTTGGATACAACTCAGCAGGGTTTCCGCACTCAGTAATATCCGGGAATTTCTTTTCAAATACAGGAGCCACAGTGGCCAGGTGAGTGAACAACATAATGAAACGCAAAAAACCTCTGCAAGTGTTATTCGAAAAAATTATTTAGACAACCTGGGAATTACTTATTCAGAAGACGAATTCAATACACACACTTTAATTGCTACCAACACCCTGATCAAAAGCAAAGAAGATCTAGACAAGATCGAAAAGTGGCTACTTTCCCTTATTGATCAGAATAAGAAAATTGAATCTACGGGCTTCAATTCTTTTATTGGAAAAATGTGGCTTGACTCCTGCGGAATGACAAGCCTTGGACAATTTGCATACAAACGCTTCTTTTCTTCTTCCCTGGCGGCTTATTCCACACTCAGCTTTTGGCAAAAGATCCGTTTCCGGGCCAAATGTTTCGTTAGAAGATCCTGATCACTTAGCTATACTTTCCGGAAGCCTGAAGAAACGCAGTGTCTTATTTAATTGCCTGTTAGACCAGGCCAAAAATCTTCTGAGAGCAGCTTGCTTAACAGGTGTTGATTCGTAACTTTGCTTGCCTGTAGCACTTTCAACAGGTTTTTCCATACGCCCTTTCTCCATTACCACCACACTTGTATAGTAATGAACAGACCTCACGCTTTTTGTGATCTCATTTACCTTCAAGGAAGATTGCTCGGAGTGCCATGCATTGATATCATCCACAAAATCCTTTGAGTATTCTATGAATGTGCGCCTTCTTTTATGCCCTCCGCCATAGCCAAGCCAATAAGACGTATGAAGGTCTTCACATAAATAAACACCATCTTCCTTTACATGATCGAACAGTTCCTCAAAACTCACGATCTGCTGCTTCATGGTATGTCCGCCGTCATCTATGAGAATATCTATTTTAGGGATCTGTTTTTTAACTTCCCTTAAAAATTCCCTGTCGGATTGCGAGCCGATGAATATTTTTATATTCTCTTCTTCGAGGTCCTTACAGGCAGGATTTATATCTATGCCGTAGATCTTTGCCTTGGGGCCAAAGTACTTCTTCCACATCTGCAGACTACCGCCCTGGAAAACACCAATCTCCACCACGGTTATTTCTTTGCCTCGGTAGGCACTAAAATGCCGGTCGTAAACATCAAAATAGTGGTTCCACTTATAGATAAGCCTGTCTTTGTTCTCCCTGAAGTATTTTTCCAGATCGTTCATGTTTTATTTTTTTAAATTCACAAAGGAATACTTTCCAGCAATTTCACGGTCCACGCTTCCCAATTCAATTTATTTTCATACACGCCTCGGCTTTTTTCCGTAAGCACTCTGTACAGATCGGCGTTTTGCCATATCTCTGCAATTTTTTCTGCGTAGCCACCGCCGCTATCTTTCATATCGAAGAGAAAACCATTTTCGCCTTCGGTGATCACACCCGGAACACCGCCGGTGTTCGTAGCAAGAGAAATGACTCCATAAGCGCTGGCCTCGCAAAAAACAAGTCCGTAAGCCTCGAAACGGGTTGGCAGCACGAGGAAATTTGCTTCTTTATATAGTTGGTACAATTTTTCTCGCTCCTCTTTGACAGATTTATTGAGAAAAGGGATCACTTTTACTTTCTCGTGTTTAAATTCATCCGGCGGAACACAGCCGCAAACAGTAAGTTCTGCATCAATTCCTGAAGCAAGTAATTTTTTAAGTGCGTTAAAGGCAATGGGCCCACCTTTGTTCTCCCACTGCACGCCTACAAAAAGCAATTTGCACAAGGAGTCTTTTTTCTTCGGCAGCACTTCCGATTTTGAGGGAATCTCATAGAAATTCGCGCCAAAAGGAATGATCTTCACCTTTTCTTTAACTACACCAAAACCTTCAATGGCCGAATCAGCTGCCCAGGCCGTGGTAAAAACGCACACAGCACTCTTCTCAAGGGCCATTTTCTCCGTTTCCATACTTTCTGCCAGCGAAGAAGCTTTTAAATTACTCAGTGCCTTGTGGTAATTGAGCGAAGCCTTTAGGGTAGCGTCAGAGACATAAACGATCGGCACTTTAGTTTTCAATCGGGCCACCTCGGCCGAAGCGGCAGGAGCTACAATAAGGTCGTATTGCTTTTGAGACAACTTGCTGTCAAAATATTTTGCATAAGCCTCCGAAACCACTTTACTGCGACGAAAATCATATCGCTTTCCGGAAACTTTAGCGAAAAAGTGTTTCGTTTTTCCTGTCAGAACTGCCGCCGCGGGCTGATAAGGACCCAATACATCCACTTCCTTAAAGATCTTTTGCAAAGCCGAGTAAATACTGAAATGAGATCCCGACCAGGCCAGCTTATCTCGCGGATCAATGGAAGAAAGGTAGGCTACTCTTAATTGCGCCGGGTCTTTTCGCATGTTCCTCAAAGATACGCATAGAATTTATATTACTTATATTTGTTAACGGTATGAGCCAACAGCAAAAGCCGGTGTTAAGCATAGTCATCGTAAGCTATAATGTGAAAGACCTTTTGCTGGAATGCCTTCATTCTATCCGGAATTCTGTTTCCATCCCCCACGAAGTGCTTGTTATTGACAACGCCTCGGCCGATGGCACCTGCGCCGCCGTAAAAGAAATGTTCCCCGAAGTTATCCTGACCGAAAGTAAAGCAAACCTCGGTTTCTCGGCAGGCAATAACGTAGGTCTCAAACAGGCTAAAGGGGAATACATCCTGATGCTAAACCCCGATGCGGCATTCATTGATAATTCATTTCCTGAAGCTCTCGCCTACCTTCAAAAAGCAGGTACTAAAAATCTTTTGCTGGGGCCACGCATCCTGAATCCCGACAAAAGCTTTCAATCATCTGCCTGGAAATTCCCAAATGTGGCGCAGCATTTTTTAGAAAGCATTTTTTTGAATCGTTTCCTTGATATTATTTCCTACCCGGAGGCCGCAAGCACCAAAGAAGCTATGCCCGTAGATTTTGTCTCGGGAGCCGCTATACTTTTATCAAAGCAAACACTTAACGAGATCGGTCAGCTTGATGAAGATCTTTTCTGGATGGACGATACCGACCTGGGCTATCGTAACCTGGAAAAAGGCGGGGAGAACATTTATTTTCCGGGATGGAAGATCATACATCACATCGGTCAATCATCCGCCAAAAATCTTTCGCTGGTCATTTCAAACCAGATCATCAGCAAACTTAAATTCTACAAAAAATACAAACGCTATTTTTCTTTCTTCTTTTCCTTCTTTATTTTCCTGCTGCATGTTATACTTAGATTGGTTTCGTTACTGCCTTTCGCGCCCTTTCACAAGAGGACATTTGCAAAGTGGAAAGCTTACGCGACCACGTTCGGAAAACTTTGGAAATATCTTTTTATGGGAAAGATCAGCGTTACTTAAGCGCTGAACATATCGCGCAGCGAATTGGCAAGTTTTTCTACCTCAGCTTTCGTATTAAAGGCATGAAGACAAACCCTTAATCTTTCAGATCCTTCTTTTACGGTTGGACTTTTAATAGCCCGCACATCCAGTCCTTTTTTCTGCAGTGCTTCGGCTGCTTTTATCGCGTATTCATTCCCGGGAACCAGGAAGCAATGAATGGCGCTGTGACTTCTTATTTTATTGGTGGTGTTTACAGAAAGCTTATTGAAGGTCTTGATATTTTCCTTTAGCGCTTTGATCTCTTTGCTTTTTTGAAGTACTGCATAAGCTGCCATGATCGAGGCAATGCTGGCAGGAGGCAAAGCGGTTGTGTAAATGAAGGAACGGGCAAAATTCACAAGATAATCTGTCAGCGCTTTATTGCCAACCACCGCGGCTCCGTGAACACCCAATGCTTTTCCGAAAGTATGAACACGTGCAAAGCAATCATTCTCTATCTTCAATTCGTTACAAAGGCCTTTTCCGTTCTTCCCGAACACGCCGGTGGCGTGTGCTTCATCCACAATTAAATGTGCTTTGTATTTTTTACATAACTCAGAGATCTCTTTCAAAGGTGCCTCATCGCCATCCATTGAAAAAACGGATTCGGTTACTACGTAAATATGTCTTTTATCGCCGCGTTCGGAGGGAAATGCCGGGCCCGAATGTCTTTGCAACAAACGTTCGAGATGCGCCGTATTATTATGCCTGAACTTGAAATTTTCCGCAAAGCTCATACGCAGACCATCAATGATAGAAGCATGCGACAATTCATCATACAATACAAGGTCGCCACGCAAAGGCACCGAGGAAAGCAATCCTACATTGGCATCATAACCCGAATTGAAAAGCAGTGCCGACTGAGCGCCATGAAATTTAGCCACTTGTTTCTCGCAGGCCATAGCGATCTTTGTATTGCCGCTCAGCAAACGTGCGCCGGTAGAGCCTTCACCCTTGAGTGTATATTGCTTACTAAATCTGTCTTTTAATTTTTTCACCTCCTTGCTGGCCGAAAGCCCGAGGTAATCATTGGAAAAAAAATCGATCGCTTTTTTTGAGGAAACACTCAGCTCACGGAAGTTATTCTCATCCTTTCTTTTATCAAGCTTCAGCAGCAATTTTTTCGGGAACTGGTTCATAGCGCTAATGCGTATGTTCGGCGTGATGTTTCTTATCAGCAAATGCGGGCTTTGGAGTTAAACCAAGAATATCAAACATGCTCATATCCTCATTGTAACAAGGATTAGGCGTGGTCAATAATTTATCTCCGGCAAAAATAGAGTTAGCGCCCGCCATAAAACAAAGCGCCTGGCCTTCCATGCTCATCGTTAAACGACCGGCTGATAAACGAACTGCGGTGTGCGGCATTACGATCCTTGTAGTAGCCACCATACGAACCATGTCCCATACCGGAACAGGCTTCTGATCTTCAAGTGGAGTTCCCTCAACAGGAACTAAAGCGTTGATAGGAACGCTTTCTGGTTGCGGGGTAAGATTGGTAAGAGTAAACAACATGCCTATACGGTCATCCACACTCTCTCCCATGCCGATGATGC
>JANWKZ010000200.1 GCA_025451115.1 Bacteroidia bacterium | reverse complement strand
TATATACCTTCACGGAGATCTATAAGAACTCGCAGGTTGAAATAAGCTATGTAAATGAACTGGATGCTATACAGGGTTTGTATACCGATTGCTGTAAGGTGATTCTGCTTTCGCGCCAACTATCAGCGGGAGAACTGAAAAGATTTGAAGCCGCGAATCTTTTTCCCCGCCAAACCTGCGTAGCGAAAAGCGCACTGGCTTTTATTGTTCCGCTTGCTTCTGCAGATACTTCGTTCACCATTCAAAAAATGAAAGACATCCTTGAGGGAAGAGACACTACTTACGCGATCGCTTTCGACAACCAGAACTCAGGTGTAACACGTTTTATTAAAGACAGCCTTTTGCAGGGAAAACCTTTCGGCAAGAATTGTTACGCAGCGAAAAATTCTTTGGAGCTGATAGACCAGGTAGCTGCAAAGCAAAGGACCATTGGCGTGATCGATTATGCCTGGTTGAGCGATAAGGATGAAACGATCACCAAAGAGATCATCACAAAAGTAAGAACACTCGCTATTGCCAAAGAACAAGGAAAGACCGCTTATTATCCTGATCAGAGCAATATCGAAACGCGTGACTATCCTTTTTGTCGTTACATGTACATGATGCGCCGAAGCGATGATTTTACACTGGGCACAGGGTTTTTGTCGTTTGTGGCCGGTCAAAAAGGTCAGCTTATGCTATTAAAGACCGGCCTGGTGCCTGCCTTCCGACAGGAACGTGTAATTGAAGTAAATATCGCTCCCCTTGGTGGCGAGTAAAAGGAATTGGTTAAAAACCGTTAAATCCATACAAATTCGACCTCAAATTTTGCATTTTCCTCTGTAAAAGGGTGAAATTGGTCTCATTAGTTTGGCACGACGTTGGCAAATGTTATTTTTGTCTATCCTATGAAACAGGCCCTTTTTATAGCCCTTTTTGCCTTGATGGCCCCGGTGCTTTTTGCCCAGTCGACAGCTAAGAAAGCGCCTGCAAAAAAAACTACGCCCAAGAAGACCGCGACTAAAACAACTACTAGGGCTACAGCCACTCCCGTAACAACACCAACAGTGGCCCCTGCAGATGACAATAATCCTTACGTGCTGGCCACCAAAATGCCTGAGTATCCTAACGGAGGTTCTCAAGGAATGATCGAGTTCATACAGGAGCATCTGGAATACCCGATGGCTGAAAAACAATTGGGCATCGAAGGTACGATCATGATGCAGTTCATCGTTGAGAAAGATGGAAGCCTTACGGATATCAAAGCTATTAAATCAGTTCCCGGGGGAGAGAATTTAGACAAAGAGGCCGCGCGCGTAATACGCATGATGCCCAAATGGAAACCCGGCATGCAGGATGGGCACAACGTGCGCGTTTACAAAAATGTGCCTTTCTATTTTGTACTAGCCAAGAAAAAGAACAACACAAATCATAACACGAATCACCATAAATAAATATGAAAAGGATCAACGCAACAATTCTAGCTCTTTCATTTGCCTGCGCTTTAGGAGCTCAAAGCCTGCAGGAAGCTATCACCAAAACCGATAACGAACGCTTTGAAGCGGCGGCTGCAGATTTCCGCGCGCTCATTGCCAAGGACGCGAACAAGGGCGATTATTATTTTTATTACGGAGAGAACTTCTTTAAGAGCGATAATATCGACTCGGCCTTTATCATGTACAAGAAAGGAACGGAAGTACAGCCCACCAACGGACTCAATTACGCGGGCCTTGGAAAAGTACAACTGATGCAGGGGAATGACAAGGAAGGAAATGCAAATCTCTTTAAAGCAAAAACGCTTGGCGCAAAGAACGCTACTGTTTTTATGAAGATAGCCGAAGCATACATCATCGTTCCGAATCCGTATAAGAATCTCACAGAAGCAAATAAACTCCTTGCTGATGCCATGAAATGGGAGCCAAAAAATCCGGAAGTGCACCTGATGATGGGTGATTGTATCCTAGAGCAGAATCCTACTGAGGGTTCAGGTGCGATCAAAGAATATGATGAGGCTTTGAAACTGAATCCGAAATCAGCAAAGGGAGTTCTCCGCAAAGGAAAACTTTACTATCGCGGTCGCAATTATAATGTGGCGCTTGAGAATTATAAGCAGGCAATTACCATAGACCCCAATTTTGCTCCTGCCTATATGGAAATGGCAGAGCTATACCAATTGGCGGGACAACCCGGCACAGCGCTGGAGATGATAAAGAAATACCTGGAACTGAACGGTGGAAGTTTTTATGCGCACAAAAAATTTGCGGGATACCTTTTACTGAATAAAATGTATGCCGAAACAGCCGCAGAAACCGAAGAGAACCTGAAGAAAGATCCTACCAACGGGTACCAATTACGTTACCGCGGGTATGCTTTTGATGAGATGGGTGATAAAACCGATAAGGATGCGAATACAAAAGGATTGGACGCGATGAACAAATTCTTTGAAGTGGCCGAAAAGCAGAAGATCAAAATAATGGTAGACGACTACAGGCACAAAGGAAACCTGTTGTTCAAATCTGGCAAAGATTCTTTGGGTACTATTGAATACCTGAAAGCTATTGCAATCGACTCAGTGAAGAACTGCGAGTTATACGGCGACTTGGGTAAATACGCTGCGAAAGCAAAGAAATATGACAAAGCCACTACCTTCTACGAGAAACGTGCTCTTTGTACAAAACCGATGACCGGCCAGGATTATTTTGAAATGGGCAAGGCTTACTATTTCCAGGCTATGGGAAAGATCAAAGAAGCCGGTGATATAAAAGACCCTAAAGGCAAATCCAAGAAAGAAGCAGAAGCAACACCGATTTTAGTAAAGGCTGATTCGGCGTTCAAAAAGCTTTGTGACTTAAATCCAGCTTTCCCAACCGGGTATTTCTGGAGAGGAAGAACCAATGCATGGTTAGACCCAGGTAACAAAAAGGGATCAGCGCTTCCGTACTACGAGAAATTTGTTAATATGGTTAAACCGGAGGAAAGAAGTTTACCTGCTAATAAGGCCAACTTGATCGAAGCCTATGAATATTTGGGATATTATTACATGGATATAAATAAAGATAAGACTAAGGCGAAAGAAAACTGGAATATTATTAAAGAGCTCGATCCGGCCAACAAAAAAGCCGATGCTTTCTTCAAAAGTCCGGATGGCAAATAAGAAAAATTAACTTTTAGAACGGCTGGAAACAGCCGTTCTTTGTTTAATGAAATACCTGTTTTTGATACTGGCTTTTTCTTTGACGGCTTTCGACTCTGTTGCCCAGAATTTCGAGGTCGACCAGATCGAGCAGCTTTTTCGCCCGCGCTTTCGGGTGGATTCGCGCTACGTGTTCGATGCACCCTTTACGGATACTTCCAACCACTATAACAGCAAAGAGGGCTCTGTGGTCTTCACATTTCCTTTAAAGACCAATATCGGTGCTGAACTGAAGGTAGATCTCAGCAGTATGAAGCTGAAAGACATTCTCAAAAACAGCGTTCGTTTAAAGGTGTCGCAAACACTAGGACTTGTACGCGTTAACAGCAGGCAGGCTTATATGGGCTTCGATACGCTTCCTGAAAAAAATATGATGGGAGCTACCGTTGGCATCCTTGGATTGAGACTTACAAGAAAGTACCGTGTGATGTTTTGGTCGGCCGGTGTAAACGTTTCAGAGCAGAATCGTACATTCAATAAGGCAACACCCAGAGCTACGGCCTTGATCGGACAATTACATTTGCGAGGCATTAGAAAGAATTTCTTTTATGGAGTGGCAGTCGCTTACAGCGACAGGCTGATACTTCCACTTCCGTTCTTTGGCGGTAGTGAGCCTATCGGGAAGAATTTTATTTTTAATTATACGCTGCCTGCGCAGATAAATCTTCAGTATCGTCCCAATCACCGTCTGATGATAACCACCGGTGTAAATGCGGATGGATATAGAAGCGGAATAGAATACCATTTAAAGCGCTCTAACGTAAATTATACCGCTGTGATGGGATATGCCAGTGTGCGGTATAAATTCGGCAAGGCGCTCATTGCAAGACTGGAAGGCGGCTATATGTTTTACCAGAACGTTAGCTACTCACAAACAGATGTGTCGGTGAAAAACTATCCCGTAAAACCCGGTCCTTATGTGCAGGCCGGTTTCAGTATTCTTTTCGGAAAAACGGCCTGGGAGAAGATCTTTGATAGCCTTTCTTTCGGAAATTAGGTTTTTACGGGACAAGCTTATTATTTTTATACACGAACTTTTTTGATCATCCGCTCAATGTATTTTTCTGAGGGAAGCAAAGAACGCTGTATCCTTTGCGCGTAGTGGATAGAGTCTAGTATTTCTTTCTGTTTTTCTTCTATGATCGCTTTTTGTGACGTGATCTCAAGGTTGATCTTTTTTTTCCGGAGAAAACTTCTATAAGCGAAAATACCGAACCCAAGGATCACTAAACCCATGCCCGACACGATAAATAGGATCATTCGCTGTTTGCGGCTTTCGGCGAGAGCGATAGCTTCCTTTTTTTCCTGTTCAAGTTTAGCCTGGGCTTCCTTTTTTTCAAATTCAAAGTTCATCTCCGAACGAACCAAAGATTTTGTGTTCTCTTCATTGAAGATACTGTCGCGCGCGCTGATATAGGCCTTATAATGTTCAAGGGCTTCCCTGAATTTGTTTCTTT
This sequence comes from Bacteroidia bacterium, assembly GCA_025451115.1. Lineage (GTDB taxonomy): Bacteria > Bacteroidota > Bacteroidia > B-17B0 > Aurantibacillaceae > PALSA-968. Next base: position 3,068 of record JANWKZ010000200.1, on the reverse strand, counting down.
CTTCCAGAATAATGCTTAAAGCCAGTTCGATCTCTTTAATAACATCGAGGGCTCCTGTTTCGCGGGCTTTGCCGAGCCCCGTAGTATAAAATTCAATAGCCTTCTGCTCATTCTTTTGTTTTGTGTAGATCTGCCCGATCTCATAGAGAGATATGGCGCAATTTACTTTCTTCTCATTTTTTTCAAATACGGGTAATGCATCAAAGGTATATTTCAAGGCTTTTTCATAATCCCCGATTCGTTGATATGCATTCCCGATATTTGCCAGTGTTATTGCAACTCCCAATTCATTTCCAACCGCCCGCTTTATCTTTAAAGCCCTGAAACTGTATTCGAGTGATTTTTCATAGTCGGCTGTTTCAAGATATATGTTAGCTATATTGCTAAGCGTTCTGGCAATTTGCGACTGATTTTTAAGTTTTTCATAAATCTCAAGTGATTTAAGATAATACTCCATGGCTTTTTTATAATCGGCCAATTTCTTATAAGTTATACCAATATTTCCGAGAGCCAGTGCTATAGTTTCCTCTTCACCAAGTGTTTTTTTTACCTTGAGGGCTTTAAAATCGTACTCCAGTGCTTTGGCATAATTGCCTTGTTCTCTGAATAAGGATGCTATTTCGGTGTAAACAAGAGCCAGGTTGCCTTGATAATTGATCTTTATTGAAAGGGCCTCGCTGGTAAAGTAGTGATCAAAAGCTTTTTTGTAGTTTCCTTGTTTAGCAAGAATATAAGCGATATTGTAATGGCAATAAGCTTCATCCCTTTTTCTGCCCAGCTTTGTAACCAGTTTCAGTTGCTGATCTGCATAAAGTAAAGCGGTAGGGTAATTTCCGGAAACCTCAAACTCATCGATCAGCGCATAAAGCAAATTCACTTTATTGGAATCCTGGGTAGCTCTTGCCAGAAGAGTTTTTAACGAATCAATCTTAGTGGACTGTCCTTGTGCAATTGCAGTAAACACCAGGAGGGCCAATACAAGGCCGAAGAATTTTTTTTGAAAGTGCGCTATATCAGTGCGGGATAAAATCATGAAGTCATTCCCATTGTGCCGGAGCGAGGTATAGAACGGTACCGTCAGGATCGTTAAAGAAAGCAAGATTCGTTTGCCCGTCTTTATAAAGATTGAATTTTACTCCCTTTCCCTCCAGCTCTTTCATAGAAGCGTCCAGATCTTTCACGGAAAACGCAATAGAAAGATTATCGCCTTTATTTATTTTGCTACTGGGGTGCAGGCCAATGGTAATGCCCGGACCTTCTACTTCGGCCCAATGATCATCATAACGACTCTTTAATTTCAGCCCTAAAGTTTCCACATAAAAAGCAACAGACTTGTCCATATTGCTTATCATAACGGTAACGTTACTTCCTACAAATTGTGCCATAAGAATTTTTTACTAAGATAGGGAAAGCCTCCTGAAAAACAAGAAGCCGAAATGGGTAAAGAAACCCTATCCCTCGCCGTCGATAATTATTCGATCACAACCTCTACTACGTCGTCAATGGCTACTTTGTCGCCTACGCTTGCCTCAGGGAAAAGGAGAATGATATCCACTACGTTCTTAAAATTGACACGCGCTTTGGAAACACCATTCATAAAATTATCTACACTTATTGCAACGGGGGTGTACTTTTTTCCGTTGGTTCGGATAAGATGTATGTTCTGAAAATTCTTTGCGATATCGAGGCCTGATTTTTTGTAAAGACGAAACACCACGGCGGTAAGTTTTTTACCATTGTATTCCTTGCAGTCCATACTGTATTCACAGCTATTACATTCAATACCGTACGGATATTTAAGACTATCGATATCTGAACAAAAGTCCTTGGTATTCCAGATACGGCATGACGAGATCGGCTTTCTGCAGGCAACCACGGGTTTGGCATTGGATGCGCCTGTTTTTTCTCCGAGGTTAATAGTGGGAATAGAAGGAGTGGCGGTTTTTGTTTCTGATACAGTTGGATTTGTATTTACGGGAGTAACGGTGCTGGTACTTACCGGTTCCATGCTTCTTACGTCGGCGAGGGTACTAACGCTCTTCACGGGCGTAACCGTAGGGTTAACAGTTACCGCCCTGGCTGTAGATGACTCTTCACTAACTATGGGGCGATTGCTGTCGTTTCCCAGAACTACTTCGCTCCTTGAACCCGGGATATTTGCTGCAACTTCTGTTTTCTTGATCTCTTTGGTTTCTGAATTAGACATCAGCAGAACGGAAGTAACAACAACGGTTACGGCCACACTGAGGCTTGTAAATACCCAGCCGAGACTGAATTTTCCTGCGACTTTAACACCTAGTTTCTCAAACAAAGCTTTCTCTTTGGCCAGGGGAGGGGCCACGCTTGCTTTGCCGGCAAATACAACATTCGCCTGCAGGTCCAGCAGCTTGTCTGAATCTTCACTCTTCAGGATCTTTTCCTTCAGCAGCTCGTTCAGTTCGTTGTCGCTTATTTCGTTAAAGTCTTTCATGTAGTTTTTTGCTTAATTGTTCTTTTAGTCTTTGGTAATAAACCTTCAATTGGTTTTCGGGTTTGGAAACGTATTTGGATATATCGGCATAAGACCAGCCTTCGCTACGCATCAGCAGGAGCATGCGCTGCCAGTCTTCCATTTTCTCTAATTCTTCATTCAGGGCCGCCAGCTTTGGATTTACGGGCTGTATCTCTTCCTGGTTCACCGGCATTTCATGGCCGTCGTTATCGTTAAGCACCAAATTCTTCGGTAACTTTTGATGCGCCCTGTACTGGTTGCGAAGGTTATTGATGAAAACCCTGAAAAGGAACGAAGCGAATTTTCCTTCATTCTCAAAAGTGTAGTTCTTATAACTATCGGTCACTTTTTCCAGGGTCTTGTAGATCATGTCCCAGGCATCGTCCTCCTCCAGTTTCCAGGTACAAATGGCGTAGGAGTACAGTTTTCTTCCATAGCGGTTATAGATCTCCGCTAAAAAACTGTTACGGTCTAACTGACCCTGCCGGTATGTTCCTTCGGTACTCAAGAAGCGCGCTTATCTATATAACAAATATCGGTAACAGGCTGTTAAGGCCACCCCTAAAGCCGTAATTAC
>JANWKZ010000199.1 GCA_025451115.1 Bacteroidia bacterium | reverse complement strand
CCGTGGAGAACGTAACAGAAAATGAAGCTTTCGCCGGAAACAACATGAGCGGCACCATTGTGGTGGCGGATAAACCTATCGCTGTCACCGTTTCGGATGATTCCGCCTGGGAGCAGAACGCGGGCGGTTGCAGGGACTTAATGGGTGACCAGATCGTACCTACGGATGTGATAGGAACGGATTATATTATCAATAAAGGGCAGATGTTCGATGGAACCCTTATGGGCGGCACCAACCCTAATAGCTACGATGCCATGGAAGGTATCTTCGTTGTGGCTACCAAGAACTTTACCACCATCACGATCAACGATGGCGTGGTTTCAACTTATACTTTAAACCAGGGAGACACCAAGTATTACCAGGTCACACAACCACTTACTTATGTTACATCAAATAAGAACGTGTATGTGATCCAGGCCAGCGGTTTTGGTTGCGAGTTGGGTGAAGCAATCATTCCTCCTATTAACTGTTCCGGCTCACAGCAAGTGAGTTTTACACGTACCAATAACCAGACCTTCATTCTTAACGTCCTTTGTAAGAATGGTGTGCAGGGTAACTTCCTGCTTAACGGTAATCCTACTTTAGTGCCCGCAGCATCTTTCACCCCGGTTCCCGGAACAGGTGGTGTTTGGGTAGGTGCCCAGATCGCGTACAGCACTGTGCAGATCCCTTCGGGAACAGCCAACCTGCTTACCAACTCAATGGACAATTTCTCGATGGGTGTAATTAACGGAGGCGCCACTTCCGGTTGTTTATTCCACTATATGTCGTCTTTCATCCGCCGGGTTTATGCCAACGCGGGTTCCGATGGTATCATGTGTACGAATAACATCAATATCAATCTAAATGGAAGTGTTACGGGCGGAACTACCAGCGGTGTATGGACCACAACAAACGGAACAGGAACTTTCACAAATCCAACCTCTCTTAATACAGGTTATACTTTAAGCGGGGCTGACTCAACACTAAATTCCCTCACTTTTATACTTACTTCTACTGGTAATTGTTTGCCCGTATCAGATACCGTTACTATTTATCTACAGAAATCGCCTCTCGTTGCTGCGGGCGCAGACGTAACGCAATGTGCAAACAACGTAACGCCTATTTCCCTGAATGGTTATTTCAATTATAGCTTAGGTGCTGTATGGGCCGGCGGTAATGGCGGATCATTTGGTAATACCGCTGCAACTTCCACCACCTACACGCCTTCTCCGGCTGATATCGCGGCGGGAACTGTGCTTATAACCTATTCTTCAACCGGAAGTGTGTTTGGTTGTCCAAATTCCGTAGACAGTCTATATCTTTATTTTACACCTGCGCCCGTAGTGAATCCCGGGCCCAGCGTGGTGATATGTGCAAATACACCTAAGGTCAATTTGAACGGCTCTGTGACGGGCGGCTCAACATCAGGTGTGTGGTCCTCTTCCGGATCCGGAAACTTTAGCCCAAGCAGTACTACGCTCAATGCTTTCTATAACTTAAGCGCAGCCGACCAGGCACAGACCAGCTTAACACTTTATCTCACATCAACGGGCAACGGCTTGTGTAATTCGGTAACGGACAGTATACTGGTAACCATAACGCCTGCTCCTGCCGTTAATGCAGGTATAGATGATACCATTTGTTCTAACATGGGCCAGATCCAGTTGAACGGAAGTATCAGCGCCGGCGCTACACAGGGAGTTTGGTCGAGTTTCGGAACAGGAGGCTTTGGAAATCCTACTGTGCTGAATACAACCTATACCATGAGTTCTGCAGACACAGCGGCGGGCACTGTTACAATTCTTCTTACCTCAACCGGCGGAAGCTGTCCTCCTGTTACGGATACGGTTACTTTCGTAATTGAAAAAGCCCCTGCTGTTGCGGCAGGCGTAGATCAAACGGTTTGTGATAACCAGAATATCACACTTAATGGTGTTATAACAGGCTTTACCATCTCGGGTATCTGGACCACCACCGGAACCGGCACTTTTGTGCCGAACAACACTGCGCTTAATTGCGTGTATTATCCATCCGCTTCTGATATAGCAAGCAGCCCGATCAAGTTCATACTTACCTCAACCAATAATAAAGGTTGTAATCCTTCCATTGATACACTGACGGTGAACTTTGTTCCGTCTCCAACTTCCAACTTTACTTTCAGCAATAACTGTTTTGGGAATAATTCGTTCTTTACGGATGCTTCAAGTACAACTGCAGGAAGTATCAATGCCTGGAATTGGAATTTTGGCGATGGAGGCACTGCTATATCACAGAACGCCGTGCATCCTTATACTACACCCGGCACCTATACCGTAACGCATATAGCAACCGGAACCAATGGCTGCAGTGATACCATCCAAAAGGTGATCACCATTTACGGATTGCCGAACGCCAACTTCAGTACAAATACGCCTTGTGCTGGTAATACAACCATCTTCCTTGATACGTCGATCGCTTTCCCGGCTACCATCGTTAACTGGTACTGGAACTTCGGTGATGGAAGTACAGACACAGTAAGTCAGAACCCAACGCATATTTATAACGCACCAGGCACCTACACCGCTACACTGGTAGTTGAATCAAGCCTTGGATGCTTTGATACGATCCGCAAACCGGTTATCGTGCGTCCCTCACCTACTGCCGATTTCAGCATGAGCATGAACCCGGCAAACGCGCTTGATGTGATCCAGTTCACCGATCAGTCAACCCCACAATCTACACTCATTAACTGGTACTGGGATTTTGGCGACACACTGTTATCAAGTCTCCAGAACCCAACGCACGCCTATCTCAACCAGGGAACTTATGAGATCGTGTTGGTGGTTACCGACCAGTGGGGTTGTAAAGACACCGCCCGAAAAGATATTTCCATCTCGCTCTTACCGCAGGTACCAACGGCTTTCACACCTAACGGAGACGGCGCCAACGACTTCCTGTTCGTGCGCGGTGGCCCGTTTGAGAAACTGCACTTCCGGGTGTACAACAACTGGGGCCAACTTGTATTTGAGACCAACGACCAGAAAATAGGCTGGAACGGAATGGTAAGCGGAATTGAGCAACCCATGAGCGTATTCGTATGGGTGCTGGACGTAGAGACCTTTAATAAGAAAATTATACATCGAAGCGGCGACGTAACGTTATTGAAATAGTATGAAGCGACTGACCAAAATATTCTTAATTGCCTGCTGTGTTCTTGCCTCATCGGTGAGGGCACAGGATTTCCATTTGTCGATGTACGACGCAGGTCCTTTATTTTTGAACCCCGCCATGACCGGTATGGTAGATGCTCCGTGGAGGATCCACGGGCAATACCGCAACCAATGGAAATCGGTGGCCTTCAAACCTTACAATACAGCTTTGCTGAGCATCGACGCTCCCGTTGGTAAATGGGGCTTTGGCGGACAGCTTACTGAAATGCGCGCCGGTATCGGTGGTTATAACGTCTTCCAGGCACTTGGGTCTATGGCCTATAACGTAGCTTTAGATAAGAGCCGTTTCCATCAATTGGCTTTGGGCTTACAGGGTGGCATCACGCAGAAATCAATAGAGTATAACATTTATACTTTCGACGTACAGTATACACCAACTAACGGAGGCTATTTCGATAAGAACACCAACAACAACGAGAAACTAAGCAGTCGCAATATCTTCATTCCACAGTTAAATGCCGGCTTGTTGTATTTTTACGGAAAACAGCAAAGTCGTTTAAATCCGTTCTTCGGTTATTCGGTATTTAACTTGATGGAGCCTAAAGAAACTTTCTTTGGTTTCGATAACAAATTGCCAATGCGTCACTATGCACACGCGGGTGTGCGTATCAATATTACCGAGTTATTCTACATCTTGCCAAAGGCTTTAGTAATGATGCAAAGGAACGCGCTTGAGCAAACCTACGCTGTAGACCTGAGCTATTACCTGAAGAACGATAACGTGTACCTTTTGGGCGGTATGACTTACCGTAACCAGGACGCCGGTATCATCTACCTGGGTGCACGCTTTAAGAATTACATAGCTAAAATAGGATATGATGTGAACACCTCTTCGCTTAAAGACGCATCGAATTCGCGCGGGGCGATCGAGGTTTCGTTCACCTATATGGGTAAGAAGAAGAAAGCCGATGTTATCAGAAACTGTCCAAGACTGTAAGAACGTATGATGAAGAAATTTATACTAGCCACTTGTTTTATATTGACCTCGCTGGGTGCTTTTTCCCAGTCGAAGAAACTGTGGCTGATGTACGCCGACGACGCGTATAAGAAAAAGGATTATGCCACCGCTATCAGTTACTACTCGAAAGTAATTGACGATACTACTGTGCTCGACATTCTTGTAATGCCTTATGAAGTGACACTTGTGAACCTTCCTATGAAAGACCTGAAGGACACCAGTAAGGTTAAAAAAGGAAAGACCGTTAAGGTGAGCAAATACGATTATATCCTGCACCAACTTGGCCACGCTTATCAAAAGAATGCCGACTATCATCACGCGTTAATTTATCTTAAGAAAAGTATGGACCGCGGAGTTTATACCGATGATGAGTATTACTATGCCGTGGCTTTAATGCAATTGCAACGCTATACAGATGCCATGAACGAGTTTGAATCGTATACGGGCTCCTCTTATAAGACCGACTCTTTAACGAAACAAGCGCAGCACCAGATGGCAAGCTGCTTCTACGCCCAGGACTCTGTGAATAACCTACACAAACAGGTGCGCGTTCGCCTGATGGATACTGCCATCGTGAACAAAGGCTCAGCCAACTTCGCTCCTATGTTTTACGGAAGTCCAACTAAACTTATTTTTACCTCCGCCCGTAAAGGTGGTGTGGTTAACAATCCCGAAAAACAGGATTCTAAATATTTATGCGACCTGTGGTGGACAGAACAACACGATGGTGTTTGGGATCGTCCTGTGAACTTTGGCCGCCCTGTTAATAGCGGTCTGCACGAAGGTGCCGGCATTATGTCTGTAGACGAAATTCTTTTCTTAACGCGCTGGAGCGATGCCAACAAGGATGAAGTATTTATTTATATGGCCAAGATGGCCGATGGAAAATTCTTCGAGTGCTATAAGCTGGACAAGAACGTGAACATAACCGGTTTCAAATCGATGCATCCTTACATTACGTTTGACGGAACGCGTTTATACTTCTCTTCTAACCGTCCCGGTGGTTATGGAGGCCTGGATATCTGGTATGTGAACATCGACGAGAATGGCCATACAAGCGAGCCGCATAACGCCGGCAGATCTGTGAACACAACCGGCGATGAGATCTCTCCTTTTTTCCACCAGATGTCTTCTACCCTGTTCTTCTCTTCTACAGGCCATCCTGGTATGGGCGGGCTGGATATTTTCAAAAGCTCGTACAACGTAGATGATACCACTTTCGCGATGGCTAAGAACCTCGGGCAGCCGTTCAATTCAAGTAAGGATGATGCTTACATGATCATGGAGCGCACGCAGACCAAGGGGTATTTCTCGAGCGACAGGGAAGATTGTCCGGACGGACATTGCTATGATATTTATGAATTTGATAACGAGCCGATCGAGTTCAGCATAGCAGGTACTGTGTTTGACGCGAATACGAACATGCCTATCCCAAGCGCGCTTGTAACTATTAAGGACGTGCATGGTGAGACCGAGCCCTTGTTGCTTATCACAGATGAGAAAGGTTATTACTTTACCCCTTTAGAGCCCGATAAAGAGTACTTCTTCAAAGCTCAGAAAACAAAATATTTTGCCGACGCGGCCAGCTACGCTACCAAAGGAAAAACAGAAACTACGCACAAAACGGAGTTCGACTTCTTCCTGAACATGATCCCCGGCGGGGATGTGGTTATTGAAGGTATCGAGTATGACCTCGATAAAGCCACTTTAAGACCTAAATCAAAGGAGATCCTGGATAATATCTACAACATGCATAAACTGAACGAGAACATCTCTATTGAGATCAACTCGCATACGGATACGCGAGGCAGTGATGTTTATAACCAAAAGTTATCGCAGGCGCGTGCCCAAAGCTGCGTAGATTACCTTATCTCTAAAGGTATACACAAAGAGCGTTTGATCCCAAAAGGATATGGCGAAACCAAACCGCTGATCAGCGATGCTGAAATTGCAAAGTTTGCCACTAAAGATGAGCAGGAAGAACAACATCAGCACAACCGTCGTACTGCCTTCCGTGTAATTGGTGAAGGTGATCTGAAGAAGCCAAAGAGTTAGATCTTAATTTAAACCAGATACTCTCTATTAACGCCCGGTTACCAAATGCCGGGCGTTCTTTTTGTTTCATAGATTTGCTTTTTACGTTTTTTGGATTAACTTAGCTAAAGCAATTTACATGGGATGAGGAAATTCCTTTTTTTAATCTGGATCAGTTTGTATGTGTTTAACGGAAAAGCGCAGGTAAATCTTGTGCCGAATCCGAGTTTTGAAATACATAATAATTGTCCATTAGGAACTTCCCAAATAAATGAAGCTGCTCCCTGGTTCCAACCATCATTGGGAACACCGGACTTATTTGATTCCTGCGATGTCAGTGAGTTTGTAGGAGTGCCGCAAAACTTTATAGGATATCAGAACGCGAGAACTGGCAGAGCTTATGCTGGTTTGTTTGTTGCCTATCCAGGGTTGGCCTCGCCATCATTCCGAGAATATATCGAAGTAAAGCTATCCGATTCTTTACTGCCGGGTCAAAGATACTATGTAACGTTTTACGTATCCCTATCTGATAGCTCGCATTATGCAACCGATGATATAGCGGTTCTATTTTCAACCGATAGTGCAAAAAGTGACACATCATATCTATTATATTGGACACCCCAAATTACCAATTTATCTGGCAGTTATTTGAATAATAAATTTATATGGACACAAATTTCCGGACAATATATAGCTGTCGGTGGAGAGAAATACCTTACAATTGGAAACTTCAAAAGCAACACTAATACAGATACGGTGAAAGTTTCGGGAGGCGGATCAATTTCTAGTGATTTTTATAATTCCTATTATTACATAGATGACGTGTGTATATCAACAGACTCCATGACCTGCTTTCAGCCGGTTTCTATTGATGAGAGAAGCAAAGGATTATGCAGTATTTTCCCAAATCCAACATCAGACAAACTAATTTTAAAAAGTAATATGCCGGGAGTATTAATCATGTACAATAGCAGAGGACATAAAGTTATAGAGCGAGAGTTTTTGATAGGGAATAATTTGGTGTACGTCGAAACGTTAGAAAATGGGCTCTATTATGTAGAAATAAAAACAAGAGATAAAATCAGTCGCACAAGAATAATTATTAATCATTAACTTCTCCACTATGAAAAAAATTATTTTAATCCCCTTTCTGTTATTTATGATGTTGAAGGCTAAATCCCAATGGCAACAGACTGGAAATCCTCCAGCAGGACCATTAGGGGTATTCCAGCCCAACAATAATTTTCTGGGTTCAAATGCTGGTAATCCAAGTTGCATTAAGTTAGGCGTCACAGCAAGTCAAGATATATTTATAGATAATAATCCTGCCCAGCTTTTACCGGGCAATGGATTTGGCTACGTGCAGGGTGGGCATTGGGTTGGCTTAGGTAGGATATTTCAACCAAGCCTTGGAGTGGGTTCGGGAGTTTTAACACCCCGGGCTCATTTGCACATACATGGGGGAAACCAAACGCCGTTCTTCGGCTTTGCCAGTGGAATAAGAAACTGGTTTAATACCGGAACATTATATACGGAGAATAGCGATGGAATGTATGTGGGCATGCGAACATTAGGAAATAATCAAAGCTACGCGGTTATCAATTGGAGTGATGATGGCTTTGGAGCCGGCGGAACCGATTTTCTAAGTTTTAATTTTACAGGGGGCCCAGGCCCGCTCGCCACAACAAATGACGGTATGGAATTGGCACGATTTAATCCAACACATATACCGGGTGGGGCGCCAGGAACTTTTGGTGTGGGTAATTTCCAGATCCTTCTGCCCAATCTTCAATTTACTGAGCCGGTAAGAAGGGTAGAAATATTGGATGCTGATCCTTCAACCGGCGCAAACGCTAACGCTCCTCAATTACGACTTACTTATACCTATAACGCAAATCCGGTATTGGGCATTTTTAGTGAAAAACAGGTGATGGCTAGTGGTCATACTTACTTTAATACTCGCGCAAACGGGGTACCGAAATTTTTTGGATTCCATACCAACGGTCCTAATAACACAGTGGAAATAAACTCAGTGATTGCTTCTCCCTACTTTGGAACAGCGTTTGGTTGTAGCGGTTTAAGATTTACAAACCTAGTTTCTACACACAATCCTGTTCCTCATGGAATGAATGGTGTTGATGCCACAAAGGTACTTACAGTGGATGGCGCTGGAGATGTTGTACTTACTAATCCAATTGCCGCGCCTCCTACCAATAATGGCATTACAACTTTGCCAGCGGGCTTAGGGGGGCCTGCCATACAACTTGGCGTAAACTGTACACAGATTTTTAGCCAGCCCGCTTTATTAACCCAGGCAACTTTGCAAACCGGAAGATTTGTTTTTTTAAGTGGCCAGCCTTTGATCTTCGGTGATGGGCCAGCCAATGCCGGAAGAATCGGGATCGGAAATATACCCGGTCTTTTTACTTGCGGAGTTGCAAATACTCTTGAGGTTGGTGCTGATGCTGCTTCGCCATACGGGAGTGTTAATTCAAGCGGGTTAAGATTTTCAAGATTAACTTCTGCTTCACCCGTTCTTGCTAACGGAACTAATGGTGTGAACAATACAAAAGTTCTAACTGTAGATGGAAGCGGGGATGTGGTTCTTGTGACACCTTCTGGAGGGATAGCGGGCTGCAACCCTCTCTCTTCGCACACCGGTTTCCTTTTGAATAATTTTAATTTCTATTTCGATGGTCAGGGGAATCCCGATAACAGCGTCGGAATTGGTTACGCATGTTCTTCTCCTTTACTTGCAAAACTTGATGTACTAGAGAATGTAGGGGTAACAACAAAAAATCCAAGCATTGCCATCAGAGGGGTAAACAGAGACCTAACCGGGTCAGCTGCACTAGGTTTTCAGGTGGTAGGGATTTTTGGCCTGTGTGCCGGTATCCAAACTAATTTTGGTGTAGAAGCAAAAGGTGGATATTTTGTGGCTAACAATGCTACGAGCAATATTGGGGTAAAAGGTGAAGTAATTCCAAATGTAGCAGGAGCTCCTCAAAATGCACTATCTTCCATTGCCGGTTATTTTCACGCGCACAGTAATACTGGTTCAAATACAGGTATTTTCGCCACTGCAAACGGAGGGGGAACTTCCACGAATTTAGCAGCGCAATTTAACGGTAACGGACAGTTTACTGGAACATGGACTCAAGGATCTGATTCAACTTTCAAGACAAATGTTTCCGACATAAGTAGCCCTCTTTCAATCATCAGTTCATTGAAACCAAAATCATTCTATTTTGACACGAACAATACAAATGGCCTTATTTTTCCGTCAAAAAAACAGTATGGTTTTCTCGCCCAGCATATAAATCAAATACTTCCTGAATTAGTTTATCCTTCAACATATCCTGGAGACTCAGCGCACGCACCAACGTCGCTCTTAGCTCTTAATTACAACGCCTTCATCGGCCTCTTAACAGCCGGTATGCAGCAGCAGCAATTAAGCATTGATAGTTTGCGGAACCAACCTGCGGCAGGCATTTGCGGGGGAATAGCCACAAACACCATCACCAAATGGACGGGAACCGAGATCTGCAATAGCCAAATTACAGATGATGGCACCAACGCAGGTATAGGTGGCACTTCATCCAATACACTTTTCCGCGTGTTCAATACCGGGGTGTCCTCACGAAATAATGCGGCTGCGTTCCATACCATTTTGCCTGGCAACACTAATAACAATTTCGGCGCTATTATCCAGTCGGAAGGTTCAACTAATGAAAACATTGGTTTATCGGTAGCCGCTGTTAATAATACGTCCACGGCTGTTTCTAACTGGGGTATACAATCTTATGCCGCGGGCGCCTCTGGACAGAATTATGCCGGAACCTTTGTTGCCGACCAGCCTGGTACGGTAAGCGGTAGTACCAGTTATGCCTTGTACGCTCAAACTACAGGCGGAGCCGATAATAATTACGGTATTTTCGCTAAAGCAACCGGGGCTTCTGTAAATAACTGGGCCGGGTATTTTGATGGGAACGTGAATGTAAATGGTTCCTATTTTCAGAATGGTTCCCTATTCACTTCGGATCAAACCCTGAAAACAAATATTGATTCTATCACCAATGCCACAAGCATTATAGGTCAGCTAAAGCCACGGAGCTTTTACTTTGATACGACCAATGGGTATGGCATGAGTTTTTCAAGCAAAAAACAATACGGTTTGGTAGCCCAGGATGTGCAAACGGTTTTACCGGAGCTGGTCTCAACAGTTAACAAGCCTGCCGATTATGATACAGCCGGAAACATGACCCATCAAGCTAAAAGTTACCAATCGCTCAACTACAACGCTTTCATCGCTCTTTTAATTAAGAGCAACCAGGAACAGCAAAGGCAACTGGATTCTATTAAATCTGTCCTATCCGGCAATAATACAAAGACTACAAGCGGCGGAAAGAATGTAAGCGTTATTGATATTGAATTAAGCGACGCTGATGTGATCGTTCTGAACCAAAACGTTCCAAACCCATTCGCAGAGCAAACAACCATCACTTATAATATCCCACAAAACGTAACTTTCGCTCAGATCCTTTTCTACGACATCAACGGTCGCCAGATAAAAGCGGTCGACATCAACAAAAAAGGAAAAGGCCAACTGAACGTGTTTGCCAACGATCTGAGTAACGGCGTTTACAGCTATACCCTTATCGTTGACGGAAAAATCTTCGAGACGAAGAAGATGGTAAAACAGCAATAAACCCTATCTAATTACAATGAAAAACCCCTCTGCGAGGGGTTTTTCTTTTTCTAGAAGTTCGGTTTGAGTAAGTATTTCGAGTAGAAATCGGTGATCACTTTTACGGCCTCATCCGAGGTATCTACCACGCGGAAATAATCGAGGTCGCTTTCGTTTACGTTGCGTTCGTCAAGTAACATGGTTTGTTTGATCCAGTCGAGCATGCCCGACCAGTATTTCTTGCCCACTAAGACAACCGGGAACTCCCCTATCTTATGTGTTTGCACCAGCGTCAATGCTTCGAAGAGTTCGTCCATGGTGCCAAAACCTCCCGGCAGGGCAATAAACCCCTGGGAGTATTTTAAGAAGATGGTTTTACGCACAAAGAAATAATGAAAATCGATGCTCTTATCGCGATCGATATACTCATTTGGTTTTTGCTCAAAGGGCAATTCAATGTTCAGTCCCACCGATTTACCGTTACCGCGGTTGGCGCCTTTATTGGCTGCTTCCATGATGCCTGGACCACCGCCTGTGATAACGCCATAACCTTCCAAGGTAAGTTTAAAGGCGATCTCGTCGGCCAGTTTGTAATAAGGATTATCGGGCTTGGTACGCGCGCTGCCAAATATGGATACGCAAGGGCCAATGCGGCTCATGCGTTCAAAGCCATCTACAAACTCGCTCATGATCTTAAAGATCTGCCAGCTGTCGGAAGCCTTGATGTCGTTCCAGTCCTTCTGGCGGAACGCTTTGCGTATTTTTTCTTCGTTCTTTTCTGTCATGCTGTTTATTTTTTCCCTGCCTTGCCGGCAGGCGGGTTCTCGTTGTCCACCCACATAAAAATGCTGGTGTTACATTGGAAACGGGAGATGTCCTTATTAGTAAGTAAAGTAAAAAAGTCGATGAGCGGAAGGATGCCCGCACAACCACCCAAAGTGGCGATATACACCAGCGGAACGTAGGGCTTCGTACCCAGATAGATCCTGTGAATACCTAACACACCAAAAGGAAGCGGGAAAGCGAGCGCCGAAGCAATGATCTTTTTGCGCTGGTTGCGCTTCTTGAAAAAACTGAACCATACGGGGTTCGGTTTCCCTTTCTCAAAAGTAGTGAAGTCGCCCTCCAATACCCTGGTTGCTTCCACAGTCCGGTTACTGAAGGAATAAGACTTACAGCAAAGAAAAAGCAATATGATGGCAGTGAGCGCGAGTCTCATACAGGTAAAATTAAAAAGGATACGCTTGTGGCATATCCTTTTAACGTAATTTAATTAACAATTATTATTTCACAGCGGCGGCATAGTTCTTAGCCACTTCATCCCAATTCACCACATTCCAGAAGGCAGCGGCGTAATCGGGGCGGCGGTTCTGGTAATGGAGATAATAGGCGTGTTCCCAAACATCAAGGCCCAGGATAGGGGTTCCTTTGCAGTCGGAAACGTCCATTAAAGGATTGTCCTGGTTGGGCGTTGAGCATACAGCAAGCGTTTTGTCGGCCTTTACGCAAAGCCAGGCCCAGCCGCTTCCGAAGCGGGTAGCTGCCGCATTGGCGAATTGCTTCTTGAACTCATCAAGGTTACCGAAGGTTTTATTGATAGCCTCCGCCAGGGCACCCGAAGGAGCTCCTCCCCCACCTGCTTTCATTACTTTCCAGAAAAGCGAGTGGTTGTAGTGACCGCCGCCGTTGTTACGAACAGGCATGGGGTACTTAGAGATATTTTTGCAGATCTCCTCGATGCTCAGTTTCTCGGCATCGGTGCCAGCGATCGCGTTGTTTAAATTGGTTACGTAAGCCTGGTGATGTTTGCCATGATGGATCTCCATGGTCTTCGCATCGATATGGGGCTCTAAAGCGTTGTGCGCGTAAGGAAGCGCGGGTAATTCAAAAGCCATTTTTATCTTGTTTTAAGTGAATAAATTTTTAATTTACCCTGTGAAGGTAAAGATTTTTTTGAAGAAAGATCAAATCGGGAAAAATTTATAAACTCTCGGAAAAGGCTTATTTAGAAACCTTTAGCTTCTGGCCAATTTGCAGATGTGCGCCCTTTTTAAGGCCATTGAGCTTGAGGAGATCGTTCACATCCATGTTGTTGTTAAGGGCTATCTTATAGAAGGTGTCGCCCTTTCTTACGGTGTGGACCTTTGGTTTAGAAGAGGCATTATTATCGGCCAATTGTTTGTTCTCTTTGGGCTCTTCCGTGGCCTTGGCGTTCTCTTTAGTATCGGTCTTTTTAGCTTCGGCCAGCTCGGTCTTTTCAGGCTTGTAGATCACAACGCGTCGGCCTGGGCGCAATCCTTTTTTGCCTACGAGGTTCCAGGTTTTCAGGTCAGTTACAGTAACGCCGTATTTTTTGGCAACGGATTTCAAAGTCTCACCTTTTCTCACTACGTGAGAGATCTGTACTTCCTTTACATTGGTTTGGGTGATGAGATTTTGCTCCTGGGCCTGTTTGCGCAACATAGCGTAGATCTCTTCCTCGTTGCTTACGAATTTCCCAAGAGTTGTTTTGGGAAGGGTGAGTATATTTCCGCCCGAA
Source organism: Bacteroidia bacterium (assembly GCA_025451115.1). Lineage (GTDB taxonomy): Bacteria > Bacteroidota > Bacteroidia > B-17B0 > Aurantibacillaceae > PALSA-968. The sequence continues at coordinate 6,907 of JANWKZ010000199.1, read as the reverse complement.
GGAATGATCTGCTTTTTGTAGATGGGATTGAAATACTGGATCTCGTCCACACTGATATCAAGCACCTGCGCCAGTTGCTGGAAGGTGAGCGGTTCTTTTATTACAACGGTATCAAGCTCGAAATAGGTTTTCTGTGGAACGGCCGGGTACACATTGTGCTCGGCATAATACGACATAGCGTAATTCGCTCCGATGAAAGCGGGAACATAACCTTGTGTTTCCAAGGGCAAATAAGGCCTGATCTCCCAATAGGTTTGCTTTCCTCCACTGCGACGGATGGCGCGGTTAATGGTTCCCGGTCCGGCATTATAAGCGGCCAGCACCATTTGCCAATCCTTGAACATACTGTAGAGGAACTGCATGTATTCGGCAGCGGCTACAGTTGCTTTGTAAGGATCAGAACGCTCGTCGATATAAGAATTGATGTTCAGATTATACATCTTGGCTGTTGGATACATGAATTGCCAGAGTCCGGTTGCGCCGGCTCTTGAGCGTGCCGTTGGATTAAGGGCTGATTCGATAACAGCAAGATGCTTAAGTTCGAGTGGCATATTGTACTTATCGAGAACCTCCTCGAACATCGGGTAATACAATTGGGAAAGTCCGAGGAGCCGCGACAAAGTGGAGCGGCGACGCATAGTATAAAGCTCGATATATCCTTTAACGGTGGCATTATACTGCAGATCGAAGGGAGAAACGGCATCCAACTTGGCTAAACGGCTTTCATATACGTACTCATCACATACCGGGATAGAATCAGGTGCGTAATGGAACTTATTCTTTTGAGGAGAGGGCTTGGCGTATAGCTTATCTAATATCTTTTTAGTGGCCAGGCTGTCGAGCATAGCGGCTATAGGGTCGTCGGTGGTGACTACCTGTTGGGGCACCGCCTTACTCCAGGCGAGGGCCAGTATCAATACGTAAAAAAATCTGCTTCTCATCTATACCCTATCTAACGTAAATGATCCTAAAAAGTTACATTTACAATAATAGAGATATAATACTAATTTCCAACCCCTTCTGCGGGCGTTTTTACACTAAAGGTTGTTAAAAAAGACGAATGGGGTTATTTGGGTGACAAAATGGGGTTTTTCCGAATGAAATCGGCCACTAAAAGGTCGCTTTTTTTGATGGTTTTTTGGAGCCAATGAAGGTAAATATCCTGCTTTTCTTCGGCTGAAAGTCCGAAATCCTTTACTTCTTTACGAATACGGTTGGTAAGCTCATGCATGCAGAGAGCGGCGCAGACGCTTATATTGAAGCTTTCGGTAAAGCCCATCATGGGGATCTTTACGAATTCATCTGCCATTTCGATCACTTCACTTGTGATGCCTTCCTTTTCGGTACCAAAAACAAGCGCGAACTTTTCTTTCACATCCAGTTCATAGATGGTTTTGTCATTTTTATGCGGCGACGTTGCCACTATACGAAATCCACTTTGTTTTAAGTGTTGTAAAGCTTCTTTAGTGCTCACGTGACGCTTAACATTTACCCATTGCGAAGCGCCTAAAGCTACATCGCCGGAAATTTTATACTTATTTCTGTTCTCAACGAAATGCAAATACTGTACGCCGAAACAATCGGCACTTCTTACCACTGCGCTCGCATTATGCGCCTGGTACACATCTTCCAGCACCACATGCATGTGCGTGATGCGGTTAGCGATCACTTCATTCAGGCGCGTTTTACGTTCTTCCGTTATGAATTGCGGTAGATACTCTATGAGCGCTTTTTTCTGCGCGGTATTTAATTCAGGTAAGTTCAAGGTATGGCATTAATCCATGTAGCCCGCCTTCGCGGCCAAAGCCGCTCTCTTTGTAGCCTCCGAAAGGAGAAGTTGGATCGAATTTATTATATGTATTGGCCCAGATCACACCGGCGCGCAGGTTTTGGGTGAGATTAAATATTTTCGAGCCTTTGTCGGTCCACACACCCGCGCTTAATCCGTATGGAATGTTGTTGGCTTTTTCTACCACTTCTTCTATGGTACGAAAAGTCTGTACAGTTAAAACAGGGCCAAAGATCTCTTCCTGCACGATGCGGTGCGACTGCGAGGCGTGCAGGAACAGAGTTGGTTTACAGAAAAATCCCTTTGATGGAATTGAACAGGAAGGCTGGTACATTTCTGCGCCTTCTTCCGAACCTAGTTTCAAATAATGATCGATCTTTTGCAATTGCTCTTTTGAATTGATCGCGCCGATGTCTGTATTCTTGTCGAGTGGATCGCCAACAATAAGCGTTTGCATCCTGTCCTTCAACTTGCGTATCAGCTCCTCCGCTACTCCTTCCTGCACGAACAGACGGGAGCCGGCGCAGCAAACATGACCCTGGTTGAAAAAGATGCCGTTCACAATTCCTTCTACTGCCTGGTCGATGGGTGCATCTTCAAAAACAATATTGGCTGCTTTTCCGCCGAGTTCAAGCGTTACCTTTTTATTTGTTCCGGCTACGGCCTTCTGAATGATCTTACCCACATCCGTGCTTCCGGTGAAAGCGACTTTGTTTACCAAAGGATGATTTACGATAGCGGCACCTGTTTTACCATGACCTGTAACGATATTCACCACACCATCCGGCAAACCACTTTCCTGTATGATCTCCGCTAATTTCAATGCAGTTAGAGAAGTAGTTTCCGCGGGTTTCAGGACAACTGTATTTCCGGTAGCCAAAGCCGGAGCAATTTTCCAGGCAGCCATCAGCAAAGGAAAATTCCAGGGAATGATCTGTCCGACCACACCTAACGATTGTGGTTTTTTTCCGGGAAAAGCATATTCCAGTTTATCAGCCCAACCTGCGTAATAGAAAAAATGGTTAGCTGCTAAGGGAACATCAATATCGCGACTTTCCCGAATGGGTTTTCCGCCGTTCATGCTTTCGATCACGGCGAGTTCACGCGAACGTTCCTGGATCATACGTGCGATGCGGAAGATATATTTGCCGCGCTCTTTGGCCGGCATTTTCTTCCACACTTTGTCGTAAGCGTTCCTTGCAGCTTTTACCGCTGTATCCACATCCTTCTCATCCGCCTCAGCTATCTGAGAAAGCACTTCTTCTGTAGAAGGAGAAATGGTATCAAAATATTTCCCTTTAGCGGGCTTAACAAATTTTCCATTGATAAAAAGATCATACCTCTTTTCGATCTTCACGTGTTTTTTGTCTTCGGGCGCCGGCGCATAGGTCCAGTCGCCCCCTAATTCCACTTTATTTTCCTGCATTTCGGACATTTCTTTTGACTTGTAACTTATAACTTCTGACTTAATCGATACTTATATAGTCTTTAGAATAATAAACTCCACCATTTGCTTCTTTTCCTAATTGCAACAGAATATCGTTAGCCAGGCTGCTGGCCCCGAAACGGAACCACTCGTTGTTCATCCATTTAGATCCTAAAGTCTCGTTCAGCATTACTAAATATTGCAATGCGCCTTTTGCAGTAGAAATTCCGCCGGCAGGTTTCATGCCCACCATTCTGCCTGTTTTATAATGATAGTCTTTTATAGCTTGCAACATCACAAGCGTAACCGGCATAGTTGCCGCCGGGGATATTTTTCCTGTAGAAGTTTTAATAAAATCCGCGCCCGCGTACATGGCAATATCACTGGCACGACGAATATTGTCGAGTGTAGATAATTCTCCTGTTTCTAAGATAACCTTCAAGCGAGCGTTACCGCAAGCTTCTTTGATATCTGCTATCTCGTCGAATACAAAATTGTAATTGCCCTTCAGAAATTCACCGCGGCTGATCACCATATCTATTTCATCAGCCCCGTTCTCAACGGCGAATCTTGTATCCTGGATCTTCACATCGAGCGTAGAATTTCCGCTGGGGAAAGCCGTAGCCACAGAAGCAACTTTAACACTACTTCCTTCCAATGCTGCTTTCGCCGTCTTCACATGATTAGGATAAACACAAACCGCTGCCACGGTTGGCAGCCCGGGTAACTCATCGCAAAGATGCATGGCCTTATAGCACATCTGGCGCACTTTTCCCTCGGTATCTTTACCTTCCAAAGTGGTTAGATCTATCATGTTCAGTGCCAGTTTTAAGCCCTGCAATTTGCTTTCTTTCTTAATGCTGCGGGTATTGAAGCGCGCCACGCGCTCCTCCACACTTACCTGGTCGATGGTTGGCGTCTGCCGGAAATCGGGAATTTTTACACTCATGGTTTTACCTTTCAAAAATAACTAATATTTAATCATCTTTAACCCGTTTTTTCAACGCTTTACACACCTTTATTTAGTATTTTTAGCTCCGACCAAATGGTATTCTGCAGCACTTATAAAGAACAAAGGCGCAAGCGCAAACAACGTAAACTGGAGGGCGATTATACCTTTACTTTTTACGATAGCATACTGGCCGTAAATCCCTTTGAATGGCAGACGCTGTGCGATAGAAACAACTTCTTTCTTGGCCGCGAATACCTAACCTTACTTGAACGATTGCACAAACCGCATATCTCCATGCGCTATGTGATCGTCTACAAAAAGAAACAGCCCGTTTTCGCGGTGTATTTCCAGGTGATCGATTTCACAGCGCACGTTTTTGGCGACCTGGTAGCGGCGCAGATCTCCGATCTGCAGTCGAAACGATTGAAATTGTTCGACAAGTACATCAGCAAATACAAAGACGAGGTGATCATGCGCTTAGTAACATGCGGCAATAATTTTGTGAGCGGGGAGCATGGCTTTGTTTATGACGAGATCAAAAGAGAGGAAGCTTTTTACCTTTTACAAAAAGTAACGGAGATCATTTCCAAAGAAGAAAAACTCCGGGGCACCATTTCAGCCACGCTGGTGAAAGATTTTTACGCTAAATCACTTCCAAAGGCGAAATTGCTTGAAGAAGACAAATTCATCCTGTTCACCGTAGAACCCAATATGATCGTGGAGATACCGCAAAGTCTCAAGAACGTGAACGAATATGTTGCGACTTTCTCCAAAAAATACCGTAACCGCGCAAAGAGCATTTTTAAGTCGAGCGTTGCTGTTGAAAAACGCGACCTTACGGTGGAGGAAGTAAAAAAGTTCAACAAGCAGATCTATAAATTATACGACAACGTTTTCTCGAACGCCAAGTTCAAACTGGTAAAATTATCGGAAGAGTATTTCTACGAAATGAAGAAGCACTTCGCGGATGTGTTCTTCATTACCGGCTATTTCCTGAACGATCAATTAGTAGCTTTCGATTCAGGTTACTTCCTGGAAGATGAGCTGGAGGCGCATTATATTGGCTTCGATTATTCGATCAATAAAGAATACGATCTCTATCAGAACATTCTTTACCATTTCATCGCTCTTTCCATAGAATCGGGCAAAAAAACCCTGAATTTAGGCCGCACTGCCTCTGAGATCAAGAGTACTGTAGGCGCTAAGGCGCAGGACCTGGTTTGTTACATTAAGCCACAGAATACGGTCAGCAAGGTCATCCTAAAACCTTTTATCAGCTTCCTGCAACCTACGGAATGGATCCCCAGGAACCCTTTTAAGGAAGAATAAACAATTTTTACAGCGGGCTTTTTATTGTCGCTAAATTTTATACATTTGGTATACCAATAACCAAAAAATTCTATCTATGAAAACCATCAAATTAGTAGCAGCAAGCATTCTGTGCCTGCTTTTCGTTTCCGCTTTCTCAATGAACACAAAACACGGTGAACCCGAAGGAAAAGGATTCACACCGGCTAAATCAGCTACCTGCACCCGCGTGAAAGCGCAGCTTTGCAGCGATTGCGGCTTTGGCAGCAAAAAAGACAATTGCGCCAAATGCAACAAATGGATGGGCAGCAGCAAAAGCCAGGCTTACCTGTGTGGCGACTGCGGTTTTGGCAGCAAAAAAGACAATTGCGTGAAATGCAATAAGTGGGTAGGCAGCAGCGGCGTTAACGCACAGCTTTGCAGCGACTGTAGCTTTGGAAGCAAAAAAGATAATTGTTCTAAATGTAATAAGTGGATGGGCAGTTAAAAAGGCCCCCGTCAATTGAAAAAGGAGTCTTCGGACTCCTTTTTTATTTACTCTTCTTTAGTACTTTTTCCCGGTCCTTTTTCGGCATTCCCTTCACCACCATTTCATAGGAATGATCGATCCACTCCTTCAGTAATTTTTTATTGACGCCGCTTTCGCAGGTCACCGTGTTCCAGTGGGTCTTGCTCATGTGGAAGCCCGGTTCTACAAAGCTGTATTTTTCGCGCAGTTCGATGGCTTTTTCGGGGTCGCATTTAACATTGAAGGCCACGGGTTTTTCGTTGATGTCCACCAGCAGGAACATCTTTCCAAGCACTTTCATAACCAAAGTAGTTTCATCAAAAGGGAAAGTATCTTCCGTAAAAGGCTTGGAGAGGCAGTATTCGCGGAGTTCTTCGATGTTCATATCCCAAATATAGAAAAAGCTGCGCGGCTTCGCAAAAAGCTGACTCACCTCCGTCTCGGCTAGCCGAGACACCTCCTCTCTACCAGTAGAGAGGAGGAACAGCCAATACATTTCAGCTTAGATCCCATAAATATAATTAAGATGATCGTACTTTATCATTTACCGTGATCGATCGTCCCTCTCTGCCGGCAGAGAGGGATAAGAGGGTGAGTCCGCCGGGAGAAAGAAGGATCTTTCATCTATGTTTAAAGCCTGTTGACAAATGAAAAAAAAACTGTTCTTAAGCTGGCTACCTTTGCAAAGTGACACAGTTAGAACGCAACAGCACCCTTTTAGCTAAATACATTCCCGAGCCGGCCGTGCCACAGATCGCACGCTGGGTGGTGGAATATGATTTTAAGCTAAAGATAAAGCGCGAACGCAACAGTAAACTAGGTGACTATCGCGCTCCTCAGAAAGGAAAGAACCACGAGATCACCGTTAACCACAATTTAAATAAGTATGCATTCTTCATTACGCTCGTACACGAGATCGCCCAT
>JANWKZ010000198.1 GCA_025451115.1 Bacteroidia bacterium | reverse complement strand
CCCTACTGGTCAAAGGGGTCTTTCTCGCCCGACAAATCGTCTATAATCTGCTGATTTTCTTTGTCATATTTGCTGCAGTCGAGCTCTATTTCGCTCATATGGGCGGGGCGGAAAAAGTCGTCTTTTGAGATCTTGAGGGTCTTATCGGCATAAACCTTTGTAAAGAATTTACCCCAAACCGGCAGGGCCATGCGGGCGCCTTGTCCATACTCCATCGTGTTAAAGTGAACGCTGCGGTCCTCACCGCCTACCCAACATCCTGCAACCAGGTCGGGCGTCATTCCAATGAACCAACCGTCGCTGTTGTTCTGTGTAGTACCGGTTTTACCGGCAATTGGATTGGTGAGCTTGTATTTGTAACGCAATTCCCCGCCTGTTCCGTAAAGCACAACGCCTTTCATCAGCTCGCACATTACGTACGCTTTTTCCTCATTGACAACTTCATCGGTATTCGGCACAAATTCTTCCAACACTTTGCCGTTCTTGTCTTCTATGCGTGTCACAAAAATGGGTTGTACATAGGTTCCCTGGTTGGCAAAAGTTGAATTAGCCCCTACCATCTCATAAACCGAAATATCAGCCACGCCAAGACAAAGCGCCGGAACCGGTTCGAGCGGCGCTGTAACTCCCATGCGGCGCGCAAGATTTACCACAGCGCGCGGACCAAATTTTTTCATTAGTGCAGCACTGATATAATTGATCGACATCGCCAGGGCAAGTTTCAGTGTTTGGGGTTTGCCTTCAAATTTTTCCTCGCCGGCCGAGTTATCGGGGCACCATTCTTTGCCATCTTCTGTAGTGATGCAGGTCCTTACATTCGGGATCTGGTAGCAGGGCGAATATCCTTCCTGTATGGCCAGCGCGTAAACAAAAGGCTTGAAAGTTGAACCCACCTGCCTGCGCCCCACCTTTACGTGATCATATTTAAAATGTTCGTGGTTGATGCCGCCCACCCAGGCTTTGATATAACCGGTTTGCGGTTCCATAGCCATAAAACCACACTGTAAGAAGCTTTTGTAATAGCGGATAGAATCATAGGGAGAAAGCGTGGTATCGATCTCGCCGCGCCAGCTGAACACACGCATTTTTATGGGTGTATTGAAAATTTTGGCGATCTCATCTTCCGACTTGCCGGCCGCTTTTAAAGCCTTGTATCGATCGCTACGGTGCATGGAAGAGTTCATGATGTTCTTGATCTCATCCTTGCTCACATTCCATGCGAAAGGAAAATTTTTCTTTTTCTCCTTGAAGAATTTCCCCTGCAGGAATTTCATTTGCTCGATCGCAGCTTCTTCGGCATATTGCTGCATACGTGAATCGACGGTGGTGTAGATCCTCAGCCCGTCGCGGTAAATGTCATAGGGTTTTCCGTTCTCTTTTTTGTGTGTACTGCACCATTCTTTCAGGAAATTATCACGCAGATATTCGCGGAAATAAGTCGCCAGACCTTCATTATGGTCTTCGGATTTAAAATCAAGGTTTAGTGGCGTAACTTTTAAGGAATCAAACTTTGCATCGGTGATATACCCGTATTTTTTCATTTGAGAAAGCACTACATTACGGCGCTTTTGTGTACGTTCTTCAAAGCGGCGCGGGTTGAACAAAGAAGGATTTTTTGCCATTCCCACCAGCATAGCGGCCTGTGGCAAATTGAGTTTATCGGGGGTGGTATTAAAATAGATCTGCGAAGCGGATTTCACTCCAACCGCCAAATTCAAAAAGTCGAATTTGTTCAGGTACATGGTCATGATCTCCTCTTTTGTATAAAGTCGCTCCAACTTAATGGCGATGATCCATTCTTTAAGTTTTTGCATGATACGCTCCACTTTGTTTTTCGGCTTTTCGGAAAATTGCATCTTGGAGAGCTGCTGCGTGATCGTACTTCCTCCGCCTGCATTCATATTCCCGGTAAGCAATCCACTTACCGAACGGAAAAGCGCTTTCAGGTCAACGCCGCTGTGCTCGTAAAAACGCGCGTCTTCGGTAGCGATCAGGGCGTGCACCAGGTTAGGACTAAGTTCTTTGAAGGTACAATTGATGCGATTCTCCTTATAGAATTTCCCTAAGATCCTGCCGTCGCTGCTGTACACGATAGAGGCAAGGTTGTTCTTTGGATTCTGTAGTTCTTCTACCTCGGGTAATTCACCAAAAAGTTCGCAGGAAGTGAGCGTGAATAATAGAAAAAGGAATATCACCGGGGCAAATACGAGGCCCCAGGTAATGAGAACGTACTTTTTATTGTTTCCGGGAGAATTTTTTGAACCAGCCATATACCAATGCAAAAGTAGGAATAAAATGCAGATTCTTTGGCGGCTAAGTATTATTTGCCCGTCTTTTACGATTATTCGCTTTGTTAAGCCATCTATTCGTAATAGCTTTGCTGCATGTTGAACCGCATAGCCATAGAAGGGATCAAACTATACGCCTATCACGGCTGCCTGGATGAAGAAGCCAAAATAGGAGGCAATTACATAGTAGATATTTATATGGAAACAGACTTTACGGGGGCCGCTCAAGGCGATGACCTCGCTCAAACTGTGGATTATTGCGCTGTCTATGAAATAGCGAAGAAGGAAATGGCCATTCGGGCGAAATTGATCGAGCTGGTTGCCACACGCATTCATAAAAACATCATCTCTTCCTTTCCCACGGTGACCAAAGTGAGGGTAAGACTAACCAAATTAAGTCCGCCCATGAATGGGAACGTAGAGAAAGTATTCGTAGAGATCGAATAGGATGGCGACAAAAAAATGCTCAAGGTGTTCCGTAGAATTTACTTGCGGCGCTGAAACCTCGGAATGCTGGTGCCGGGAAATTTCTTTGGACGAGCCAGCCCTGGAACAATTAAAAAAGAAATTTGAGGATTGCCTTTGTCCTAAGTGCCTCATGGAATTCGGCAAAAACGTGAAATAACTTAAACGCGTATTCCAACAACAAGAATATCATCTATCTGTTCGTTATTCTGTTTCCAGTCAGATAGACTTTTGTGCATGAAATCTTTTTGTGTGGCAGTATCCTTAGCGGCAGCAGACATGATCAGTTTACGAAATTCGTTAGCGTAAAGTTTTTTATTCTCCGGCCCACCTTTTTGATCGGCATACCCATCGGTGTATAGGTAAAGCATGTCGCCGGTGTTCATTTCCACCTGGTGGCCGGTGAATTTATTCCGCGCCATGCCTATGGTGGCGTTATCGGCCTTGTATTCGCGGAGTCCGTCGTTGGATACTACAAGAAGGGAATTATGTGCGCCGGCAAACTCAATTTTTTTCTTTTTCCGGTTGAAAGCTACCAGTGAAATGTCCATCCCAAACTTGGCAGAAACTGTTTCCGATTCCTGGTGCAGGGTTTCTACAACTGTTTTATTCAGTTCGTCAAGTATATGTGCGGGTTCAAGGATCTTCTTTCCTTTTACAATATTCTCCAGCATATTGTATGCCATTACGCTCATAAAAGCGCCGGGCACGCCGTGCCCGGTACAATCTATTGCCGCAAAGAAAACGGTATCCCCGATCGGGGCCATCCAGTAAAGATCACCACTTACGATGTCCTTGGGCATGAACAGGATGAACGAACCGGGGAAGTTCTTATTTATACTTTCGTGCGAAGGCAAAATAGCTCCCTGAATATTTCTGGCATACTCAATGCTGTCGGTAATAAGCACATTTTTTTCAGCAATGAGATCTTTTTGTCTTCCTATCTCCACGTTTTTTATTTCAAGTCCGGCGTTTATCTTTTTCTTTTCTCGGTAACTCTTAAAGATCATGAGAACAAGCACCAACACAAGTATCAAGCCGCCTACCACGGAGTAGATGATGATCCTTTGACGGTGTATATTCGCATCCTGCTCGCTGATCTGTAACTCACGGATGTTCTTGTCCTTCTGCAGCAACTCGATCTCCTTTTCTTTTTTCTCCGTTTCAAACTTTGTTTGCATCTCGGCAATTAGCTTGCTGTTCTCCGAGTTCATCATCGAATCAGTGGTTTGTGAATACAATTCAGCATATAGCAAGGCGTTCCCGTAATCCTTTTTCTTCTGGTAAGCAACGGCTAACAACTGGTAACAGATCTGCTGCATATACTGACTTTTCATTTTCCTGCCCATCTCCGCGGCTATGAGCTGGTATTTGATGGCGTTATTATACTCGTTCATGTGTTCGAATATATCGCCGATATTACTGTATGAAATGGCTTTGCCCAATTGGTTGCCCGACTCGCCGTATAGATCCAGTGTTTTAAAAGCGTAAGCCAGTGCCTGTTTGTACTTTTTTGCATCCATGAATACGATGCTGAGGTTTGAATAGATCTCGGCTATGCCATCTGTATTTCCCTGTCGTTTTCGGATGGCCAGGGCTTTCAGGTAATGTTGTTCGGCTTTTTCGGGTTGTTGCAGATTGCTGTAGATGGAACCCATATTTGCAAGACAGGTAGCTACACCCATAGAATCGCCCGAAAGTTCCAAGAGGCGTAGAGCCTCTGAATAACTTTTCAGGGAGTTCTCTTCTTCACCCAGTCTGAAATAAATATTTCCCAGATTAAGCAAGGTATAACCAACGCCATTCTGCAGACCCAGGCTTTCCCTTAATTTCAATACCTGCAAATGGCACTCAAGCGCTTTCTTCACATTGCCCTTGTCGATATAGCAATTGCCCATGCGATTTAGCGCGGCTTGTTTTCCAAACGGAAAGCGCAACGAATCCGAGAGCTTTACTGCCTGCTCACATAAAGCAATGGCTTTATCATACAGGCCGGCATCGTCGCACCGATTGGCCGCTCTTGTAAGTATCATCACGTAACCGGTATCGTGGGCGTGGCCCTCTGCCGCTTTCAATAAAGAATCAGGGTCTTGGGCGTGAGCAACCCGGAAACAAAAGAGCAGTAAGATCACCAGGCGTTTTATCATATACGAATGCCGCTTACCAAAATATCGTCTATTTGTTCGTTCATGCCTTTCCAGTTCTCAAATGTGTTCAATAAAGCGGTTTTTTGAGCGGCTGTTTCTTTGCCTGCGATTTCGCCAAGGAGTTTTTTGAACTCGGAGGCAAAGAACTTTTTATTCTGTGGCCCGCCTCTCTGGTCGGGGTAGCCATCTGTGAACATATAGAGCATATCGCCTTTTGAAAGATCGATCCGGTGATCGCTGAATTTTTCCTGCGCCATACCGATGGTGGTGCGGTCTGCTTTTATTTCTTTTATCTCTCCATTTGCCGATACCAGTAGTAAAGGATTATGCGCTCCGGCAAATTGCAGGTGGCTGCGTTGTTTGTTTACGGCAAACAGAGAAATATCCATTCCGAATTTAGCCGAAGCCCCTTCCGAATCCTGGTGCAGGGTTTCCAATACGGCTTTGTTCAACTCATCCAGGATCAGTGAAGGTTGCGATAACCTTTTTTCGGAAACAATATTCTCCAGCATGTTGTAAGCCATTACGCTCATAAAAGCCCCGGGCACACCATGGCCTGTGCAATCTATGGCAGCAAACAGCACCCTGTCTTCCACGGAGGTGTTCATCCAGTAAAAATCGCCGCTAACGATATCCTTGGGTTTAAAAAGAATGAAGGTGCCGGGTAAATGTCTCTCAATCGATGCTTCTGTAGGCAAAATGGCATTTTGAATGTTGCGGGCGTAATCGATACTGTCTGTTATTAAAATGTTCTTTTCCTCGATCTGGTTCTTCTGGATGTTTATCTCGATGTTCTTTCGTTCCAGGCCCAGGTTGATCCTTTTTTTCTCCCGGTAACTTTTCCAGATCATAAATACCAAAGCGAGAACAAGCAGCAATCCGCCTATCACAGAATAAATAATGATACGCTGACGGTGTATATTGGCTTCCTGCTCGCTGATCTGCAGTTCTCGGATATTCCTGTCCTTTTGCAGCAACTCGATCTCTTTTTCTTTCTTCTCCGTCTCAAAACGTGTTTGCATCTCTTCCAGGTTGCGCAGGTTGCCCTCGTTGGCCAGCGAGTCTTTATACGAAGCATACATTTCGTAATTGTCCAGTGCGTTTGCGTAATCATCCAGTGCTTTATAGGCCATGGCCAGGCCCAGGTAAGAGTCCTTTAATGCATCTTTGTCGCCGATCTCTTTTCCTACCTGCACGGCTTTACCAAAGAACTCAACGGCGCTGCGATGATCCTTTAACTTGTTGTAGGTTTTGCCAATATCATTATACGAAGCGCAAATACCATTTTTATCACTGATCTCCTCCGAAATGTGTAGCGACTTCAGCAAGAACCCTAAAGCTTCTTTGAATTTCCCCTGTTGTGAGTAAACCTCGCCCAAATTGCCATACGAATTGGCCATACCTTTTTTATCGTTGAATTTTTCTACAATGGCCATGCATTTAAAGTGGCAGGCCAGTGCTTTATCCAAACTGTCGGCTTCCTGGTATACGAGCCCGATGTTGTTGTAAGTATACGCTACATGCAGTGTATCCTTCAATTCCATTCGTATATCGAGCGACTTGTGGTAATATTCCAGGGCTTTTTGCAGGTTGCGCTGGCTGCGATAAATATTTGCTATCCCGTTCAGAGCGCCCCCAACCCCGGTTTTGTTATTGGTTTCCTCGTGAAGTTTTAAAGAACGCAACATGGCGTCGAGGGCCAGCGTAAAATCACCTTTACTATAATAGGTGTTGCCTATCCATCCTAATGCATTGGCCGCCCCGCCTTTGTTTTTAATACCGTCATAGAGCTGAAGCGCTTTTTTTAATTGGGGCAACGCCTCTTCGTAATTTCCCATGAAGTAATTGGCTACGCCCGATCCCCTATAACACTGAGCCGCATATTTGGCATACCCGCTTTCGTAGTATTTAGCAGTATCGGTATTTACAATGGAAAGGGCCTGCTGTACATAGCCTAATGCTTTTTCAGGATCATTGCTGCCAACTTTATTGGCAATGAGAATGAGTGTATTTATTTTAACGGTATCTTCCTTTGATGCCTTTAAGACGGAAAGCAAGGAATCGACCCCCGCCTGTGAAAATGCCTGGGTGCTCAGGAGGAAGCTGAAAATACATGAAAAAAATTTCCTCATACGCGAATGCCTATAACAAGAATGTCATCTAACTGCTCGCCGCTCCCTTTCCATTCATCGTGTGCTTTTTCCAGCGCCGTTTTTTGTTCTTCAGCAGGCAGATGCGCTATTTCTTTGAAAAGTTTTCGTAAAGGATCGGCAAAGAACTTTTTGTTTTGTGGCCCGCCTTTCTGATCGGCGTAACCATCCGTAAATAGATAAAGCATGCTTCCGGGAGCGGCCGGCACGGGGTTATTGGTGAAATTGCCCTGCGCGCCGCCCACATACATACGATCGGCCTTTACTTCATTAAGTTCTTCTCCATGCACGATCACTACCGGATTGCGCGCACCCGAAAAGGAAATTGTATTTCCCTCCAGCTTTAAAAGCGCCAGGTCCATGCCATGCTTGGCCGATCCGCTCTCGCTTTGCTGGTTTAGCGACTCTAAGATCTTTTTATTGAGCTCATCCAGTATTTCGGCTGGGGAGAAGTTGGGTTTTTCCTTAGCAATGCGTTCCATTAAATTATAACTGTGCAGGGCCATGAAGGCGCCCGGTACACCGTGACCCACACAATCAACAGCCGCCACCAAGATTCCTTTTTGCGTAGGGAAGAGCCAATAAAAATCCCCGCTCACTACGTCTTTGGGCCTGAAGAGAATGAATGAATCTTTAAATTTCTCTTTAAAGATATCCATAGAAGGCAAAATGGCCTCCTGTATACTTTTAGCATAATCAATACTGTCGGTTATCTGTATATTCTTTTCTTCCAGCACCTGTTTTTGGGCGCGGATGGCCTCGTTCTTTTCTTCCAGCAAATTATTCGCTTTCTTTTTCTCCCGGTTGCCCTTTAAAACAAAGAAACCCAAAGTAAGCGCCAGCGTGATCCCTCCCAGTGAGGAGTAAATAGCCACCCGCTGCTTTTTAATATCCGCCTGCTGCTTGCTGGACTGTAATTCTTCAATACTCTTGTTCTTGGTAAGCAATGCGATCTCTCTTTCTTTCTTGTCTGTATCAAATCGCGTTTGCATCTCGGCCATGCTTTTGTTCTTTTCCTCTCCCAGTATAGAATCGCGTAGCACGGCGTAAAGGTTCTGGAACTCAAAGGCCTTTTTAAAGTTCTTTTGTTTTTTGTAAAGTTGGGCAAAGCTCTGGTAGCAGTCGCTCAAGGTACTTTTGGCTTTTATCTGGCTGGCAATGTCAAGCGCCTTTTGTAAGTCAACCTGCGCTTCACCTAAATTTCCCTGCAGCATTTTCAATGAGCCAATACGGATCAATGTGCCCGACACGCTGTATTGTTCCTGGTCCTTCTCATGTATGTGCAGGGCCTCGGTATAGTATTTTAAGGCCGCAGCATAATCCTTTTTTCCCTCGGCAATGCTACCCAGGTCACTCAGGTTATAAGCGATGCCCTGCGGGCTGTTCATCTCGCGCGCCAGCTTCAGGCTTTCGGTAAAATACCAGGTGGCTTTTTCAATATTCCCCTTCTTTTGGTAAACCTTACCCAAATTACTGTATGCCGGTGCCAGTTTGAATTTTTCGCCGATCTCTTCCGAGATCTTTACGGAAGCCTCGTAATTCTCAATGGCCTTATCGAAGTTCTCCAGTGAATTATAAACAATGCCAATGTTGTTATAGGCCTGCGAAATGCCTGTTTTATCTCCTGCTTTTTCGAAAAGATTTAAAGCCTCCAGGTAACATTTAAGGGCTTTATCGTAATCGGCCAGGTGAATATATACAGAAGCAATAGTATTTTGGGTATTAGCCAGCCCCAAGGTATCATGCATGCCGGTTTGTGTGACCAGCGATCTATTGAGATACTCGAGCGCTTTGGTGTAATTTCCCTGGGTGTAATAAATGATGCCTAAATTGTTTTGCCGGTTGGTAATGGCCTTTAGGTTCTTCATCTCCTCGGCAATTTTTTTGGATGCCAGGAATTCCTTTTCGGCCTCTTCAAATTGTCCGCGTATGTAGTAATTAATTCCCAGGTTGTTATAGGCTTCGCCGATGCCCTTTTTGAAATTAAGTTTTTTAGAAAGCTCCATACCCTTATCCGTAAACAGCTTCGAAGAGTCGGGGTGGATGCGGGTGAGCTGGTAACCTATCTCGTTGTAGAGTTTGGCTAAGGAGGTATCTGCAGGCAAGTTTTTTTTGTAAATAACAAGGAGTGAATCGAGCTTATGCCTAAGCTGGCAAAAACCCAAAGCAGGCCCGAAGAAAAAAAGTATGCAGGCAATTTTCTTCATGCACAGAAGTAAAGAAATTAACTAGAACTCGCTGTATTTTACGGGTAACGAGGGCACGTATTTAGAAAATTCCTCACCCGATTCCTTCATGTCGGTATCGCGTTGGTCGTAATGCCAAATGATCTCGGCCTCGTAACCTTCCTTGTGGATCTTTTCTAATTGATAAAAAATATCGAGAATGAATGTGGCAGAGGTAGAATTGAAATACTCTAATTTAAAATCAACACTTACTTTTTTCGATTTTCCGAAACTATTCTTCTGAAAGTACAGTACAGAACGATATCCGTCGAACCAGGTTACGATCGGGTTGAAGAACTTGGCTGTATTCTCGGGCCTTGATTCGCCGGAGATCTCAAATTTATTACTTACCGGGTCTATAATAACCTTGGGGGTCGTGGGAGTAGCCTCTAATAATATTGCGTCCATAACTTACTTGCTGAGAATGGTCTGTAAAACAAAAAAGGAAATATCGCCGTTAATGGGCTTGAAGTCGAAACTTATCTTGCAGCCCGTGCGTATCGACATATCGATGATACCCAAACCGCCACCGCCCTCGGGGCTTTCCATCATTTTTTCCCTGTAAAGTGCTTTCAGGCTTTCGCGATCGAGTGAATTTACTTTGTCGAGGCGTTCAGATAAGGAAGGTACATCCTTGTTGTGGATGTAGTTTCCTGTTTGTATGGTAAAATGATCGTCGTGTTCTGAAATGGTAAAAATGGTAGCGCTGTGCTTGGCCGGCAACTGTTCTCCCTCAAGCGCAAAATTATGTCTGCTGATATTGTCGAGGCATTCAACTACCACCGCGTAGAACCTTTTTTTCATCTGGAAGTCGAGGTCGGATGTGTCGATGATCCTTTTTACGGAAGATAGGAGGGAGGTGACCACTTTGTGGGTGAAGTCGCCCAGGAAAGACATAATGATACGTCTTTCGTTCATGTATTGGTACACATCGTGTACGGCAAGGGTTTCTGTTTTCATGCGATGCTTGTATAACAAATATAACAAAATTATGGTCAAGCTAAAACGGTGCTTCGAGAGGGTATTTTATGATTTATATTAAATGAGTATCTTTGCGCTTCGTATTTAGGGTCCTGTGGCCGAGCGGCTAGGCTCAGCTCTGCAAAAGCTGCTACTCCGGTTCGAATCCGGACGGGACCTCACCATAAGAAAGGCAGGGCCATCCCTGCCTTTCTTTATTTTTGATTGACATTTCCGGCTAATAATCAATAAGTTAAATCATTTCGATCTGTGCCCCGCAAGAAGTCTATTCCGGGAAAATTAGTACAGGGCGAGTTAACAAAATGTCCTATTTTTGACAAAAACTCTCACATGACTAAAAAATCTATCTTTTGCTATCTTTTGCTGTTAGTCTTTGGCTATACGGTAAGTGCTCAAAACAAACGCAGCTGTCTGATTCAGCCCTCAAACTCTGTTGATGCAGCCCCTTTCCTGTGGAGCCAGAAAACCAATCCTACTCCGCCAAGTCCACAATCGTTGTTTGATATACAGTTCAATTACAACGCAACCGATACGGTAGGCCGTACAGGTATGGCGGGCGTGGTATACACCGGCACAGAATTCTGGGTATCACGCTGGGGAAGTGACACACTGTACCGTCTTACTCCAACCGGATCGGTGATCGACACATTTACGATCCCAACTGTTACAGGCATCCGTGGAATGACTTGGGATGGCAGTTTCGTTTACGCAGGAATCAATACGTCTTCCATTAAGAAGATTGACCCTACAACCCGTACCCTCGTAAGTAGTATAACCGTTGCCGGCGGAACCGCTGTTAGGCATATCACTTACGATTCTACCTCCAATGGCGGAGCAGGTGGTTTCTGGATCGGCAATTTCAGCACCGCGATCACAGAAATAAGCATGACAGGAGCTACCCTGAATACAATTCCGGCGGTTACTCATGGTTTAACAGGAATGTACGGTTCGGCCATTGACCACTGGACCCTGGGCGGACCTTACCTATGGGTGTTTGACCAGGGAGGATCCTCCCAATCGCAGATCGTAAGGTTGCAACTCCCTACAGGTACACCAACCGGAGTGATCCATGATGTGATGACGGATGTGGGTGCATCTCTTACAAGCGGTCTTGCCGGTGGATTATTCATTACTAATCAACTTAACAGTACAACCCGCACGATCGTGGGATTGATCCAGGGAACTCCTGACAACATGCTGTTTGGGTATGAGCTGAACGATTTTATTCTTCCTCCGCTCGATGCCACGCTCGATTCTATCAAACCGGTTTCTCCGTACCTGATGGTTCCTTTAACACACTATACTACCCCGCTTACGTGGATTGGTAAAATCTCCAATACCGGCTCTGCAACAATTACCTCAGGAAATCTGGTTGTTGATGTAAAGCAAGGTACTTCACCGGTATATTCAAATTCAAGTCCTTTTAGCAACCTGGCTCCTGCAAGCACATTTTCGGCAACCACTTCTCCGGGGCTCGCAGCCAGCGTTACGGATACTTTTAATGTTACGGCCTATTGCCAGGTAACCGGTTCGCAGGCCGACACGATAAATGGCAACGACACATTGATGTTCAACTATGTGGTAACGGATACCGTTTTTGCACGCGAGACGGGGCAAAATAGTGGGTCACTTGGAATTGGTAACGGCACCGGAGGAACATTGGGTCAGGTCTTTACAACCACAGTAAATGACAGGATCAGCTCCGTAACCTTCACATTGAATGGCCCAACGATGGGAGATTCCGTAAGCGTTGATATTTACAGCTTTGCCGGTCAACCTAATGCGATCCTTGCAGGCACGGCCAAACATATATTCACCGCGGCAGATACGAATGGCGTAACACTTACGCTTCCACTTATCGGAGGGCATTATTTTATTGCTCCCGGAACCTATTTTGTGGGCGTAAATGAATTTGGAAGTAATGTGTCGCTGGCAACAACTACTTATAATTTCCGTCCGAATGCCGGATGGGTAACATTTGTAGGCCAGCCCTGGGCGCCAACGGAAACCTTTAACTTTAAAAGGACCTTTGCCCTACGTATGAATGTGGAAGGAACATTTTATAATAGCGTAAATGAAGTAGAAAGGCAGGTATCACTTTCACTCTATCCAAACCCTGCTCAATCAGCCGTTATCGTTGAACTTCCGGTGAAAACCTCGGATAAGGTAAATGTTAAATTGGTGAACGCTTTAGGAGCTTCGGTGTATTCTTCTTCTGTGAATGCGCAATCAGGGAAATTCAAACTTGACGTAGCCAATTACCCGGCAGGTGTATATTACCTCCAGGTAAGTGCCGGCCAATTCAGCGAAACAAAAAAGATCATTGTTTCTAAATAGTCTGATCAGATCTTTCTAAATTAAAGCGTGGAAATATTTCCACGCTTTTTTATTTCGGCTGTTAGAACAAAATAAGGTAACAGGCATTTTATGGCAGAAATCAGCGGGTTTGCGATGCCGGGTTCAAAACATTTGTTAAAAGCCTTTCAGAATTGCGGCTAAAATCGTAATTTGCATACAATAGGTTCTCTCACTAAACGTTTTAATTTATCCGCATAGATAAAATAAAATACATCCTTTTCTTTCTCATGCCGTTTAGTATGATAGCGGGTGGCGGAGATTCATTAAAAATAAAGCAACTTAAAAATAAAATGCAGCCCATTCTTTCAACAGAACCGGGTACGAATAATTCAGATCTTCTTTTTCTTGTCGACCTACTTAAGGAAAAGGAAGTGATCTCGGTTGGAGAGGCAACGCACGGTTCCAAAGAATTTTTTACGATGAAACACAGATTGTTCCGTACGCTTTGCGAGAACGGTAAGGCACGCATCTTCGGGTTGGAAGAAAGTTACGCGGCGGGCATCCTGGTAAATGATTATATACAAGGTCGTAGTGAACTTAAAGCTACGGAAGTGGTAATGAAGATGTCGTTCATGTGGCGCACGCGTGAAATGAAAGATCTTATTGAATGGATGAAGGAATATAATGCTGATCCCGGCCATAGTGAAAAGATCATCTTTTATGGATTTGATTTTCATGGGCCGCACCATGCGGTAAAACTTCTTACCCGCTATTTCGAGAAGACCGATTCGGTTTATCTTTCCCAAATAAGCCCTTTCCTTAAAAAATTCGATGAAGTTACGTATCCCAAGAAAAAGATCAGTGATAAAGAGATCGCCGAAAATACGGCTTCTATCAATTCGATCCGCGAAACACTTAGGAATAAGCGCGAAAAATATGAAATGACAGAAAGCGCGAATCGTTGGACAGAAGCAGACCATTTGTTGGAGTGTCTTCTGCAATATATAGATGCCTATAAAAGCGGAGATGTGGATTTTTTTAAACGGGATCCTTACATGAGCAAAAATGTGCTCTGGATGAAAGAAATGAATCCCGGTGTGTCGATGATGCTTTGGGCGCATAACGAGCATGTGGCATCCGGCGGCAGCCTGCCCTCTATGGGAAAGATGCTTAAACAGGAATTAGGCGGGAAAATTTATTCTATGGGATTTGTCTTTAACGAGGGAGAGTACACAGGAACAAAGCAATATAAATGCCCTTCGCTGGAGGCAGGCATTTTTTCTTTTGATCCGGCACCTGAAGGTTCTTTTTCTGATCTCCTCTCGGCTACGGGCATTAAGACCGGTTTTATTGCAATGGATGGAGCGGGGCTTGACGAAAAGACGGCTCACTGGCTTTTGAGCTCTCAGCGTGTTTACGAAGTGGGGTACCGCGGTTTTGATAACATGAAAAAACTTTTATTGAAAAAGAGGAAGCTGGCGGATATATATAACGGTATCTTTTTTATCCGCAAAGTAAGCAATACGGAGCATTATCTTTTCGGGCCTGCTAAATCAAACGCGGTTTACTTCAATCCTTTCCCAACCAATTAGGTTTAACCGGCTTTATTCTCCAGCCATTCTACGAAATCGAAGTTCTTGTTGAGCAATTCCTCCCCGGCCACCTGGTGTTCTTTTTTTAACTGCGCAACGATCTGTTTGAGCGCTGCTTTATTTTTAGCAAGCGTAGTGTCTTCACCCGCCAGCGCTATGCCTTCAAGTATCTTAGCCTGCTTTTTAAAAGAGCTTTCCTGGGCCATAAAGCGTCGTGTGGCCTGCATGCGATTCTCGAACAGTACGTCATCCGTTTCGTTCAGTATCACAAGATAAAGCATGCGTGCGTTGATCTGTAACTCTTTACGGTAATTTATTTCCCGCTCTGCGTTCAGGATGCGGTTGAGCCAACGGGTTGCCCCTTTATAGTTCTTCACCATCAAAGCGGTGATGGCCATAAAATAAAAAAGGTCGAAAAGTATAGGGCCAAAAGTAAGATCGATCTTTTTCAAATCAGATTCCATCTCGGCAGCTACGGTGGCGGCCTTTTCGTGCTGGCCGGTCTTGTAATACAGGTAAAATTCGCTTTCGTATGTATTTATGAATACCCGGTTAAGAAAGGTTGGGTTCTTTATTCCGTACGTGGGCAGGAAGGTCCTTTGCTCTTTTAGCAGCGTTTCTGTTTCGCTGTATTTTTTCAAAAAGAGCATGATGTTAACCAGGTTATTATAGTTCAGGTGATAGATCGCCGGAAGGTCTTTAATGAACTGCGGCGATTTATCCATGATGTTCTTGATCTCTTTGTAACAGCGGTAGCGCTCGGTATTATCATTCTCAATGGTATAGATAAGCGCCATCGCCGAGTAGTAATAGTATTTAGACCAGAAGCTATTTATCTCCTGTTTCGGTGGAAAAATGCTCTTTAATTCCTTCTTGCAGGTCTTTATGTATTTTTCGCCGGCCTTACCCTTATCGATATGTATCTGCAGATCAAAAGCCACTTGCATGAGGATCGTCTGGATCTTCAGCGCATCAAGTAATCGTAGTTCTTCATGAATGTTCTTCGAAAGGTTCCGGTCGTCCTCATCATTGATGAAAAGGATCGTCTCCCAATGAATAAGTATCAGGAGTATAGAGAATTTCTCTAAGCTGTAGGCTTCGGTCTTTGCCTTACGGATCAGTTTTTTACAATGCCCAAAAAGCCCCCGGTTATAAAGTATCTCTATAGAAGTAAGAATAGAGGCATAGCGTGCCAGAAAGGTTTTTTCCTTATTAAAGGAGTTGAGGCTTTCCAGGATATGATTGTAGAGATAGTGCTTTTCGGAAGGCAGGTGCTTAATGAAAGTCTCGCTCTCAAAAAGCCGTTTTACCTCCGCTTCGTCGTAAGCGGCTTGAGCCTCGATAGCATCAAAGAGGCGGGTGTAGTTATTCGTTTCGCCTATCGTATGCCTGGAAGAGTGGATCTTGAAATACCGCTTTTCCGACATACTGAGGCTATGAATTAACTGATGTAATTCTTCAGAAGGTTTCATACGTCTCAGAGTTCCAAGGCAAGGTGCACCGAATATAATAAAAATTTAACACATTCGAAATGCTAAATCGCCCAATTTAGGATATCTGACATCCAAGAAGCCGGAATGCTATTCCAGTACTGCCTTCAGGTTCTTAAAGTACAGGTGCTTTCTCCAGGGATTTTCTATATAGATACGAACCCATTGATTTTTTTCCGTATCCCAGGGAAGAGGTGTCCAAATAGCAGCACCCTTCCAGCCATTTTTTGAAGTGCGCACCATTTCTTTTTTTGATAGTACAAGACTATCTCCCTCGTACACGTTGCATACAAGGAATGCAGAATCCTGCGCTTCGCAACTCATTGCATCTACAGTTATAAAGGCCTTTTTTTTGTATCCGCAGGTAAAGTCTTCCTGGTAGAAGCTTATGCCATCACTTAGGTTTTCAGAAGGCACCAGGTCATAAGCTTTTTCATTGTTCACCCAAACCATTTTCCCTTCCTGTGATCTTTCGGGATCGAATACGCGTGTTTCTTTTTCATGCCACAATAAATATTTGTATTCTCTCCAGGCCCAATCACCATTTCCCCAAAAGCAAAGCTCATAGCTGCACATCAGTTTTAAATTCACATAACCGAAAATGCAGATAAGTACGGTAGCTAAGGCGATCCGTATCTTGTGTTTTTGATCTGCCAGCCGGGTGAACCAGATCCCCAAAGGCATAGCCAAAAGCCCCGAATATTCTACGATATTACGGCTTCCGAAGCTGCAGCCAAAGAAGTACAGATACCAGGCTGAACAAACATAAAAAAGCAACACCATCATCACAATTATACCCGTGAAGAAGGCCCGCATTCTTTTCAGGTAAACGCCCAGCAAAATAAAGATCAGCAAATAAATGGGATTATACGAAAAAAGACCGTTATGAGGAGCGAAAAGAAATTCCAGGATCTTCGGATTCCATTTATTCTCAAAGGTTTCTCCTTTATAAGTGTCAGCCAAAAAGGATCCATACGTGTATTTCCAATAAGCAAACTGGGGAGCATAAACAAGCAGCAGCAAACCAATGAAAAGCAGGATGTTCTTTAGAGTAGCAAGTAGTTTTATGCGTGCAGGTAATTCCCTGAAACTATCGGTGTCCAATACAAGGAAAACAATTCCAAAGAGAATATCCGCGGGTCTTATCAGAATGATGAGGCAATAGGCAGCTAAAGAAATACAAAGATCCTTCCTTCTACCTTCCATCAAAAATCTTTTGTAACAGAACAGCACCAGATTGAAGAGGAAAAAAAGATAGATGTGAGACATGCCCGGAAGTATAGTGGCGTAATACAGCGTATTGGTGGCCCAGAAAATGATCAGTACGCTTAGGAAAGAAATGCCGGCGCTGAAGTAGTTTCTTAAGAAGAGGAATAACAGCATAAGGCCTAGCACGGCATAAAAGACGCCTGCTACAGTTACAGCAACCTGGTTGATATAAGAAAAACCGGTATTCTCTATTCCAAATATCTTGCTGTAGGCTAACGCCCCGAGATAGAACGGACTCTCTAAAAGAGCCACCCCATAAGTGTACTTGGTAATAACCTGTTTATCCGGGCCAAGCCGGAAATCGTCTCCCTTCTTCCAGGTTCCCGTAATACTATCAGCCTTATCCAGGAAATCTCCTTTATAAGAATACTGAAAAGTAGCCGGCAGGTAAACATAATAACCCGCCGGATCGGCAAAGAGGGTTGAATGCCAATGCCCGGTCTTATAGGTGTCTGTATCTTCTGAAGCGATACGGAAGAGAAGGAAGAAAGCTCCCGCGAAGATCAGGATGTAGCGAAGGATATTTCTTTTTCCTCTCATTTTTTGTTTTGTTTGTTGTATTCATAGATCCACTCTGCGTCAAGTTTGATCATTGAATCAACCGGAATGCCCCTTGCTTTAGCCTTAGCATGTGCTTCTTTCAATTGGTCAGGGTTCTGCCTGATCCTTGCCGCGATCTCTGCTATAGAATCACGCCTTGTGGGCGTTATCTTAAAGCCCGGGTTCTGGGTCAGGAACCAGAGCGCGTCAATTGTCATCATCGAATCAACTGAAATACCTTTTTCTTTCGATTTTTTGGCCACTTCCTTCATCCAGTCCTTGTTGCCCCGCATGATTTCCTTTACATAGGGTATCTTGTAATCAACTCCCTTCAAGCTGTTTCCATAAGCATTCTTCACGGTTGAGAAAAATCCATAACCCAGTTTTTTCAGGTTGGGTTCGGTGGCTATCACAATGATCACATCAAAGCGATCGAGCAATGGCCTGGTGTCGGCATCTTTCACCAGGTGCGTTACTTCCCAACTGTCGGGATACATCACTTCATTATAATACCAGAAACTTCCGTTAGTAAAGAGCGAATTGGAAAATTCCATGTTATAAATGTCCCACCAATAACTGTCGGCTATCACAAGGCAAGTGGGTTTCACACACCCGGGTTTGTTCACCACTTCAAAATCTGCATAGGCCATTTTATAGGTAGGCGGTCTCCATAACAGGTTCATCCCTTTTACAAGATCGTAATCGGGCTCCCGTAATTCATCTGTGAACACAGTTCTTTTTTGTATGATATCCGGCAGGTTGATGCCCCGCTTATTTTCCACATACCTGGCGATAGAATCAATTGCTTTAAAGGCCGAGTATTTGCTCCAGTGGATCCCATACTGAGGAAAAAGAGGATACACAGATGCGGCTTTCTTTTGTTGAAGTAAGGCGTTGAAATCGATGAAATTGATACCTTCTTTAATAAACCCTTCGGTGTAGGCTTCATAATTTGTCCTGCCTTTCTTCACTACCAGGTGATTGGGAATGTATTCCGGAAAATAGTCGGCCTTACTGGGTGCCAGCACAACAAAGAATGTCTTATTTAATTTGGCAAAAGTGTCCTGTACAAATTTGATCATTTGTATCGTATCGTTGATGCCCCCCTGGCCAATAAAATCCTTTCCGAAGTGAGCGTCGATATAGGCCGATTCATAAATATAATCTTCCTTTCCAATGATCACATCGTTGGCCTTTGCTTTTTTGAATAACCAGAAGGCAAGCTGGTTATTGATACGCACATAATTATTCCGGAACCCAAATTCGTCGTTCAGGTAAGCGTCGGCAGCTTCCTGGTATTCTCCGCTGAACCATTTTTCAAAAGTAAATACAGGCGATTCTTTTTTCACAATAGCGCCATCAAGAGGTCTCAGGTCTTTTTCAAAACGAAATATATCCTGCGCAAGGTGTAGCAACAAAAAGCAGATAATTACAATCAGCCATATGTACTTGGCGGTATTTCGCATTATTTCTTAATTCCCTTCACCTCGGTATCATATACATACTTGGCATCGAGTTCAAGCATTTCTTCCACCGGAATGTTCTTTTCTTTGGCTTTTTGAAGTATAGACATCATCCACTTTTCATCTTTTTTAATACGTACTTTGGCTTTCTCCGTATAGTTCAATACTTCTGAGGTGTTGTATTCTGTCTCATACAGGTAATCGGCATCCATCTGGATCATGGCCTCTACCGGCACGTTCTTCGTTTTTGCCTTTTCGGTTACCGACGCGATCCAATCGGGAGTGTGCATGATCTCATTGGCAAAATACCGCAGGTATACCTGCTTGCGCCAGTAAAGATTAACCGATATCTCTTTTTCCGACGATCCAAGCTCTTTCTTTTTAAAATTGGCAATAACCTGGTCGGCAAAACCCCAGCCGATATCATGTATGTTGCTTTCGGTGGCCATCAGCACTACTACGGCGTTCCTGGAGACCTCTTCTTTGAAGGATAACACTTTTACATCGCGTACCGGCTGATCTTCAGGATAAACTGTTTGATTGTAATACCAGAAGCGCGCATTGGCAAACAGGTTGTTTACATAACCCTGGTAATACCAATTCCAGAAGTAGCTATCGCCCACAAATAAGGCCTGTGGCTTGATCTCTCCGGGTTTTTCCAGCCACCTATATTCAGGATAAGGCATAGCGAGAGGTTGAACATCTTTACAAAGATTAAGCGCGTCTGCAATATCATTATCGGGGTTCTGAAGATTATCGCTTATATTCACCTTCGTGATCTTGAATTCGCGCATCGACATTCCTGTATTTTTTTCTATATGTTTTCGTAAAGAATCCATCGCCAAAGTGGCTCCGTAATTGCTCCAGTGGATGCCGCCCGATGGATAGAGATCATATACCGAAGTGGGTTTCATTTGCAGGAACCAGGCGTTGAAGTCAATGAGATCGATATTCTGTTTTTTTGCACAACTCAGAAGGTATTCGTAATTGGTGGTAGAGCGTTTTACTTTATATGCATCCGGAATGTATTCGGAGAAATAGGAGGCTTTGCCGGGAATAAAAAGGATCTCCAGATCAACGCCGTTACTTTTTAATATTTCCTGCGCCTGTTTTAATTTGGAAGCCAGATCCTCTAATTTCTGCTTTCCAACAAAATTTTTGCCATTATAGGCGTCGATGTAATTATCCTCAAAGAAAATCC
This sequence comes from Bacteroidia bacterium, assembly GCA_025451115.1. Lineage (GTDB taxonomy): Bacteria > Bacteroidota > Bacteroidia > B-17B0 > Aurantibacillaceae > PALSA-968. The sequence goes on along the minus strand of JANWKZ010000198.1, from coordinate 9,848 downwards.
CCGCTTTACCAACCACAACATGTTCTGCATTTATCTTTTTAAATAAAGTGTAATCTATCTGGTTATGCAACATGACATAGTAATTGCGCAACCCAAAGTTTTGATTAAAGAAAAGATCTTTTTGTTTCTGGTAGGTCTCATTGAACCACATGGGCCATTTGAATGAAGTATCTTTTTCAGTAACATAAGCGCCTTTAAGAGGCTTTACCCATTTTTTGAGATGGAATGTATTCTGGAAAAGCGGTATGAAAAGGAAAAGCAGGATGCTTACCAGGAGGAAGAAATTTATTTTCGGGTAATCGTTCTTCATTATTAGAACCTGAAATAAATAAATGGATTAAAGCCCGAAGAGGTGATCGCCGCCAATGAAAGTGTGAAGAGGATGCAGAAAAGCACGGTAGCAGCCCCATATCCCTCTGTAGTGTAATTCGAAAAGTAGATACGGTCCTGTATGCGCTGCCCCATCTTAAAGCTGGCAAAGAAAGAGAAGAGCACGGCTAACATGAAATAGAATTTAAATTCTGTATCCAGGTAATAACTTTCGGCCGGCAGATCGAATGAAAAAAGTTTGCCGGTGAATTCAAGCGCCTGCGCAGTTGTATCAGCGCGGAAGAAAACCCAGCCGATGGCCACGATCACAAAAGTGATAAGGGTAGAAGGGATCTTCCCGATCCTTTCAAATACTTTGAGCAGGAACATTCTTTCGATCACAAGGAAAAGTCCGTGATAGATACCCCAGATGATGAAGGTCCACGCGGCCCCGTGCCAGAAACCAGAGGCAAGGAATACCAGCCATAAATTGAAATAAAGACGCGCCTTGTTGTTGACCTGGTTGCCGCCTAAAGGAATGTAAAGATAATTCTTCATCCAGCTTCCCAATGTCATATGCCAACGGCGCCAGAATTCTGTGACACTTTGTGAGGTATAGGGATTATTGAAGTTCTCGGGAAATTTAAAGCCGAGCATTTTCCCTAATCCTATGGCCATGTCGCTATACCCGGAAAAATCGAAATAGATCTGGAAGGTATAGGCAAGCATTCCGATCCATGCTGTAACGGTTGTGAGCTCGGCGCCCGGAATGGCGAAGATCTCATCGGCTTTGGCGGCCATGGTATTGGCAATAAGTACTTTTTTGGAAAGCCCAATTACAAAACGGAAAAAGCCGGTAAGCTTATTGTCAACCGTATCGTTTGCGCTGCGGTCGGCGATCTGATCAGAGATCTCGTGGTACCGGATGATGGGGCCCGCGATGAGTTTTGGGAAAAGAATGATGTACAATTGATACTGCATAAAATTATCAAGCGGTTTGTGAACGCGCCTATAAACATCGATCACGTAGGTAAGACTTTCGAAAGTATAGAAAGAGATACCGATGGGAAGGATCACCTTTGTCCATTCTACCTCTTTGGCGCCGAAAGATCCGAGTAGGTCATTAAAGTTCTCAATGAAGAAATTGCAATATTTGAAATAGAACAGCATCCCCACGTTGAGACAAAGCGACAGAACCAGGAAAAGTTTTCTTTTTTGCTCAGTTTGTGCGTTATGCAAAAGCTTCACAAAATAAAAATCCACAGTGGTGGTAGCCAGGATCGCGAAGATAAAACGCGGGGCGCCCCAGGCATAAAAGAATATACTTGCCGCAAGCAACACGTAATTCTTTGCCACTCGGGGCGTCAAAAAATATACTGCCAGGAAGATGGGCAGAAAATAAACAAGGAATATTACACTGCTGAATACCATATTTTATTCTATTTCTAATTCTAAAACTTTACCAATGATGTCATTCTTAGGGAAAGGTATGAAATTTTGCTTATAGGGTGCGGTAGGCCACCATTCCTGGTTATGCCACTCCTGGGTAATGATCATCAGCATCTGGTTGTTGGGAACGGCCGAAACGTTCTTGTCCATTACACAGATCGTACGCATTTTGTCTTTCTCGGGGCCTATCCGCCAGATGATCTTCTCGGGCCACCATTCAACCTCATAATAATAATAGGGTGCTTTAAAAAGTTCATCGTGACTGGCTTTTACTTTAGTGGTAAGTGCTTTGTACCATTGGTTCCAGCGGTGGTGGATATATTTAGCACCATCGATCTTGTGTTCCACGGCGCCGATATTATAGAATTCGGGTTGATGGCAAGCCATATCCCAATTGGTACAGGTAACCATAATATCCTGGTTATTGGCGCAATCATCCGTTTGATAAGGTACATTACTGATCTGGTAAGATGTTTTGGGCCAGAATTCGGATTCTTTCAGGATCTCAAAATCTATCTCCGAATATGTGATCTGCTTTTTGCTTTTCCAAAGTGATTCTTCAACATCGGCCTCCTGCTTAGGAATATAAGCGATGTTGGATTCGCAGGCCCTTCGCATGTTCCAGTTCAGGTTCACGTCCTGTGCCATCAGCCAGAAGGCGTTCGTGATGCCGTTCCATACGTGATCTTTACTGAGTGTTTCGGGAAATTTTATTTTGGCCCTGAATCTCCCATAAGTAAACCCGATGCGCGAAATGATGCCAACGTGTTCTTTTTTATATTCACCTTCTTTGTTGCCGGGGTTCTTAATGATCAGGCTATTATCTTTTTTATCGACACTCACATTCCGGCAAGGACACTCGGTAGAATTTACATACATATCGATGAGTTGGGCTCCTTTATATTGCGTCGACATTTTTTTGTACTCTTCGCGTGTCAGGTTTTCTCCAACCACATCGCGTATCTCTTTCACATTATGCACCACATAATCGCGGTTGATGTTATGGAAGAAAAGCTCCATGTGCGCGCGCGCGTACTGATCAGCGCTGTCGTTGCAATCGCCATTAAAGAACTCGCGCGTGAATCCGGGTTTATCAACTGAAAGCGGGTTCACGTAAAGCCCTTTCGATAGGTCAAGCTTTGCCTTAACAAGCAGTTTTTTATTCGGTTTGATGACCCTTGAATGGAACAACGCATTCACCTGCCTTTCTTTTACATATCCGAACGGATTTAAATGCTCGCCCTTGTTGTTTGTTTTGGTAAGATCTTTAAAACCTTCCGGAAAGCGATTCAGGTCTTCTATACCCGAGACAACCACCATAAACTCATAAGTTCCCACACGAGGATTTCTTTTCCAGCGGTTGTTTGTGGAAGTATCTCTCTGCTTCTGGTCACTCAATGACCATAGAGCATCGATATACATTTGCTGCTCTTCCGTAACCTTATTGGTTACCGCCTTTGCCTTGATCTGTTTCATCCATTCAGGCACAGTTTTGATATACTCAATAGTACTATTGATCGTAGATTGGTTTATCTGGTGTTTGCGCGGATCTGAACCAAAGAAACGTTTTTCGTCGCGCGGGTTACCTACTATCTTGAAGCTATCGCAGATGATGATCTCTTCTCCCGGGCCTAAGGAGCGGGTGGGTTTGAATGCGTATGTTGTATTTTCCCAGCTCCCATAAAAATTCTCATGGGCATACGCATGGTCTTCATTGAATTTGTAGGATTGGTTCTGGTAGAAGACCTTGTAGAAGAAGCGTTGGTATTTATCGGAAGTGTTTTTGAGTCGAAAATGGAAGTTGAAATAGTCGCCTTTCACGGACTGCCCTTTTGCAGGAATTTCTATACCGGTAAGCACGGCATCTTCCAGGTCGAGCGAAAGCGCCACAAGTGAATCCGGGGAGGCTTTGAAATTGCTCATGAAATTAAGCCCGCTAACCTCAAAAGGTTTGGTTTGCGTGTCACAGGAGTTCAAAAAAAACAGGGCGGCAACCAGGGGGGCGATAAGGTGTTTCATGAAGAATGTAAAGATAAGAAACTATTTAAAAACCACCCTAATACGGTTAAAAAAGAATACCTATTTTTGGGTCTAGCCTTTTCTAAAATGACCTATCTCAGCGTGATCATACCAGCTTATAACAGCGCCGCTGTGTTGAGGAACAATATCCCTTATTTGAAGGAAAATCTTGATAGAAAAGGATTTCTTTATGAGATCCTTGTGGTTGACGATGGCTCGGAGGATGATACGGAAACGGCTGCGCGAGACTTAGGCTGTACGTATGTTAAGAATCCCAGGAATTTGGGAAAAGGCGCCGCTCTTAAGAACGGGATGCTGAATGCAAAAGGCAAGTTCCGCATTTTTACTGATGCGGATGTTCCTTTTCATGCAGAAGCGATCGGGAATTTTTTGCATTACCTGGATGAGAAGGAATTTCATTTGGTGATCGGCGATCGTACGCTGGTTGAATCGAGCTATCATCGCGAGATCCCCTGGCTAAGGAAAAAAGCGAGTGCCTGGTTCTCTACACTGGTAGGAAGATTTGTGGCAGGCGGCATGTTTGATACACAGTGCGGCCTCAAGGGTTTCAGGGCCGAGGTAGCAGAAGATCTTTTTGGCGTGAGCCGTATACGTGGTTTCACCATTGACGTGGAGATCCTTTATATAGCGCTGAAACGCAATTATGATATAAAGCGGTTGCCTGTAACATTAAGAAGCCAGGAAGGCACCAGCGTGAAGATACTAAAACACAGCATCACTATGCTGGTGGATCTTTTTCGCATCAAGATAAATCACGTGAGCAAACGGTATAAAAAAAAGATAGCCTAAGGTAGTTCTTCGAGGTAACGTTTTGCCTTTTCTTTCAACGGAACCGAGCATTCATAAAACCGGTAAAACGCCAGTTGTTTGGAAATTCCATAACAGGAACACGTCATTTTTTCAAAAAAGTACGCCAGTACTTTCTCTATCTCGTCGGCCGTGTTCACATGTTCGTGCTTCATAAGCACAGTGTAGTTCAATCCGTACTTCAACCTGAACTCTATTCCCGTGGTTAGATTATAAGCCAGCCACCACATCGGTGTTCCTTCGTTGGGCATTGCAACTCTTAAAGTTCCTGTAGGATCGAGCAGCAAACACGACTTTGCAACTACTTCGGGAAGATTGAGAATATGTTCAAAGTTGGCAATGGAAATGATGCGTTCGTATTTTTTTGAAGCCGGGATCTCATCAATATCACAGAAAACTTCCCGTATTTTGTGTAGTTCCGGCAAACCGGTATAGAACTCTTTTAAAGGTTCAACAATATCGTAAGGCTCATTTTCCTCGTAAGGCAAATGGTTCAGTGTGCCTGCGCCGATCTCGAGGGTAGATCTCTTAACACCCTTCTTGCTATCAGCCGCTACTTTGCGGTGCAGCCAGCGCTCCATCCTATTCGAAAAAAAAGAGGCAGGCGTTGCGCCTGCCCTGTTCTTTTTATAATGTTCTAAATAGATACTTTGATAGGCTTCCGGAAGTTCACTTCTTTTTTTTGGGAATTCCGGAAACATCTTCACTTACTTGGAAGCAAGTTTAACTGACATGATGTATTTCCACACAGCATCTTTGTCAACAGCGCTTAGTTGTGCTTTGACTGCCATATTATCCAATATTCCTACCCATTGCTTTTCGTCCCAGTTCCCGATTGGTTGCGCACCATGACAATTCACGCAGGCACCATTGAAATAGATCGTGTGACCCTCTTTTAATTTTTCCATAGTAACATCCGGGAACCTGGTTTTGGCCGCCGTTAATTGAGCGTCGGTGGGAGTGTTCACCGCAGAAGATTCTGCTTTTTTAGGCGTGCCTTCGGCGCTTTTGGTTGCTTTAGGTGTACATGCAAAAAGCGCTAAAGCCATTGTAGAAAGTAAAAATAGTTTTTTCATAAGGTTGTGTTAGACACGGATCACTACAACAATTGTACCAATATGGGAATTATCGCGCTAATCATTTTTAAAATCCCATCCTTCAAGGAATTTCGTTGTGTAATTACCTTTCTTAAAATCCTCGTTCTGCATCAATTTCATATGAAAAGGAATTGTGGTTTTGATACCCTCGATCACATACTCACTCAAGGCACGATACATTTTAGAGATAGCTTCTTCGCGCGTTTGCGCTACAGTGATCAGCTTACCGATCATGCTATCGTAGTTAGGTGGAATGGTATAACCACTGTATACATGACTGTCTACGCGAACTCCATGGCCACCCGGGGTGTGTAGTGTGGTGATCCTGCCGGGAGAAGGTTTAAAATTATCAAAGGGGTTCTCGGCATTGATACGACACTCTATGGCGTGTAGCTGCGGATAATAATTCTTCCCCGAGATAGGTACGCCGGCCGCCACTAATATCTGTTCACGTATCAAGTCGTAATCTATCACTTCTTCGGTGATCGGATGTTCCACCTGGATACGCGTGTTCATTTCCATAAAATAGAAATTGCGGTGCTTGTCAACCAGAAATTCGATCGTACCTACACCTTCATAGCTTATCGCCAGCGCCGCTTTAACAGCTGCGTCGCCCATCGCGTCGCGTAATTCGGGTGTCATAAACGGAGAGGGTGTTTCCTCAACCAGTTTCTGGTGACGTCGCTGAATAGAGCAATCACGTTCGCTCAGGTGACAGGCCTTTCCATATTGATCTCCTACGATCTGTATCTCGATGTGACGTGGTTCTTCGATATATTTTTCCATGTACATCGCGCCATTACCAAAAGCGGCAGATGCTTCTGTGGTTGCGCTGTCCCATGCGGCCTGGAAGTCTTCTTCTTTCCAGATGATGCGCATTCCTTTTCCACCGCCGCCGGCGGTGGCTTTGATGATCACCGGGTAGCCAATGTCTTTTGCCAGCTTTATACCTTGGTCGGCACTCTCTAATAAACCCTCCGACCCGGGTACGCAGGGTACTCCGTTCTTGATCATCGTGGCCTTGGCGTTACTTTTATCGCCCATGGCATTGATCATCTCGGGTGTGGCGCCTATTAATTTTATTTTGTTCTGCCTGCAGATCTCAGAGAACTTTGCGTTCTCAGATAAAAATCCGTATCCCGGATGAATTGCATCTGCATTCGTGATCTCGGCCGCCGCGATAATGTTTGCCATGCTCAGGTAAGAATCCTTGCTGGGTGGCGGGCCTATACACACCGCCTCGTCGGCAAATTTTACGTGTAGCGAGTCCTTATCGGCAGTAGAATAAACCGCCACGGTCTTGATGCCCATCTCACGACAGGTACGTAAAACACGTAATGCGATCTCTCCGCGGTTGGCAATTAATATTTTCTTGAACATGCTTTAGGTTATACGTTAATGGTTGTACGTTATGCGTTATCGAATCAACGAGTAACCCATAACGAATAACTTTTTACTTACGAAGGATCAACAAGGAATAAAGGTTGATCGTATTCAACAGGTGTGGCGTCATTTACCAATACCTTCACGATCTTTCCTTTCACATCACTTTCGATCTCGTTGAACAACTTCATGGCCTCGATGATGCAAACCACTTTGCCGGGGCCTACCTCATCACCTACGTTTACAAACACAGGCTTGTCGGGACCGGAAGAACGATAGAAAGTTCCGATCATGGGCGACTTGATAGTTACGTATTTGCCCTCATCGCCACCTGTGGCGGGCGTTTGCGGTGTTTTATTCTCAACCTGCTGCACATTCTGCTGAACGGCAGGTTGAATGACCTGTTGAGGGGTTGCGGTGATCACCTGCTGAACAGGTGGTGCCTGTACAATGAGCTGTTGATCTCTGCCCCTTGGGGTTTTGATAACAATTTTAACCTCTTTTGTTTCCAACTCCACCTCGCTCACCCCGCTCTTGGCTACAAATTTTATCAAGTCCTGGATTTCTGTTAGCTTCATGTTTTATGTTTTGTTTGTTAGTTGATATGCTTGTTTGTTGATGTAATTTTATTTAGGGTCGTAAGCCCATTTGAGCCAAACTGATCCCCAGGTAAACCCGCCGCCAAATGCAGCCATAATAAGATTATCTCCTTTCTTCAGTTTTTTCTCATAATCCCACAGCAGCAGCGGAATGGTACCAGCTGTTGTGTTCCCGTATTTTTCAATATTCATCATCACTTTTTCGGGACCAACTCCCATGCGGTTGGCGGTTGCGTCAATAATGCGTTTGTTGGCCTGGTGAGGCACCAGCCAGGAGATATCGTTCGAACTCAGCTTATTCTTTTCCATTATCTCAGCTGAAACTTCGGCCATATTATATACCGCGTGTTTGAAAACTGCCTGGCCTTCCTGGTGTACGTAATGCAGACGTTCATCAACCGTTTGATGCGTGGGCGGCATTAAAGAGCCTCCCGCTTTCATGTGTAAGTGCTGGCAACCCGATCCATCGGTACGCAGGATAAAATCCTGTATGCCCACATTTTCAGTAGTAGGTTCCAGTAGCACAGCCCCGGCCCCGTCGCCAAAGATCACGCAGGTGGCGCGGTCGGTGTAATCAATGATCGAGCTCATTTTATCGGCACCCACTATCACTACTTTCTTATAAGTTCCGCTTTGTATGAACTGCGCGCCGGTAACTAATGAATAAAGGAAACCGCTACAGGCCGCACCCAGATCATAGCTCCACGCGTTCTTAGCGCCGATCTTATCACAAATAATATTGGCCGTAGCGGGAAAAACAAGATCGCCGGTAACAGTAGCACAGATCAGTAATTCAATTTCGTCGGGAGAGATACCTCTTTTTTTACAAAGCTCAAGCACAGCCGCGGCTCCCATATCAGATGTGGCCTTGCCGGGTTCACGTAAAATACGCCTTTCTTTTATGCCCGTGCGGGTCATGATCCACTCGTCGGTTGTGTCCACCATCTTCTCCAACTCCTGGTTGGTTAAAATATAATCGGGCAGGTAACCGGCTATGGCGGTAATGGCAGCTCTAGTCATTAATTGAATATCTCTTTGATTTTTTGAGGAAGGTTTGCTTCTGTAATGTCTTTTGCCAGCAACATGCTGTTCTTGAAGGCCAGCGCGGAAGATTTTCCGTGGCTTATCAATACATTAGAGTTTATACCTAACATCGGCGTTGCGCCGTATAACTCGTAATTAAAACGATCGAAGAAATCATCCGAGCGTTTGCGTTTTTTGATGGCGCTGTAAAAAGCCTCGCAGGCTTTTAAAACAACATTTCCCGTAAATCCTTCGCACACCACCACATCGGCTTTGTCTCCAAAAAGATCAGAGCCCTCTATGTTACCTATGAAATTAAAGTCCTTACTGTCTTTCATCAGGTTATGTGCGGCCTGCGCCACCAGGTTCCCTTTTTCGGCTTCCTCACCAAGGTTCAGAAGGCCTACCTTTGGATTATCGATCTTGTAAACGTGTTTTACATAAAGCGAACCTAAAATTCCGAATTGATAAAGTACATCGGGTTTGCAATCTGCATTGGTTCCTACATCTAATACAAAGCCAATGCTGCCGTTCTCTTTAGGTAAGGCGGTTCCAATACTTGGACGGATAACTCCAGGTATCGCTTTTACGGAGAACATAGCCCCAACTAACATGGCGCCTGTATTGCCCGCGCTGGTGAAACTTTGTATAGCGTCCTCTTTTAATAATTTAAATCCAAGGCCAATACTTGAATTGGGCTTTTGAGCGAGGGCCTTCGTGGGGTGTTCGCCCATCTGGATCACCTCGGTCGTATGTATATATTCAAACACCGAAGGATCCCCTTTTTTATCCGTGATATACTTTTTTGCCGCCTGGCTGTCGCCTATCAGCACGATCTTAACATGTGAGGGGAGTTCTTTAGCGGCTGCTATCGCGCCGTCCAGTTCGTTATTGGGGGCGAAGTCGCCACCCATAATATCTAACCCAATTTTCATAAAAAGCGGGGCTAAGGACGCAAAAAATTACTGAAATTCCTACCTTTTGAGTTTTAGTTTTTAACAGAAAATGTGGAAAAAAAGGGCAAAATAAACAGTTTTAAAGCAAAAAAACGGGTTTTTGGCCCGTTTTTAGCTGATTTTAGCGAATTCTTACTTTTGCGCTTTTTCCATTACTACTTTTCCTTTGTAGTATAGCTTTCCTT
>JANWKZ010000197.1 GCA_025451115.1 Bacteroidia bacterium | reverse complement strand
GGATTCCGGCTTGGTTCGTATTCGCATCACCGCACCCGAGATGAATCATTTTACGGTGAATGTCCCTGAACCTTATACTGAAATGCCAAAAGGTGTTTATATCGAGTTCTATAACGACAGCAGCAAGATCAAAACCACTTTAAAGGCAGATTATGGGATCCGTTACGAAAAGAACAAGCGCACCGAGGTTAAAAGGAATGTAGAAGTGGTGAACGTGGCCGGCGAAATTTTAAATACTGATAAATTGAACTGGGATGAGGCCATGCATAAGATCTACACAGATGCTTTTGTTAAGATCACAACCAAAAAAGAAGTTCTGAGAGGAACGGGCATGGAGGCCAATGAAGATTTTACTGAATACGAGATCCGTAATATTTCAGGAACGGCCAACGCCCCGGGCGAGGAAGAAAAATAAGAGGTACTTATAGTAGACCTTGTGTACGATCACCAAACTTTTACTTCATCATCCCAAACACGTAGATAGCCCCGGCAATAACCGCTAATCCACCAAGTACAGCAAGCGCGATCTTAGCCACACTGTACGGACGCTCACCCTGAACTTCACCCGTGCGTGCGTTGATCATGAAGTGATACACTTTCTCATTGTATTTATAAGCGCTGATCCAAACCGGCAACAGAATGTGTTTGAAGGTGATCTCGTTGTAGGTAGTACTCAATGAACTTACTCTTTGCAGGTCGCCGCCAATATCCGATTTACAGGTGCTTTCTATCTGTGGCTTCATGATCCCCTTGGCTGTTTCAAAGCCGGTCTTCAGATCAACGCGATAACTCTCGGTCTTAAATCCGCTCAGGTAACGCTCATCAAATGCATTTAACGCTTCGAGGTCCCAGGGCTCCAGGTCTGTCGCCAGTTTTTGTGGCAACGACGGACTGGCACATACCAACACATCATCAAAATTGTTGTTTACGTTTCCCGAAGCGAAGCTCCAGGCAATGCGTTGTACTTCCCGGGTTTCCGTTTCTCCGTCTTTATTGGTATAAGATTCCGTTACATAATAGTAAGTTCCGCGCTCGCCGGTATAATCTGTACTTGTGTTGCTGTCGTAGGTCCAGAAAGGCAGGTACACGCCCGAAAGTTTGTCCATCGTGCGCTGCGCGTTCTGCTTAAGATCGTTCGGCGCGAACCATAATCCGTCGAGCCATTTCACATAATCACTTGCGGCCTGCTTGCGTTCGATCTTAAAGGGCAATAAATATTTTGGTTTGATCAGTTTTGTAGAGGTGGCATCCTTTACAATTAATGGCGTATCGCAAAACGGACAATTATCAGAACTAACGTTGGGTTTGAGGGTAGTTGAAGCTCCGCAGTTAACACAATTACAGGTATTCACCTCGTGCATCGATTCCTCGGGCTGGTTATTGCTCAGGAACTTTTCAAAATCTATTTCCTCTACATGGGTGGTTTCCTGTTTGATCTCGTTCTTGGCGCCGCAGTATTGGCATGCCAGCATTGAGCTGCCGGGTTCAAAAGTAAGGTTGGCGCCGCAGCCGTTACATTTTATGCTGCCTGCCTGTTGCGCCTGTACAGCGTTCTCTTCAGTACTCATGGGAAATAGGTTGAAAGTTAATAAAGCTAAAAATAGGATAATTTTTTCAAGCTTTATTTATCTTTATCAAAAATCCGCTAAAACCATGAAATCCCGACTGATAATTTTGATCTTTTTGACCCTTTTCATAGGGAGTTGCTCGCTCCAGAAAGTAGAGAACGAAAAGGGTAGTGGCAGGGCAAATAAGGTAAAAGCCGGTTCAAAGTTCCGTATCTCGGTGCCCGAGGACCACAGTACCATGTATTTATGGACGCTGAAGAAAGATATTCCCACCAATAAGGTTGATTTCATGGGTTCGGTCTTTCACGGCACCTACGTGGATTTCAATTTTGAAGCTATGCGGCCAGGGACAGAGGAGCTGAGCTTGTATCTATATTCCCCGAAAGATACTTCGCAAGTGAAGACATTTGTTGTAGAAGTGGAGTAATACTGAAGACTACCCCTCCGTCAGCCTTCTCTTCGAGAAGAGCTAAGACGTCTCCCCTGGGAGGGGAGAAATTTCTTTCTCCGGTGTAGCTTACTGTGCTGAAAACTTTCAATATTCTGACTTAAAAATTAGCTGAAAATTTAGGAAATTTACCTCCTGTGAGCAAGCATTATCTCGACGAGTTAAATCCTGTACAACGCGAAGCCGCCGTACTTACCGAAGGACCCCTGATGATCATCGCCGGGGCCGGTTCGGGAAAAACGCGCGTGCTTACTTTTCGCATAGCACACCTGATCGAGAAAGGTGTGGATCCATTCAATATCCTTGCGCTCACTTTTACCAATAAGGCGGCCCGCGAGATGAAGAACCGTATCGGGAAGCTCATTGGAGAAGCCCCTGCCAAGGCTCTCTGGATGGGAACCTTTCACAGCACCTTCGCCCGCATCCTCCGCTTCGAAGCCGAAAAGCTGGGTTATCCCAAGAACTTTACCATTTACGATACTGACGATAGCAAGAGCTCCATTAAGGAGATCCTCAAAGTGATGAACCTTGACGACAAGATCTACAAACCGGGCCTGGTCCTCAACCGCATCTCCGCTGCCAAGAATAACCTGATGGGTTACAAACAATATTTGTCGAACCCAACTGCTCTCGCTGACGACCGCGCTTCGCAAAAGCCGATGATAGGCCAAATCTACGAGGCTTACCAGAAAAGACTGTTCAGGGCAGGAGCCATGGATTTTGACGATCTGCTTTTTAACACCAATGTTTTGCTGCGCGATTTTCCGGATGTGCTTTTAAAGTACCAGGAGAAGTTCAAGTACATTTTGGTGGATGAGTACCAGGATACCAACTTTTCGCAATACGTTATTGTGAAGCAATTGGCGGCGCGCCATGAGAATATTTGTGTGGTGGGTGATGATGCGCAAAGTATTTACGCGTTTCGCGGGGCCAATATCCAGAACATCCTGAACTTTGAAAAAGATTACCCGGATGTTAAAAAGTTATTCTTAGAACAGAATTATCGTTCTACGCAAAATATTGTGAATGCAGCCAACTCGATCATAGCGAATAATAAAGAGCAGTTCGAGAAAAAGGTTTGGACGCAGAACCCGGAAGGAGCCAAAATAAAAGTGATGCGCGCTGAGACCGACAGCGCTGAGGGATATAAAGTTGCCAATTCTATTTTCAGTATAAGAATGCAGAACCAGCGGGCTAATTCTGATTTTGCCATTTTGTATCGTACCAACGCGCAGAGCCGCGCTATGGAAGAAGCTTTGCGTAAGCTCAATATTCCGTATCGTATTTACGGTGGACTTTCTTTTTACCAACGTAAAGAGATCAAGGATACGCTGGCTTATTTCCGTCTTTCAATTAACCCGCACGACAGCGAAAGCATGCGTAGGGTGATCAATTATCCCGGAAGAGGAATTGGTCAAACTACGATCGATAAAATTTCGGTGATGGCCGCGGATAATGACGTGAGCATGTTCACGGTTATCGATAACCTGCAGGATTTTAATCCCGATGTGAATGCCGGAACAGCCACCAAGCTTCGCGATTTCGCTACCATGCTGAAAAGCTTCGGGAATATGGCAAAGGAGAAGGACGCCTACGAAGCAGCCAATTACATTATAAATCACACAGGAATTGTAAGGGAATTAAGCAAGGAGAAAACGCCGGAGGAAATTGCCCGTATAGAGAATATCGAGGAGTTGCTATCTGCCGTAAAAGAATTCTGTGAGACAGAGCGAACTGCGCAGGAACAGGAATTGAAGGAAGATATTTTAATTCAGCAGGCAGAGAACCCGGAAGACCTTTTCTCGGGAGATAAGGATACAAAAGTAAAGACCATCGACGAGTTCATGCAGGAAATTGCTTTGCTCACAGATGCAGATAAGAACAAAGACGACAAAGAAGATGCCAATAAAGTTTCTTTAATGACTATTCACGCTGCTAAAGGACTGGAATTTCCTTACGTGTATGTGGTGGGACTTGAGGAAAATCTTTTTCCTTCACAAATGGTTCTTCAGAGTCGTACAGAGTTGGAAGAAGAACGTCGGCTGTTTTATGTGGCGCTTACACGTGCTGAGAAGCAGGCATTCCTTACCTATGCTGAAAGGCGTTTCCGTTATGGCAATCATGTTTTCTGCGAGCCCAGTCGTTTTATAGATGAGATCGATGAGAACTGTGTAGATCTTCCGGATGAAGCTCCAACGAAAAGCGAGAAACAATCATGGGATTTTGATAGGGATACTGTCAGTGTGAAGAAAACCAAGATCGTCGACCAGATAAAACCCAAGGAAGTGAATCCAAGCCTGCGGAGGAACCTTGTATCCGCGAACAAAGCGAGCGGGGCAGGAGCGCCGATCGACACCGAGTTGATCAAAAGCATTAAGGAAGGTACCGTTGTGCAGCACGAAAAGTTCGGGAACGGGAAAGTGCTTTCTGTAGAAGGAAGTTTTCCTAATATCAAAGCAACTATTCACTTCGATAGTACCGGACCGAAACAATTGCTTTTGAAGTACGCGAAGTTAAAGGTCTTAGGCTAGTTTCTTTTCTCTCTCAGCCCGTAACATTTCGCCAAATGTCCAGCCTTTTGGAAGTCCATCCAGCACCATAGAGATCCTTTTGGCTTTGGTAGCATCCGTTTTGGCTTCACTTATCCATTTCGAATAATAGTTCTTATGCGAGGTCGGGATCTTGTCCCAGAAGGTCTTCGCTTTTTTATCGTCGGCGAGACAGGCGAGGAGATCTTTGTTGAAAGTGACCGGTGCTTTGTCCTCTTCCATCTTTACGATCACGGTATCGCCCTTGAATTTTTTGATCTTCTTCCTGATCTCACCCTTTACGGCAAAGATGAAATCACCCCCGCCCATTGGCAAGAGAGAACCTTTGAAAGCAAATGAATCGATCTTTCCTTTTACGCGGAAGGATTTTTTGGTTCCGGCTTTGATCTTGTTTGCGGTTTTTGACGGGATCTCGATATAGGTCCAGCCGGTCTTTTCTCCCTGGCTCGCGAATTTCTGCAGTATGGCTTTGAATTCTATCATTAGGTAAGATATAGATTTTAGCGTCGTTTCTTTCTGGATATTTTATAACCTATTTGCTTGCGTGGTTTCTGATTATCTTTCTTTTCCAGTAGCTCGTCCAGGTATTGAAAGACCAATTCAATATTTAGTGTGTTGTTTTCGGTTTTTTTCTCAAGTTTTTCAATGGCTAATCGCAGATCTGTATTTTCAGTTAGAACTTGTCTTATGCGCGTAAAGGCTCTCACTATTTCAATGTTCACTTTGATGGCCCGTTCACTGTTGAGTACGCTCGAAAGCATGGCGACTCCTTGTTCTGTGAAACAATAAGGAGCATAACGAAGCCCCATTACGTCAGATTTGGAGGTCGCAAATTGCGACCTCCAATTTTTAGCATTCAAATCTAACTTTTATCTTTTATTTACCAAACCAAGGCATTCATATTTGGCCTCATAAATTCTACCACGCACTTACTTCATTGAGTTTCTCTACGCTCTCCGGGCTTAACTTCAATTCAATCGCCCTGAAGAGCTCCTCTAATTGAGTTAAGCTCGTTGCACTCGCAATTGGTGCACCGATAACGGGGCGCGTGAGAAGCCATGCCACGGCAACCGCGCTTGTGCTGGTATTGTGGTGTGTCGCCACTTCATCCATCACTTTCAAAATGCGCAGCCCTCTGTCGTTCAGATAAGATTTTACCCTTGCACCTCTTACGCTTTTTGAAAGATCGCCTTCAGTACGGTATTTACCGCTTAAAAAGCCGGCTGCCAGCGAGTAGAAATTAATAACACTGATATTATTTTCGAGACAAACTGCCTCCAATTCCTTTTCAAAAACCTCTCGGTCGCACAAATTATATAACGGTTGCAGCGTTTCGTAGCGGGGCAAATTGTGTTTGCGACTGGCTTCCAGGGCGTCTTTTAACCTTGCTGCGGAGAAATTGGAAGCGCCGATATAACGTACCTTTCCTTCTTTGATCAATTGGGCATGTGCCTCAAGTGTCTCTTCAACGGGAGTTTTGGTATCGTCTTTATGTGTTTGGTAAAGATCAATGTGGTCGGTCTGCAATCGTTTCAAGGATTCTTCCACCGCCTTCAAAATATGGTTTTTGCTGATATCAATACCGCCCACCGCGTCGATCATTCCCGCCTTGGTGGCCAAAACGATCTTATCCCGATTACCGCGCGCTTTCATCCATTTGCCAATGATCGTTTCCGATTCGCCTCCAATGCCCGTGGCCCATTTGCAATAGATGTCGGCCGTATCCAGAAAATTGTGTCCTTTTTCCACAAACGCGTCGAGGATCTCAAAAGATGTTTTTTCATCAATGGTCCAGCCAAAGACGTTACACCCGAAACAAAGTGGAGTGACTTCGAGGTTGCTCTTGCCTAATTTTCTTTTTTGCATATTACAATGTTAGGGAAAAGAACAGAAATAAAAAACCCTGCCGTCAGCAGGGTTTTCATGCTAATGTTTATCGTCTTTCCGGCACTCGCCAACAACCTTGTGGAAGGTGTCGTGCGCGGCAGTGATCATTTTGAGCAGATCAGCATCGCTGAAATTCTTCTTTACCATGGCTTTCAGTTCCTTGGTTTGGTCTACCAAGGTCTTGAGCGCAGCTTTGGTTTCTTTTTCCTTGTAATCGGCAGGGATCGGTGATTTTTTCCATGCTTCGGCAGCCCATACCAGGCTGTCGGCTTTCTCGCGCAGGGGCTTGAAATTACCTTCTTCGGCAGGATGAAAGGTAGTACTCATGAAATGGTGAAATGTCTTGCCTTCGGGCCAGCCCGCTTTTTGGGCAAAGGCAGCACTATAGGTAAGGAACAAGGCGACAATAAGTAAAAGTGGTTTTTTCATAAAAATAGATTTAGAAGCAAAATTACTATTTAATCGCTATTTTTAAATGTAAATTTTAACAGAAAACAAGATCACCCTATGAAAGCAAAAATATTTATTGCAGCGATCATCCTGTTGCCCTTTATTGGGGCGACGCAGACCAAAGAGCAAAAAGAACCTGACCCGCTATTCGTGGCGCTTTACACCATTGGAACGAAATGGGACACGGCAAAAGATTTTGAAGAGCAACCTTTTGCAAAAGAACATTCAGCTTACCTGGCCAAACTCCGGAAAGAAAAAGTGATCAGCCTGGGTGGCCGTTATGCCGATACAGGACTGATCATTTTTAAGGCCCCGGACGAGAAGAAAGCGAAAGAGCTAATAACAAAGGATGAAGCGGTAAAGAATAGCCTTTTTAAAGTAGCGATATATCCTTTTGATCCTTTCTATTCCGGCTGCGTAAAATGACATTACGAATAGGCCTTGTAACATTTTTGGGTTAGGGTGTTTTTAGGAATCAATTTTTTAGATTTATCCGGCCAATGAAGGAAACAAGGTCAAAATACGGGCTTGTAAGGTACGAGGAGCCCATTGTTTATTTGCTTTTCGATGCGGGTGTTGAACTGGGCTTCCCGGAAATGCAGGAACTTGTTGCTCTTTCGGAAGAGATCAGCGACCATAAACCTTATATGGTGCTTAGCGATATGCGGGCCGGCGTAAAAATGACTCGGGAAGGGAAGAGGACTATTGCCAGCAAGGATCAGGTTCCACTAAAAAGAGCCACCGCCCTTCTTGTGAACCCCGACGAGCTGGAAGCGGGTGAGAATTTTTTTGCTGAAGCTAAAGAGCCCGATCAGCCTTTCAAGGCATTTACCGATAAGAGGGAGGCCGTATCCTGGCTGAAACAATTATGGGATAAGGGGTGATAAAATAAAAAAGCCCTCCAAATGGAAGGCTTTTAAGTCGGGGTGGCAAGATTCGAACTTGCGACCTCCTGGTCCCAAACCAGGCGCGATAACCGGGCTACGCTACACCCCGAACTCTCTGTAAAGAGGAGTGCAAAAATACGATTTTAAGTGAAATAAAGGAGTTTTTCTCGAAAAAAATTATGCTTCCCGTATAGAATAGGATAATGGAACTAGGTAGCCATCCGTTTCTTATCCAAAATCTTCGTAACTTGCATGAGCTAAAACCACTTCTATGTTTTCTAAAAAAACACTTGTTTTTTCACTTTTGGGAATAGGCCTTCTAAGCGCTTGCAACAACACGCAGGAAGAGGACAAAAAAGAGGATCTTAAGGATACAACGGTTGTGGTGGTAGATACCACTTCTAAAACGGAGGTCATCGACTCAAGTTACTCGCTGCCTTCTACGCTCCACGTAGCAGCCATGTTTAAAAAATCGAATTTAAGCTATTATAGCGCTCTCACTAACTCAACCGACCGGGTCAATTCATATAAAACGGGTTCCCAGTTTGTAGAAGCATTGAACATGGGTGTTTACAGCGCTGATCTGGGTTATTGCCTTCTTACCAAACAAAGCGACGCAAGCCGTAAATACGTAAAGGCCTGCAAAGACCTGGCCTCTGAAATGGGTGTTGGCGGACCGTTTGAAACCATGGCAAAACGTTTGGAGCGCAACATGAACAATCAGGATTCTGTACTGGTGATCCTTGCGGGTATCCAGATAGAAATGGATAAGATCCTCGCCTCCGG
>JANWKZ010000196.1 GCA_025451115.1 Bacteroidia bacterium | reverse complement strand
GATGTATGAATACGCAAAAACATCTTTAGTGACCAACTGGAGCCGTGTGTACAACGGAGGTTCGTGGAGAGATCGTGCTTATTGGATGAACCCCGGTTCACGCCGATTCCTGGATGAGAAATTAGCTACGGCCTTTATTGGTTTCCGTTGCGCGATGGTTCGTGTAGGTAGCCCAACCGGTTTAGGTAAGTAAGCGAAAAAGAAGAAATTCAAACCCCTGTGAAAGCAGGGGTTTTTTTTGTGCCAATACATTTTTGATGATCTGGAAACTATAAAAACCCTGTATGGAAGTAAAAAAGTTACATGAGATCTTCATGGCCTGCGGCCAAAAAGTGTGCACCGACACACGCAAGGTGGAAAAAGGTTCTGTTTTTTTCGCTTTAAAGGGCGATAATTTCAACGGAAACCAGTTTGCTGCCAAAGCTATTGAAAGCGGCTGCGCCTACGCTGTTGTGGATGAAAAAACGGCCGGTTCGGGCGACAGGTTTTTGCTCGTAACAGATGTGTTAAAAGCCCTGCAGGACCTGGCCAACTACCACCGCCGGCAATTTGATATACCCGTTATCGCCATTACCGGCAGCAACGGGAAGACCACCACCAAGGAATTGATGCACGTGGTAATTTCAAAGAAGTTCAATGTTCAGTATACACAGGGCAACCTTAACAATCATATCGGCGTTCCGCTCACTTTGCTTTCAATTACCAAAGAGCATGAAATGGCAGTTGTTGAAATGGGCGCCAACCACCAGGGAGAGATCCATGCTTTATGTCTCATTGCCGAACCGGGGTACGGCGTGATCACCAATATCGGTAAAGCGCACCTCGAAGGTTTTGGCGGAATTGAAGGAGTGAAAAAAGGAAAGAGCGAATTGTATCGCTACCTGAAAGAAAAGAACGGAACGGTCTTCGTTCACGGTGATGACGAGGTGCTGATGGACCTCAGTACCGCGAACAACAAAGTTACCTACGGAACAAAAAAAATAGCCGATGTGATGGGCAAATACAGTGAGAGCAATTTATTTGTGGAGCTGGCCTGGAAGACACGTTATACGGCTGATGAATTGAAAGATGCACCCTATGTGAGATCGAACATTGTAGGAGTTTATAATTATTACAACGCTTTGTGTGCCGCCTGCGTGGGGAATTTCTTCAAAGTAGAAGATCACCAGATACAAGAAGCTATTGAAGGCTACGTTCCCAACAATAACCGCTCGCAATTGCATAAAACGGCGAATAACGTTTTGATCCTTGATTACTATAACGCCAATCCAAGCAGTATGAGCCTCGCCATCGAGAATTTTTCGCAGATGCAGTTCCAGAATAAAATGCTGGTGCTGGGTGATATGCTCGAGTTGGGCGGAGAAGCCTTCAAAGAGCATGCGTTGATCCTGCAAATGTTGCGCGAGAAAAAACTGGAAGATTATATACTGGTAGGTCCTATCTTCTCAGCCCTGCAGAAAGAGAAAAGCTTCGCTACTTCAAAAGACGCGCTTGCCTTTTTGCAAAGTAACCCGTCCAAACAAAAAACGGTGCTTATAAAAGGCTCGCGTGGCATCGCCCTTGAAGAGGTTGTAAAAGCTTTTTAAGTTTTACAACCAGCTATCAAAAACCTTCTTTGACCGAAAAGATCAAGCTGTCTGTCTATATGACTTTAGCTTTGTTCTATCATGGGTCCAAACAGTAGTAAGCGTGGGAAATTTCTTTTCAATGATCGGATAGTGCCTAAGGTATTCTTCGTCATCACTTCCCTTTTTTGTTTTTCTTTCACGGGTTCGGTGGTCGTACCAAAAAAATCCTCTCCTAAGGTTGCCATTGTCAAAGAAGGTGATCGGTATCAACTGTACAAAGACGGAAAACCCTATTGGATACAGGGAGCGGGCGGCTATACCTATTACGAAAAACTGGTTGAGAATGGGGGTAACTCCGTGCGTTTATGGAGCACAGTTGGTGCTAAGGAGTGTATGGACAAAGCCGAGAAGCTCGGGCTTACCGTTACCCTTACTTTAGATCTCGGCCACGAACGAAAAGGATTTAATTACAGCGATAAACAGGCTGTTAAAAAACAATTTGAAGAAATTAAGAAGCAGGTGCTCGAATTCAAAGACCACCCTGCTTTATTGATGTGGGCGGTTGGCAACGAGATCGATCAGTTTGCGAAGAACTACGAGGTTTGGGACGCGGTAAACGATATTGTGAAATTCATTCACCAGGTAGATCCTGATCACCCGGTAACCACGATGATGGCGGGCGTTCCTGCAAAACATATTAAGGAAATGATGAAGCGCTGCCCGGGCATGGATATACTCTCTATCAACGCCTTCAAATGGATCGAACCCGTTCGGAAAGATATTACAGCGGCCGGTTGGACCGGCCCGTATCTTATTGGTGAATGGGGCGCTTCGGGGTATTGGGAAACAGATAAAGTTCCCTGGGGAACTTTTATCGAAGAGACCAGTACGCAAAAAGCTGAGGTTTGCGCTGAGCGTTACCAGAAAGGTATTATTGATAATTACGATCGGTGCCTTGGCTCCTATGTTTTTTATTGGGGTTGGAAACAGGCGCGTACACATACTTTGCTGAGCCTTTTTTCGGAAGATGGCCAGGAAATAGGTGTGATCGATATTTTGCATAAGTATTGGACAGGAAAAGAAAGAGCGAACAAAGCTCCTACGATCCTTCCGATCGGAATAGATGAATTAAAAACCCATAAAGGAGTTTACCTGAACCCTTCTACCCAACACCATGCCTATACGAATGCGAAAGATCCGGATGGAGACGCGCTCTCTTACAAGTGGGAGATCTACCATGAGAGCACCGAGAAGAAGGAGGGGGGCGACAAAGAAGAAAAACCTAAAGTGCTTGAAGGCCTCGTAGTAGAGGGTAAAACAAAGACCTTATTGTTCAAGGCCCCGGAAAAAGAAGGCGCGTATCGTTTATTTGTTACCGTTTATGATGGTAAGAACCATATTGCCACTGCCAACGCTCCGTTCTTCGTAAAGAAATAATTCCTACTTTCTTCTTGCGGGTTTCACCGGAAGGGATGCCGTGCGTACTCTTTCCCCATTCTCAGTTACATAAACATATAACCTGTAGCCCGAGGTGTCATCCGGCATTTGTATTACAGCCGTTTCTCCGTTGTTGAGGTATTCTATATCGTCAATCACTTCCGAAAAATCCTCTTTATACATGTGCCATTCGTAATTCAATCCCGGTTTTTTATTTTTGCCCGTTGCCTTGAATTTACAGATGGAAGAAGTGCTGCAGGCAGTAACTGAGTAAATGGCCAGGTCGTTGTTTACTTCAGATGATTTAATACCCGTCCATGATTCTTTTAGAGCGAAATAAGAAGGCTTCGGTCTTCCTTTATAATCCGTAAGGCCAAACCAGGTGCAACTTCCTTCCATGCGATCGTGCCAGCAATAAGCGAAGCCGCCGATGTTCGATCCTTTATTGCCCTCAACATACTCTTTCCATTGCTGTTTGTACCAATTGGCTTTCTCTGATTCGCTTTCCTCAATAAGAAGGCCATTTGCACTTTTATTGTAATTGTACTTCCAGTAACCGCTCGGGCCAAATTCTGATACTAGATAGGGGCGAAGCGAGTCAAATTTGTAGGTTATTTGTTTCAACCGGCTGATCTGTTCTTTATAGTAGGAATTTATCCCGATCGCGTCTAAAGAGGGCGAGCCATCATGAAGTGCCACCAATTCGCCGGCCAGCTGATGCTCCTCATGTTCTATACAGGCAAAAACAGGGTGTGCCGGATCCAATTCATGGATGCGTTGAGCGAGATACTCCAGTAGTTTAACATACTCCCCGCGCACTTTGGTGAGATAAGGTCTCGAAAAATTGTGCTTAAGCAGACCCCATGTTTCATTACCGATCGACCAGGCCAGTATTGACGGTTTGTCTTTTAAGGCCAGTACTTTCTCCTCAACATCTTTTATGTATTCGCGCACTTTCAGTGTATCTTTATAATAATCCGTTTTAGGATCGAACCAAAACCCGTAAAGCACTTTCAGACCCTGTTCCTGGGCTATGGTCAGGATGTTTCGATCATAAATCCCTTGGTCGTACCGGCGAATGGTATTGGCACCCATTTCTTTTATCATTTGCATATCTTTCTCAACCTGCCGGCGGGTTAAAGGCATGAAACCATCTCTCCAGTCGTGCGCGGTGTTGTAGGCCACACCTTTTATATAATAGGGATCTTTCCCGTTGTACAAGCTAAAATTACCCGGTTTTCCTTTTATGAACGCTGAGTTGTATTTTTTGTCGGAAAGATCTGGCAAGTGGCCATTTTTAAAGAAAGGTTTTGTATTTGAAATAGAGGTAAGTGTTCCATGGATCTCTAGAGCATTAGCCGCACTCTCTGTGAGAAGAATGGAACGTATCTCAGGGTGTTTATCTTTGCTGTGCTTCAGGAATTCTGTAACCTCATTTTCCGAATGCAAACCACGAATGATCATCGGTTTGTTCTTTGCCGGAATATTTTCGAGGTAGTTTTCGTAAAGTTTATCAAAAGACTGATCTTTATTTCCACGAATACAGATCCAGTCTACATAAAGGTCGCCGGGATAATATGCTTTGCAATCGGGCCGGCTCGGAGACCATACCCAGGTGATGTTTGATATTCCATTCTTAGAAAAGTATCCATAAATGTATTGCCATGCGTCTATGTAATTTTTTTCCAGTCCCTTGCTGCAGGTTACCAGGTCAAGAGAAAGAAAGATGGGCTCCTTAAAAGTTCTTAGCTGCTTTGCACATTTCTTTAGATACTCATCGTATTGATGATCGAGGATGGCGCCGTATACGGGCTCTTCCAGCAACCAGTTCACAAAAGGCAAAGCGTTCTTTTCTTTGATCACGTTCATAGCCTGAAGAGGAAAAGCGGCGCTATCGTTCCAGTTCGCATTCAATGCGAATACCGAACAGAAGAGTGGAGGGTTCTTTAAAGCCGATCCTTCTGTTCCTATGTAAAACCCCCCGTATTCTTTCTCTATCGCTTCCATTTGTGCATTCTCCGGCTCCGGTCTTGTATAACTTAAGAAAAGTGCGGAGAGCGCCAGGACAACTATAGTGGCCCCGTTTTGCAAAAGTCCGTAGGTGGCCTGTTGTGCATTCTCAAAAATGTTTCGTACTTTTTTTGCCAGGTTGCTGTACCCCCGGATCTTTTGTAAATATTCTTTTACGTCCTTTAAGAACTTTTGCTGGCTCATTAAAGTGGTATATGCCAACATGCCCATTACAACCAGCGCGTAAAAGGCCATGGCCATACTGTAAGGACTCCAATCGATCCACAAACCGTATGTAATGAAAAGCCCGGAGATAACAATAACGCAGATATTGGGTATGCAAAGCTTCACATAATTCTGATGTTCATCTTCTTTGGGAGTGGGAATGTAGGGCACGTTAATATTAAAAACCGCATAAATAAAACCTACCAGGTAGATCCACCACGTAGCAGCACGCAGCATTCCCCCGGTGAGATGTAAGCCACGTTCGTGTTTCTCCAAAAGCCATCGTTGTACGTAAAAACGAACCACGAGCGACATGGCACACATAGGCAAAAAATAAGAAGCAAAATGTACCAACTCTATTTCCCAGGGAACGCGCGCTACGGCCAGCGCGTAAAGCGGTATACTGATATCAATTAGGTTGATCAGTCCAAACAAAAAATACCAGGGAATGGCGAAATAATGTATGCGCTGGCGCCAGGTGAAATTTTTGTAAAGCAGGGGAAACACCCTGAACAGCAATTCAAAAACACCGCGCGACCATTTTAATTGTTGTTTATAGAAAGAAGACAAAGTAGCGGGCACCAGTCCACGTGCCAGTATCTCAGGAACGTAAACCGATTTCCAACCTTTGGCGTGCAATTGCATGGCCGTATGCATGTCTTCGGCCAGTCCCGCCGCGTGACCCCCAATGGAATCAAGCGCTTTGCGTCTGAACGTACAATTGGCTCCAATGGCTTGTACTGTTCCATAGGAGTTCATGGTCATCATCATGGGGCCGTAAAAGTGATAGGTCTGTTCGGCTGCTCCGCGGGCGATGAAACTTTCCTCCTGGTTGCCGTAAGCCTGCACGCATTGCACAAATCCAACCTCTTCGTTCTCAAAATGCGGTAAGATACGATCCAGGAACTCGGGCCTGGGCACATGGTCCGGATCGAGCACCAAACAGATCTCGCCAGTAGCCTGTTTCAGCGCGTTATTTATATTGCCGGCTTTGGCGTTTATTTTCTCTTTTCTTGTAACATGTATCACACCAAGTTCCCCGCAAACTTTTTTCAGGATGGGATCATCGCCTTCGTCGCACAAATAATCGGTGTGCGGGTAACGTACATTGCGCATAGCCTTTAAAGTGCGGATCACCATTCCGGGTGGCTCACCCGGGCAGGAAGTGGTGAGAATATCAACGCTCCATTTTTTTTTCAGTTCGGGTGTTAGGGGTTTGACCGGGCTCCAGTAATAATACCACTCGTGAAACATTTTGGCCAGTTTGAAAAGGAGGGCGAACGTAAGGAGCCAGAACAGAGGCGCGTATCCCGACTGAACATGTTGCACGAACCAACTGAAAAAAAATATTGCGGAAAAGATCCCGCAACAAATCAGTGTTCTTACTATTCTTATTTCGGATCTGGACGGAGTCTGGGCCTCCGCGATCCTCTCGCACGTATCTCTCTTCTCCATCTTCCCTCCCTCTGAATGCGCAGAACGAACAGCGCGGTAACTGAAGTAAATTTACCGCCCCACAATTCGTTTTTTCCGCTTATTCGATGGTTACCCCTTATGTAGGGCCGACAGGGATTTTTTTAAATGATGGGAAATATGAAAGAGTTTAAGGACGTAAACATCCTGTAATGCCGATCAAGGATTGAGGTACTGGGCAGCTTCAGGTCCGAACAATTTCTTGCCGTCTTTGTAAACCACCACATAAGCGTCGGTCATACCCAGGCTGAACACTTCCTGGCGCAGGACTCTCGCAAATTTGGCTTCGGTAAATGATCCCACCGAGTAAATGTATAGTCCGTTCACCAAAACATTCTTAATAGGCCAGGCCTTTATCTTAAGCCAATTATTTACCACCTCTACAGGAACCTGCTTGCTGTAAGCGCCTATCTGTACTTTAAAGGTAATTCCTGCATC
>JANWKZ010000195.1 GCA_025451115.1 Bacteroidia bacterium | reverse complement strand
TACTCATCGGTAGGCACCCAATCTTTATCGAGCTTCAGCAACTCCACCAGACCACCCATGAAGATCTCTTCGGGTACCTCGGGCATAGCCATACGCTCGCCGGATTTATTAATGCGGTTGAAATTGTCGTAGGGACGGAACAACACGATCTCATCTTTCACGGTGCGGTAAGCTTTCATTCCTTCGAAAATGGTTTGCCCATAGTGCAAAGCACAGGTGGCGTAACTCATCGAAATACTTCCGTAGGGCTCGATGGAGAGCTTGCCCCATTTTCCGTTCTCATACTCGGCCACAAACATGTGATCGGTAAAGATCTTACCGAAAGGAACGTGATTGATGTCCTGGTCCTTAACACGGCTTTTAGCAGCCTTGTTAATGACGATATCTACTTTTTGTGTGGCGATCATAACCTTGTTTGATATCTGCCAAATAACCACATTTTTTTCATTCCAACAAATTTTTTTGCCGAATTAAAGGGGGAATTTGACGAAGCGAAATAGGCCTATTTTGTGCCTAAAGAGCGGAAATTACTGAGGATGATCTTGAGGTCGCTCTCAATACGGTAGTTCTTCGAATAAGTGAGATTTACCTTGTTTTTTGCCTCTGTATCGGTAAGGCCCATGTGTGCGTAAGGCGGCAGAACGGCCTTTTTTATACTGGGCAGACGCGGATCGGCTCCTGCTTCGTAACCCACCCAGGTCTTGGCCCCAAAGAGCACCCGAAATAGATTAGAGACGAAGGAAATTGGGTTTTTCTGGAAGAGGATCACAAGGGGTAAAAGCGCAAGCAGCAATAGGGAGGTCAGAAAATCGAGCACCCTTTTGTTACGTTTATTATGTGGTTTGGAGACAGAGTTAAAATCGATCACATAAAGGTCTCCGGCTGTGTCAATACTATTGCTACCGATGATGGAGAGAGAGCCCGGTGGGGCTATTTTGAAATCCACCTCTGCCGAAACCAATTGCAGCATGTGCGAAATGATCTGCTGCGAAGAAAGGTTCTTCGAGCAGAAAATGATCTCTTGTAATTGGTGGATCTGGATCACCTCGTTCAGTTGGGTTATATTTCCCAGCCAGCCTGTATGCTGAGACGAACCGTTTTCAGTAGTGGAAACAAAACCGGTGAAGGCTGGCTTTACATGGGTTTCTTTTAAGAGCCCCGTTACACGATCGAACTCTTCGGTATCTCCCACAATAGCAATGCGCTTGCTTTCGTTCTGCCAGAGCACATAACCACGGACCTTGGCAAAATGGAATACCAGGCGAAGCAGCAGCAGGCAGAGCAGGGTAGAGGCACTACCCAAAAGGATAATGGCGCGCGAAAAACGATAAGCTTCCGGTAAAAGTGAGTATCCAATAAGAATTAACGCCATGCCCGCTATCACACCGCGCGCCACGCGCTTTAATTTCACGGGTTTGTCGTAACCACCGTTGAAGAAAATACTCACTACCCAAATGAAAGAATAAGCCAGGAAGGCCCACTTAACAAGATGTGGCGTGTAGGTTCCTTCTCCGCCGGTGAACTTTACCTGCTTCTCATAAAATTCCTTTACAGCGAAGAGTGAAAAGAAGATCAAAGCGAAATCGAGCAATGGGACGAACAATTGTTTGGCTATGCGCCAGCTTACCGAGATGCCGGCGCGCAGGTAAATAGCAAAATTAATAAGGAAAGAGAAAAGTCGTGCCCTGTTCTGCGAAAAATGCTTGCGCGCGAAAATCGCCATGGCGCGGTAGAACACAAAAACGTAGTTCACACTACTCTTCTTTGTGCTCTCTCCCTTGTAATGAATAATGGTTGTATCGGGGTAATAATAATTCTTTTCGCCATTAAGAATAATGCGGTAAGAAAGATCGATGTCCTCGCCGTACATAAAGTAATCTTCATCCAGTAAGCCGATCTTATCCAACGTAGCCTTTCGTAAAAGCATAAAGGCACCGCTCAGCACATCTATAGCGTGTGTTTTATTCTTGTCGAGATAAGTGAGGTGATAACGGCCAAATTCTTTGGAGCCGGGAAAAAGTTTAGAAAGACCGAAGATCTTGTAAAAAGCTACTGCCGGCGTGGGTAGCCCCCGCTTTGATTCGGGTAAAAAATTACCTTTTCCATCCACCATTTTCACGCCCAAACCACCGGCTTCAGGGTGGCTATCCATAAACGCGATGGTCTTGCTAAAGGTGTCTTCCTGCACCACCGTATCGGGATTCAGCAAAAGCACATATTTTCCTTTACATTGACGGATGGCCTGGTTATTGGCCCTGGAAAAGCCCGCATTGACCTTATTTTCGATCAAAACAACCTGCGGGAATTTCTCTTTTATCAACAATACAGAACCGTCAACCGAGTTATTGTCTACCACAAATACCTCTGCCTCAATACCTTTTAAAGCCCTGAAAACAGAGTGCAGGCATTGCTCAATGAAATGCTTAACATTATAGTTAACTATGATTATTGAAATTTGCACAAGAATTGGTAAATTTACAAACAATCCTGAAACAAGTTCAGGACAGGTACTGATACCTGCTAAAAACGAGCATAGAACGTATATTTTGGGAAAAATTGCAGGCATAAAGCACATTTTTTTTGATCTCGACCGCACTTTGTGGGACTTCGAAAAGAACTCGGAAACCGTATTACAGCAGTTGATACAGATCTATGGGCTGGAATCAAAATGCAGCGTGACCTCGATGGCGATCATTGAAAAATACCGGGAGGTGAACCGCGAGCTCTGGAAGCAATACAGCAATAAAGAGATCGATAAAGAGCAATTGCGTTCTTCCCGTTTTACCAAAACACTTGCGCATTTCGATTATCATTTCCTCGGGTTCGGCCTGCAACTTGAAAAGGAATATATCGAGAGAAGTCCATACCAAACACACACGATAGAAGGCGCCCATGAAATATTGGAGTATCTGCGCCCAACTTATAACCTGCACATCTTAACCAATGGTTTTGCCGAAGTGCAGCACATCAAACTAAAGCAAAGTAATCTCAATAAGTATTTCCAGCACATCTTTATTTCAGAAGAGATCGGCCACCAAAAACCTGACCCCAAAATATTCGCGGCGGCTTTGAAAAAGATCAATGCAAATGCTGAAGAATGCCTGATGATTGGAGACGATCATTACGGAGATGTACAGGGCGCTATGGATGCCGGCTGGCACGCAGTACATTTTAGTCCCGAAGAGGTATTGGCAGGTAACCACAAACACATCCGTTCCCTTAATGACCTAAGGGATATTATCTGATCTTCTTACTGCGCGTAAACTGTTTTACTTGTTGTAGCGCCGATATTGAACCAGCCTATGGCTTTCATGCCTGATCCGGTTACATTTTCAATATTGCTTCTTACATTCTCAGGCGCTGTGGCGAATAAACCGGATTGCGCGTTGTTCATTTGTATCTGCATCTGGAGTATAAAATCGTAGGTATCCTTATTGATCGAATAGATCTCAATGCTTAGGGCATCACCTTTCTCTGGCGCTTCTCTATCGGGGGTAAGGAAGAAGAACGCGTTAGGCGGAATGAAATAAATTCCGTCCGTGCCGGGACCTCCTGCGTCCTGGCATACATTGATCTCTGAAGAGCCATTGTAGAACACACCATTCTTATAGGTCTTGATCCAATAAAAGTCTTCGGCACCGGAAGCGTCGCGGGCTACGAGGTAAGGAAAATATTTTTTTGGTTCTTTGGTGGTGTCCTCCAGGCCGGTCTTCTGTTTTTCAAAAAGAATGGTATCGATAGTAGTAGTTCGGTTCAGTTTTGAGAGGGCCATGTAATTAATGCCATTATAAACAACATCGAGCCTGTAGGTATGCCCAATTTGCGCCAAGCTGTCGCTTGCGAGTGGTATGTAGTTATAATTGCCGTTTCCGTCGGGTGTAAATGTGAAAGTTTTAAGAGCAGTGAGATCCGTCAGTATTACCAGCGCACCGAGTACCGGGGGCGTATGCGCATTACTGAAATAATCGGCTGTGTTTGTAAGCCGCACTGTTTGCGTGCTGAGGTTGTTATTTAGAAAGGCGTCGACCACCAAAAGTGTCTCACCTTTTTTTACTTCCACCTTAATGATATCCTCGCAGGAAGTTAAAGTCGCAACTAAGAGGGTTAAAAGAAAATATTTTTGCATCAGAACTTAAAATTATAGGTTAGGGCAGGGATAATGCTTCCCACGATGGAGTAGCGTATGGCCTGCGTTTCAATGGGAACATCTTTATTCACCTGGAAATAGATCGCGAAGGCGTTCCTCCTCGCGTATACGTTGTATGCGCTCAGCACAATGCTGCTCTGCCAGCGCCTGCGGTCGTTCTTTTTAAAGTTATAAGTAGCCGAAACATCCATGCGGTGATAAGGCGTGTTGCGGAAGTTATTTCGCAGTCCGGTGGTGTTATAGCTCTGAATGTATCCCTGCAGTTCAAAACGTGCGTCGGGGAAGGTATTTGGCGTACCCGAAATGAAAACGAAGTTGGATGAAACGTCCCAACGCTTATTGAAGGTGTAGTTCATCACGAAACTAACGTTATGGGGCCTGTCATATTTATTATTGAACCATTTATCGTTGCTTATTCCAATTACCTTTCTTTCAGTTTTAGATAAAGTATAACTCAGCATCCCGGTGAGTTTGCCTCTCGTTTTGCGAACGAAGAACTCGATCCCGTAAGCCCGACCTTTACCCTGCAAAAGATCCTGTTCGAGGTATTTGTTCAACAGTAACTGGGCATTGTCTACGTAATCCAACTGGTTTTGCATGGTTTTGTAATACACTTCCACCGAAGTTTCGTACATGTTCTCCTTCAGATTACGGAAATAACCCAAAGCGACCTGGTCGGCCAATTGTGGTTTTATGTTATTGGTGCTGGGCGTCCATATATCGAGTGGCGTTGCCGCCGCCGTGTTTGAAACAATGTGGATGTACTGCGCGGTGCGATTGTAACTGGCTTTCAGCGAACTTTCATCGGTGAGCTCGTATTTCATCGAGAAACGCGGCTCGAAGTTCCCGTAGAGCTTAATACTTTCAAACATGTTGTAATAGGTGCTGTCCTTAAAACGCTTATGACTGTTTGGGATGCTATCGTAGAAAGTATAGGCGTTTCCTTCTCCCATAAAATTGAAGAGCGAGTAACGCAATCCGCCATTCACACTGAAACGATTGGTGAATTTGTACTCTTCATCCAGGTACAGAGCGCTTTCGAGCGCGAATTTTTTTGAGAGGCTGATGTTGCGTTTCTCACTACCGGAGGTAACCATCGCGTTGCCGGGTTGAAACTCCATGAAAATGCTTTGTCCACCAAAATGTAAGGTGCTTTGGGCATTGAAGTAGTACGAGAAATCGGGTTTAATACTGTAATTGATGATCTTGGAGTTCCAATCGAAGGCCTGGTCGTTGCTTTCATCAACAAAAGCCAATTTGTAAGTGTAATTACTGTAGAAAGCAGTTGTATTAAGGAAGAGCTTTTCGCCGAAGATGTGGTTCCAGCGAAGTGTGGTGGTGGCATTGCCCCAGTCAAAACCAAAACCGGCACCAAATACATCCCTGCCAAAGTATCCGCTGGCAAATAAAGTGTTCTTGGTATTTATTCGATAATTTACTTTGGCGGTAAGATCATAGAAAAAGAATTTAGACTCGGCAAGCGCCGGGTATTTCTGCTTAAGGAAAGGTTTCGCCAACACATCGATATAACTTCTGCGGCCTGCAACAATAAATGAGATCTTATCCTTTACGATCGGACCTTCTAAAGAAAAACGACTGAAAATGGTTCCTATACCTCCATTTAGTTCAAATTTTTTGCTGTTCCCTTCTTTCATACGAATGTCGAGGATCGAAGAGAGCCGTCCGCCATATTGAGCCGGAATGCCCCCTTTGATCAGTTTCACATCTTTTACCGCATCCGGATTGAAAACAGAAAAGAAGCCAAAGAGGTGAGAGGAGTTGTAAACAGGTGCTTCATCCAACAGGATCAGGTTTTGGTCAATGTTCCCTCCGCGTACATTAAAACCGGTAGCTCCTTCGCCTACAGTTGTTACGCCGGGTAAAAGCTGGATGCTGCGGATCACGTCAACTTCTCCTAAAAGCGCGGGGATCTTACTGATCTGTTTGATATCCATCTTCACGGTGCCCATTTCCATGGATTTTACGTTCAGGTCTTCTTTTTCAGAAAGTACCACGATCTCGGCCAGGTTCTTGCCTTCTACAGGCAACTCCATATTCAGCGTAGTGTTTTGTGCCAGGTCGATCTCAATTGTTTTTGTTTTGTAAC
>JANWKZ010000194.1 GCA_025451115.1 Bacteroidia bacterium | reverse complement strand
GCTTTTTGTTTATCGTCGCTTGAAAGGTGTTCTTTCAGGATCTTCTCAGCGATGTCGATAGACAGGGTGGCCACTTGATTTTTTAATTCGGCGATAGCGGCTGCTTTTTCCGAGTTGATAGTTTCGCGCGCTTGAGTTACCAGGCGGTCGGCTTCGGCTTTCGCTTTGTTTTTTGCTTCGGCGATGATAGAATCTTTTGTGTCGCGCGCTTCTTTCAGCATGTTGTCGCGCTCGTTGCGCGCGTCGTTCAGGATCTTTTCGTTGGTGGCTTTCAGTTCGCGCATTGTTTCGAGGGCGTCATCAGCCGATTTCAGGGCTTTTTCAATTCCCTGCTCGCGTTCGTGGAGCATCTTCAGGATGGGTTTCCAGGCGAATTTTTTAAGGATGAAGAAGATGATCGCGAAGGTTACGAGCATCCAGAAGATAAGGCCGAAGGCGGGTGTTACTAATCCCATGGTTCTATATTTTTAATTTTTATCCGCCGTAGCTTTAGCGTAGGAGGATCTGTTTTTACTATTTCAATTACTAACTAAAAAATGAAATTGCGCCGACCAACCGTCGGCGCAATAATTCTTATTTGAACACTACCAGCAGCGCAACAACCATGGCGAAGAAAGCAGCACCTTCTACAAGGGCCGCCGCCAGGATCATGTTGGCGCGGATGTCGTTCAGAGATTCTGGCTGGCGGGCGATAGATTCTAAAGCCGAGCCACCAATGCGTCCGATACCGATACCGGCACCGATAGCAGCTAAACCGGCACCCGCAGCGGCTAAACCGTGCGCTGTTACTGCTTCGCTTGCTAACATTACAGTTGACATCATTTTGTTTTTATTTTTTAGTTAAACAATATCCCGTTTTACGAAACGGGCAAAAACTTTTTATCTCCAAACCTAATGAGCGCCTTCATGAGCATGCTCCTCATGATGATGTTCTTCAACAGCGGCGCCAAAATAAATGGCCGATAATAAGGTGAATACGTATGCCTGCAGGAAGCAAACCAGCAACTCAAGCATACCCATAAATACAGTGAACGCAACCGATACAACCGATACGCCGTAACCGGCGCCGGGGCTCATCTCTCCGAAAATAAAGATCAAACTAAAGAACGCCAGGGCGATGATGTGTCCCGCGGTCATGTTAGCGAACAAACGTATCATTAATACGAAAGGCTTTAAGAACACACCCATGATCTCGATAGGAGTGAGGATGATAAGAATAGGAAGTGGAACGCCGGGCATAGCGAAGATGTGACGCCAGTAATGGCCGTTACCGCTAAGCATCGTGATCACTAAAGTGATAGCGGCAAGGATCATAGTAACCGCGATGTTGCCGGTTAAGTTTGCTCCGCCCGGGAAGATGGGGATAAGACCCATTAAGTTATTGATGAAGATAAAGAAGAATACCGTCAAGAGATAAGGCATGTACTTCTCGTATTTAGGACCGATGCTGGCTTTGGCCACATCATCGCGAACGAAAATGATCAACGGTTCGAGGAAAGATTGTAAACCTTTTGGCGCTTTGCCTTGACGATTCTTATAAGACCTGGCAACAGTTAGAACGATCCAGAGAAGTAAGAATGAACCGATGAGCAAAGAAGCAACGTTCTTGGTGATAGAGAAATCCATGATCTTTTCGCTGGCTTCTTCATCGATAACACCGGCATCGTTCACAATTTTGATGTGGTTCTCTTCAAGACGGTAAGTATTGTTTTTGGTTACATCGCGATGTCCATGGTTGAACTCCGATGACATAAAAATATCGAGGCCTTTTTCAGTATACAGGATAACGGGTAGCGGAATAGAAACGGGATGTTCCTCATCCCCCCATAAATGCCAATCGTGCGCGTCGCTGATGTGCTCTAGAATGAGTTTACCGGCGTCAAATTTCTTATTTTCTTCACCTTTTGGCTCCTCAACTTTAGCCCCCTTCATGGGTTTATCGTCGTTGGGTTCGTAGGCGCAGGCGGTGTTAAAAGACAGTACAAAGAGCGTCGAAAAAAGCAGTATCGAAAGGGTTTTTAAAGAGAACTTGCGGAGCATCTGTTTGACTTTTTTAACGGTTTTTATTTTCGGCCGCAAATATAGGTATAAATCAACATTCCCGGAACTCAGTTAAGCCATTTTTTGACACCTTTTTTAGAGTTTTTTAAGAATCAGCGCAGTAGCACGATTTTAGAGGGATGCTGATTATTTTATAACTTTACGGGATGATTAGATCTTTGCGGGTAATAGTCTTTTTTTTGCTCACTTTTCCGGCTTTTTCACAGGAAGAAAGCCTCGTTAAATGGATGAGTTTCAAGGAGGCACAGGAGGCCAATGCAAAAACACCTAAACCCTTTCTGGTGGATTTCTACACAGATTGGTGCGGATGGTGCAAACACATGATGAAAACCACCTATTCCGACCCCAATATCGCTGCCTATATAAACAACTGGTTCTACCCGGTTAAGTTCGATGCCGAGACGCATGATACCATTGACTACCTGGGAACCAAATACATAAACAAGGGCACGGCTAAAAAGTCGCCACACGATCTCACCCTGAAGTTCCTCGGAACCCAGCTCAGTTACCCATCTACTGTATTCGTTTCCAATAACTTCCAGTTCAACCTGCTTACTCAGGGCTACCTGGATGTAAAGAAAATAGAGCCGCTTTTGATCTTTACGGTTGAGAATGCCTACCGTACCACGCCTTTCGAAGAATTCAGCAAGAATTTCAACCATACCTTCTACGATACGGTTTTCAACAAAGTGCAGCCCCAGTGGAAAACCTTTAACAGTGCCCTGGCCGAGCACAAGAAGAAGCCGAAGAAGATCATCGTCAGTATCAATTCCAGTTTCTGTAATACGGGCAAAGTGATGGTAAAAACAACTTTTGCCGATTCGGCCCTCGCGCCCTATCTCAATAAGAACTTTTATCTCGTAAATTTTGGAGTGGAAGACAAAGCAGACATCGAATTCAAAGGAAAAAAATACAGCAACAACGGCGAAGGAGGATTTCCTTTTCACTCGCTGGCACTCGAACTTGAACGAAAGAACTTTGTGTTGCCCGGAACCGTCATTCTCGATGAGAATTTAGAGATCCTCGACGTGATCAGCTTTTACCAGAACCCGCGCTGGATGGAAAAAGTAGCGCATTATTTTGGCGATAACGAGTACAAAAAAATGAAGTGGGACGAATACCTGAAGAAGCCGGAACCTGCCCCACCGAAAAAGAAAAAATAGGAATTTTCCGAATACAGATCGCGCATGGGCTTACGCACTTTACTTGTTTTTTGTTTTGTGCTGCGATCTTTTTTCGTGGAGGCTTTTGTTGTGCCTGCTGATTCGTCCTCCAATAAAAAAACAAGAAAAATTATTTTCGGAACAAGTGCCGCGGTCATTGCCGGAGGCTCTCTTGTTTACCTGAACCAGGCCTGGTACAAACCCTATTCAACCGGAAATTTTCATTTTTTCCAGGATGGAAATGAGTGGCTGCAGATGGATAAGATGGGACATTTCTGGAGCACGTACCAAACCGGGCGCTTGATGATACAAAGCATGCGCTGGGCAG
This sequence comes from Bacteroidia bacterium, assembly GCA_025451115.1. Taxonomy (GTDB): domain Bacteria; phylum Bacteroidota; class Bacteroidia; order B-17B0; family Aurantibacillaceae; genus PALSA-968. Next base: position 8,112 of record JANWKZ010000194.1, on the reverse strand, counting down.
GTTTTTCAGAGGGAAAAAGTCAACTCATAGGAGGTTTTAGCGGTTTATATTACATGACTGCAGTTGAGATCATGGATGGATTCTCTTCGGGCTATGGCTTTTCGTGGGGCGACATGGGCGCGAATTTAGCCGGCAGTTATCTGGCTTTTTTCCAGGCGCACGTTTGGAAGGAAGAACGCGTAGCTGTAAAATTTTCTTTTCACCAAACCTCTTTTCCTAAATACCGCGAAGAACTTTTAGGGAAGAATTTATCTGAACAGGTACTCAAAGATTATAACGGTCAAACGTATTGGCTGACAGCAAATATTGCTTCTTTTTTAAAGCCTGAAACCCGCTTCCCGAAATGGATCAACGTGGCTTTTGGCTTTGGTGCAAGCGGTATGATAAGCGGAAGCGACAACTATGTTTATGTGGGTGCGGACGGAAAAGTGGTGGGAAATGAGCGGTACAGGCGGTATTTTCTGAGCCTGGATATCGACCTCACCAAAGTGCCCGTAAAGTCGCGGTTTTTGAGGTCAATTTTCAGCGCCTTAAACTGCCTCAAAATACCCTTTCCGGCAGTGGAATTTAACAAATTCGGCATACGGGGTCAACCGCTTTATTTCTAAGCAGGTAGAGGGCAAAAAAGACACCCTAAAAGAGGTACAAAATAATTTTTTCAGTATTTCAAAAATCTTACTAATTTAGTATCTTGTTATTTAAACCGTAAAGTCAAACTTTATGCACATAGCTGTTGCCGGAAACATCGGGTCGGGGAAAACGACTTTGACTTCTCAGTTAGCCAAACATTTTAAGTGGGTGCCTCATTTTGAAGATGCAGACGACAATCCTTATTTGAACGATTTTTATGAGGATATGCAGCGCTGGTCATTCAATTTGCAGATCTACTTCCTTAACAATCGTTTTGCCCAGGTCTCTCAGATCCGTAAGGGAAACAAGACCGTAATTCAAGACCGTACCATATACGAAGATGCCTATATTTTTGCCCCCAACCTGCATGCTATGGGGCTTATGACCACGCGCGATTTCGAGAACTATTTTTCGCTTTTTAAGCTGATGGAAAGTCTCGTGAAACCGCCCGACCTCCTCATTTATCTGCGCGCTTCCGTTCCCACTTTAGTGAAGAACATCCAGAAGCGCGGCCGCGAGTACGAAGCGGCGATACGACTCGATTATTTGAAACGGTTAAATGAACGATATGAAGCGTGGATCTCGACCTATGATGCAGGGAATTTTGTAGTGGTTGACGTAGACGATCTCAATGTAAATGAGCGTCCCGAAGACCTTGGAAAGATCATCAGGCAAATTGACGCAGAGATACACGGTTTGTTTAAGAAGTAGTGAGCCAGACAGGTACCATAGAAACTTTTTTCGCCAATAAATTTGGCGATTTGGTGGCTTCCGCCTCTTCGGGCGACAAAGTACTCGTCTCCTTTAACGGCGTGCTCTCCCAAGAGCAGGTTTCCAAACTTGAGAGTGAAGTAGAGACCAAGATCAACGAAGAGGGAATTCCCAAAGGACCACTCAAAAAAATATTCTTCATCAGCGTTGAGACCTTACAGAACATGCTGATACACGGTAACCGCGATCACGAAGGAAAGCAACACAACTTTTTTATTCTCGCCAAGAACGGTGTGAAGACCACGATGACCTCCGCGAATCTTGTGCAGAATAAAAATATCGAAGGTTTAGAGAAGCAGATCACGCGTATAAATTCTTTCGCTGAACCTGCCGAGCTGAAACAATATTACATGGAGCATTTAGAGAACAACCAGCTCTCTGAAAAAGGCGGCGCCGGTCTTGGCTTCATCACTATCGCAATGAAGTCGGGAAATAAACTGGCTTACGGTTTCGAGAAGATCAACGATGACACATCGCTTTTCTGGCTCATGTCTACGGTTGCTACAGAGTAATTTTAATCTAAAAATTCCTGTCAAACCGAGCGTAGTCGAGGTTCTTGTAAAATCCCGTTTTCGTATCGGTACAAAATGAAAGCAGGTGTTCTCCGGATGTATTGCTCGCTATTGGTATCTTCACGCGTCTTCCCGGTTAAACCGGGACTCGACGTGACATAATGGAATTATTTCCTCTTCTCAGCGGCTTCCGTTTTCGCTACCGCGATGTTGATGCGACGCGCAATTTCTACTGTGGCCTTACTTATATAAGAAGAAACTATTTTGGAAGGGTTGTTCGCATCGCCCGGAAATTTTACGCTGCATACGCCCGATTGAATTTCTTTCGCGTCAACCGTGTACATAGTATAATGTATGGTAAGCATGCGTTCTGAGATCGTTCCTGTTTCGCCGGTGGCGAGGGTTGTAGTTACAATGTCGAGCTGGTTGACGAATAAAAAAAGATCGGTCTTGTATTTTCCGAAAAGAGCGGGCACCATGCCCGCGCTGGTCATTTTCGCGTTCATGAAACGCGTGTCGGGATCCGTTTCAACAACCAGTTGTCCTTTCTTTATATTATCGTTCTTGTTCTTGTCGTTCAGCGGGGCTTTATAATTGCTTTGGTCGGGAACTTTATCGTAGGCGTAAGTTAGGCTCTTGTAAATAGAGAAAAGATCTTTCTTGTATTTGGTTGTGTCCTTTAAAAGATCGATCACTTCGTAATTTTTCTTCAAAGCGCTTTCCATTTCCTTATTTACCCCGCGCCTAAAGGTTTCCTTGATCTGCTTTTGGGTTTGTTTGGTCTCGGCGTTGAATTTATGGTCTACCTGGCTCATGTACAGCCTGGGTTCGAAAGGAATGATCATGACCTTATGCTTGGTTTGGGCAACCGAGTTGAGAGTTACACACCAAAGGATAAGCAGCCATAGGCCCCCTCTTGATCTCCCCCACGGGGGAGAAAATATCGACTTCGGCGTTGTCATTTTGAAATCTCCGATAGGATCATTTTCTCCACTTCCTCGCTGTCCCATTTCTTATCTATGCCCTCCAGGGCCATAACCTTATCCATTATGGCCTGCTGGCGTTTACCTTCTTTTAACGCGGTGCTATAGCGAATATTGGGGCTATAAGTGACCATTGTATAGAGCGGAACCCATTTATCGGGGTGTTTCTCGTTAAAACGGGCTTCTATCTTCTTTTGGAGGAGGAATTTTGGGTCTGCGGTCTTGTCGCGCATTTCTACGAAGTTGCCTACGGCCAGGTCGGCAATGGCGTCTCCGTCGGGTTTGCGTAATTGCTGGTATTCGGGGAAGATCCTGTTCCAGTCTTCTTTGTGTTTGTCAATAAGCTCGTTCAGTACTACGCAGTCTTCAAAGCCGCAGTTCATGCCTTGCCCGAAGAAAGGAACGATAGCGTGGGCCGCGTCGCCTATCAAAGCAATTTTATTATCGAAGGTCCAGGGATAGCATTTTACGGTTACGAGTGATGAGGTTGGATTGTGGAAGAAATCATCCAGCAAGGTTGGCATGAGCGGAACGGCGGTAGAGAATTCTTCATCGAAGAATTTTTTTACTTCTTCGCGGGTTTTTAATTTGTCGAAAGACTTCTCGCCTTCAAAAGGTAAGAACAGCGTGCAGGTAAAATTACCGTCCATGTTGGGCAGCGCTATCATCATAAAACTTCCGCGTGGCCAGATGTGCAAAGCGTTCTTCTCCAGTAAAAATTCTCCTTTGGGGCCGGGAGGAATGATAAGCTCTTTGTAGCCTGCGGTGATATAATGCTGGTTGTATTCAAAGCGGTCGCTTGTCAATTGCATGTTCAGGCGCGCGGCTGAAAAAGCTCCGTCGCTCCCAAACAAAAGATCGCTCGTAACGTTCGAGGTTTTTTTGTTTTCTTCATTCTCAAAATGTGCGCTCATCGTTCTACGATCTACGTGCGTGCAGCGCTCATTGAAATGTATTTTGATGCCCGCTTTTTCGGCCAGGTCCATCAGCTTCATGTTTATCTCCGCACGTGATACCGAATAAATGGCCTGATCTTTTTTTCCGTAGGGTTGAAAAACGGTAGAGCCATCCTTGTTATGGATCTGGCGACCGTACATCGGGATAGCGATCTTTCTTACTTCGTCAGCAATGCCCACGCCTTCCAAACCTCTCCAGCCGCGGTCGCTCAAAGCCAGGTTGATTGATTTGCCGGCGCTTATTTTGGCTGTGCGCATATCTGCGCGGCGCTCGTACATGTTTATCTTATAGCCGCGTTTGGCGAGATAGATCGATAACAGAGAACCAACGAGACCAGCTCCTACTATGTTGACATTCTTACTCATACTCAATGCTGATACGAACTACGAATTTTGTACGAATATACGAATCTGTTGGGTTGATGTTTCACGTCTATCATTGGTATATTCGTATGGCTGTTATTCGTAATTCGTATCCCCAGCCGCTATTCGTATGTATTATTCGTAATTCGTATCGGCGACTTCATTCGTATCCCTTTAGTTTGTAGGTGGCAGTTTAGAGCGATTGATAAAGCGTTGCAGGAAAACAAGCTGCCCCGCTACCATTACCATACTTAACAATACAAAAGCAATGCCGATTTGCTGTGCCGGTTCGGCGGGCGCCTGGGCGGCCGGAACGATCTCGTCGCTAAACATATGCACCGAGATGATAGCGAAGGCGTTATTTACGAAATGGGCCGTAATGGCAACCCAAAGGTTTTGGGTGATATAGTAGAGGTAGCCCAGCACAATGCCTAAGAAAAGGCGGGGCAAAAAGCCGAAAAACTGCAAATGAAAAGCGCTGAACAGTACCGCGGCAAGTATGATGGCCACATGCGCGTTCACTTTATTCTTAATGAGCATTTGCTGTAAGAGGCCACGGAAGAAAAGTTCCTCGCTGAGTGCAGCAACAAGCCCCATCACCAGCAAATTAATGATAAGCCCTAGCGTTGATTTATCTTCAAAAAAAGCCAGGTAGATCTTCTCGGCATCTTTTTCTTTTTGCTGCATCCAGCTTTCGGTATCTCCAAAAAAGGAGGGAAGGTGGATGTGCTGGTTCCACTGTTCAAGGCCGGCTACGGCGGGCAGGGCAAAGAAAATGCAAGCGGCGGCGGTAATTAAAAAGTAAAGATGCGGCATGCCGTTCATCTGCAAAAAAGCGCTGCGTTCGGGGCGCATAAAACGGCAGAAAAGGGTTACAGGTACAATGAATAAAAGCGTGCTGGTAATGACCTGCGCGGCTTTTAAAAAGCTGATAGCCTTAGGATCTGTTGGTATTTGCACCGACTCGCCGTTCTCGGCAATGATGATGGTAAAGATCAGCAGCAGGTATCCTAAAACAAGGTATAATCCGTAGCGGTCTTTGGCGAGGCTGTTCATGAAGGGCAAAGGTACGCATATACTGGCAGGCCGCCAAGGAGGCGTAATACCCTGAAAGGTCTATTTTATGACTACCATTTTCTTCCCGTTTGTGGCCGTATTGCCTGCAGTTTGAAGTTGGTAGTAATAGGTGCCTGCCGGCATATCGGCTGTTGAGAGCAATAAATGATCAAAAGTGTTGTCTACTTTAAATCGCTTGAGTTCTGTGCTCTGTAGATCATAAAAAACGATCTCACCTTGATTGGTGTTCTTTGGCAGAGTGTATTCGATCTTAGTTGTATTTATTACCGGGTTGGGAGCAGGGTTAGAAATTAGCCCCTGTGCCTGTATTAAATTTTGATTGGCGGTTTGGATGGCGGTTGTGAGGGTCCCCGCAAGGCCGAAAACTTTAGCATGGCCGTTTCTGTAACTTAGTATCATTTTAGTTCCGTTACTTGTGTTATAAATGGGTAGTTGCTGAGATGGAATTCCCGGATAGATCCAAGCCGCCCCGGTATCAGAAAAAAGTAATGAAGCATCATCATTGTATATTGCCGTATAGGGAAGTCCATTTGCCTGGGAAACAAAATAGAAGAATTCAATTCCCGCGTCCATGTCAAATAAATTTTCTGATAAATAAAGTACCCCTCCCAATTTATTCGTAGTTAAATCCAATGGAAATGTTGAACCATCAATTACTTTAACAAGCGAGTGGTTTAAATCGTAGATACTAATTGAGTTATTCCACCTGTTTATTCTAACATACCTTTCTCCAGACAATTCAAACTCAACTTTCAACAATTGGCTTATTTTCCCGGCACCGACATTGTATGTTGCCGCACTGTCATAGTCATGCTCAAAAATTACTTGCGCCCTTAGATCGAGAAGGAATAGCAATGGTAATATAGATAAGAACAATTTTTTCATTAATCCGTTTTTACTATTTTAAGAATTTTTTCTCCGCCCTCAAATTTTACCCGACAAAAGTAGACTCCGGTATGCTGCTTGTCTAAGTCTATCTCTTGGTTTTTCGATGGCTTTTTGTTTTCGTAAACGAGTTCTCCTAAGGAGTTGTAAATGGAAATGCTTTGGTATTCGCTTGAAGATCTAATGGAAAAAGAGCCGGCTGTAGGGTTGGGGAAAACGGAAATGCTTTCAGCTATTGAAATATCGTTTACCGAGGAACTGCAATCGTACGAAGTATTGGAATAGTTATAACCAGCAATAAAATTGGGCAAACCGAAGGAGGCTTTTTGCCCACCTAAATAAACGGCTGAATCTATATAATTGCAACTTGGGCATAAACTATCCGGATATTCTATCGCAGATAAATACCCCTTCCCTGCTCTTGAAATATAAATTCGGCCATCAGGGGCTAACTGCATTCCTTCCCAGCCATCCGGACCGGAACTAAAAATGAAAGTTTTGGAAGCAATGATTGCGGATATATTTCCCGCATTTAAATCATATTGGTAAATTTCTCTATGACCAACAGTTGAAAAATAGAGTTTTGAGTTATTCGCAGAAAAAGCAACAGCGTATTCAGTTCCATTAGTTGTAAGTGATTGTCCATTTGATACAATTCCTGTTGATGGGTCAAAATCAGCTATTAAAGTAAAACCATTTAAGGCGCTCGGCTTAGCGTATGCTAATTTCAACCCATTTGGTGAAGAGACCATTTGGCCTCCGGTTGCGCCGGAAACATTTGCATCAATGGGGCCGGTATTTGAAATAACAGTATCTACTATTCCCGAACTTGTTAATCTTACTGAATAAAATTTATCTGAATTATTTTTATGTGTTATAATCCAATAGTCGTTTCCATTAGAGTGTTTAATGGATATTAATTTTTCGGTTACCGAATCTAATAATTTAACGTTTATTTCGTTAGAAATAACATCCCCCAGGACTCCATCCAAACACATATCCACTTTACTGTATCGCAATCCAGCTTGAAAATTATTTTCTGAAGCGTCAGTTGTAAAAAGATAGAAAAATCTTGAACTTCCAGGTTTAGGAATAATAATACTTGATTGTGTAGAAGAAGAATGTCCCATTAGGCCACTTCCGTTAGGCATTATCTGGTGTATCTGGTTCCAAACTTTTTCACCATTCGTGTAAAACAGTAATGTTCCTGAACTATCACTGACGGAAGAACAGCCTTCATTCCACAACATACCTGCATGAGCAAAATCAGTTTGCCCATTTAAAAGAGGTGCAGGAGGGGTATAGTTGAAATCTAAACCGGCGTGGTTGCCAAAATACCAGATATTAACCTGCTTTTGGGAATAGCAAATGAAAGGAAAGAGAAACGCTAAATGAAATAGTATTTTTTTTCGCATCCTAACCATGTATAAATATACAAAAGTTTTAACAAAAAGAAAGCCCGACTATGGAGTTGTCGGGCGCTCTTTTTTCGATGCTTTTATTGCTTTATCATTTTTTTAGTATCAATGACTTTTCCTCCTATAGCAATACTGTAAGAGTAAATGCCTGAGACAAGTCCTTTCGTATTGACTTCTATTTTCCCAAATCCTTTTTCTTTGATTTCAATTGAATTCACTTCCTTGCCATACATATCATAAAATACTATCATCGATGCACCTAACGTATTCTCTGGTAAAAAATATCGAATCATAGTTGAGCCGTCGAACGGATTTGGTTGGTTTTGATATAGAATCACATTTGATTTATTAGTCAATTCGATTTGAAGAGTCGTTTCTTTTTGCTCTTCAGGATTTAGTGAGTCATGACTGCTACTGCGTTGACCCGCCCCTTGTAATACTGCAATTATAGAAACTAATCTGTCTTGTTTTTTACTAAGCTCTTGAACTGCTTTTACTAACGGGACTAACATTTCTG
>JANWKZ010000193.1 GCA_025451115.1 Bacteroidia bacterium | reverse complement strand
GGTTGCCGAGAGAAAATAAAGGGCAATGTAGAGATCGCCGAGAATCTTTTTAAAGAATGCCTCAAAATAGACCCCTTTAACGCACCTTCCAATTACGAGTTGGCAAATATTTACCGTTTCACAGGCTTGTACACACCGGCCCTTAAATGCGCCAAGATAGCTGCTACCTCAGATCCCAAGAACGAGTGGTACAACCTGCTTTACATCGAGTGCCTGCACAACAAGCGCCTGTATACAGAGGCTGCCGCGCGTTACGAATTGATGCTCGAAAAAAATCCCTACCGCGCCGATTTCTACCAGGGCCTTGCTTCCGAATACGCCTACGCCGGAAAGACCGAGAAAGCCATACAGACCTACAACCGTATGGAGGAAAAACTAGGCATGAACCCCGAGAACACCATTCGTAAAGTGGGTTTCTACAAGCAAATGAAAAAATGGGATGAGGCCGAAAAGGAACTTAAAAAACTTATCGAAGCAGATCCAAAAGAATCGCGTTACTATACTTACCTGGCCGAATTGTACCAGGACCAGGGTCAGCCGCAAAAAGCACTCGACACCTATAACGAGATCCTCAAAACCGAGCCCAACAATCCCTACATTCACCTGGCGCTGGCCGATTATTACCGCGAACAAAAGAAGGATGATCAGTTCTTCAACGAAGTGAAACTGGCGTTCAAAAGCCCGGAGCTTGATATCGACAATAAAGTGAAGATCCTCGTTTCCTATTACAATATTACAGAGCAAAAGAACAAGTATCTCGACCAGGCTTATGAGCTTTGCAAATTACTGGTTGATTCAAATCCAAACGAACCTAAGGCACACAGCGTGTATGCCGACTTTTTGTACCGTGATAAAAAGATTCTCGAGGCCCGTGCGGAACTTCTGAAAGTGCTTGAGTTCGACCGCAGCAAATTTCTGGTGTGGGATCAATTAATGGCTTGTGAAGTAGATCTGAACGATAACGACAGCCTAGTGAAACACAGCGCCGAAGTGATGGATCTTTTTCCGAATCAACCCAAGCCTTATCTGTTCAATGGTCTGGCTTATATGCGCCTGAAAGAATATAAAAAGGCTGTCCGCCCGCTAAAGGAAGGCAAGCAATTTGTGTATGAAAATGTTCCTTTGCAGGTAGGATTTGCCAGCAACCTGGCAGAAGTGTACCGTAATCTCGGAGAGCACGAAAAATCGGATGGCGAGTTCGAAGAAGCCTTATTGATAGATCCTACCAATAGCCTTGTAATGAACAACTACGCGTATTATCTCTCGCTGAGAAAGGAAAAACTGGCTACCGCCGAAAAATATTCCAAGCGCTCACTTGAGATCAGTCCGAATAACGTTTCTTACCTCGATACGTATGGATGGATCCTTTTCCAGCAGGAAAAATTCGAGGAGGCCAAAATATATTTCGAAAAAGCGATCGATAAGGGAGGCTTTAACAGGCCGGCCATTGCCGAACATTATGGCGATGTGATGTTCAAGCTGAATCAACCCGCGAAAGCACTGGAGTACTGGAAAAAATCAAAGGAATTGGGCAACAAATCGGAAACACTCATTAAAAAGATCGCCGACAATAAGTATTACGAATGAAGAAGCGGATCCTCCTGAAAATACTTTTTACAGTTGTGTTGCCGGTTGTCTTCTTTTCCTGCAAAGCAAAGAAAGCTACCACTAAGCAAAATCAGCCCGTTGCCGTAGTGGATTCTTCGGGCGAAAAATGCCGTATGGATTTTAAGAATGGCAGGGCCCTGAGCCAAAGGATGTATGATAATGAGCTCGATTACACTTACGCCTCTGCAAAATTCAATTGCGAATTAACAATGGATGGTGAAGAACATTCGTTCAATGTATCGGTGCGTACACGCAAGGATAGCGTAATTTGGATGTCGATATCCAAATTGGGTATTGATGCGGCGCGCGTGTTGATAACCAAGGATACGGTGAAGTTTACGATGGGACTGACAGAAAAGAAATATTTTACAGGCGACTTCTCCTATATCAACGAAATGTTGCATGCCGATCTTGATTTTGATATGCTGCAGGCCCTGCTTTTTGGAAACAGTGCGGAATTCCATGACGAGGATGAAAAACTGAACGCGGGAAGGGATAAGAATAATTGCCAGTATACACTCAGTACAATTCGTAAACGTACGATGAAGAAAATTCTGAATGGCGATCAGAAGCCCAAGGATTCCTTCCAGGCGCTCTGGTTAGATCCTTCCACTTTCAAGATCGTGATGATGGAGTTTGATGATGTGGAAACAAAGAGAAAGTTCAATGCCTGCTATGATGAGTTCAAACCCGTTGACAAGTACCTGGCGCCTTTTAAAATGCTCTACAACATCACTGCCGAAAAGAACATTAAGGCTGAGATCAAATACGCGCGTATCAATATAAATGAGCCCCAGAAGTTCCCGTTCAACATACCTTCCAGCTATGAGCGAATTGAGTTTAAAAAGAAAGAAACTCCCCTTTCTCCCCAAGTCAATACTCTTTATTGTCCTGTTCCTTTTTTGCCTGCCTTTAGCCTATGCGCAAAAGCACAACAAACACGATCTTGAGACCAAAAAGAAAAAACTAAAGGAAGAGATCAGTACCATCAACGGCCTTTTGCACGATACCAAGAACAACAAAAAACTGTCGATGAACCAGGTGGCCATTCTCAATAAAAAGATCAGCGTGCGCGAAGAGCTCATTGCCACCATCAGTTACGAGATCAAGCTCATCAATAAGGAGGTGGCCGAGAACCAGGCTTCCATCAATACGCTGAAGGCTACGCTCGAGAAACTGAAGAAGGATTACGCGGCCATGATCTATTTTGATTACCGTAACCGGGATGAATACAGCAAGCTTATGTTCCTCTTCTCGGCCGATAATTTCAACCAGGCCTACCAGCGTTATAAATACTCCCAGCAAATTGCCGAATACCGGCGTAAAAAGGCCGCTTCTATCCTTGAGACCCAGGCCGTGATAGCTTCCAAGATCGATGAACTGAACAAACGCAAAGAGGAGAAGCGCGAACTACTTACCGCCGAGGAACAGGAAAAGACCGATCTCGCCAAAGAAAAGACCGAACAGGAAGGCAACCTGGCCCAATTGCAGGAAAAGGAAAAAGAATTGAAAGGAGAACTTGAGACCAAAAAAGCAGAGATAGAGAAACTGAACGCTGCCATCAAGAAATTGATCCAGGAAGAATTGAAGCGTGCCCAGGAGGAAGAAAAGAAAAAACTGCTTGCGATCAAGCTGCGTAAGGAAGAAAGGGCGAAAAAATTAAAAGAGCGCAAAGACAAACTCACTAAAAAGGAAATAGCGGAGAACAAAGCGATCGAAGAAGCTGAGCTGGCTGAGACACGCGAAACGGAAATGACGTCAGAAGACTTTGCCTCTAATAAAGGCAAACTGCCCTGGCCTGTTTCCAAAGGTGTGATCACAACCGGTTTTGGCGAGCAGGAGCACCCAACCATTAAAGGATTTATCATTAACAGTAATGGTGTGGAGATCGTAACCGCCAAGGGTTCTATAGCGCGCGCGGTGTTTGAAGGTGTGGTTGCAGGTGTTACTTCTGTGCCCGGGCAGGGAAAGGTATTGCTGATCCGCCACGGAGAGTACGTAAGTGTTTATTCTAACATGGAGGATATTTCGGTGAAGATGGGTGAGAAGGTTGCGATCAAGCAAAATATAGGAACGGTGGCGTATGACAGCGACGACAACCGTACCAGTATCATGTTCCAGCTGTGGAAAGGGCAGAAGACGCTGAATCCCGAGGAATGGCTTTATAAATAAGAACACATGACACACTATGTAGAAGAAAACATCATTAAGCTCGCAGGCTCGCTGGTGGCAGGCGCCATCATTGGCGCCGAGCGCGAATACCGCAGTAAGAACGCCGGTTTCCGAACCATCATTCTTATCACTTTAGGAAGTACGCTGTTCACCATTCTTTCCTACGTAATGGCCGGCGATCACGACCCATCTCGTATTGCCGCGAATATTATTACGGGTATAGGTTTTTTGGGCGCCGGGGCTATTTTTAAGGAAGGTGTAACAGTAAAAGGCCTCACCACCGCTGCTGTGATCTGGGTCTCTGCCGCCATCGGTATGGCCATCGGCATCGGGTCATACGAATTTGCTGCAGTGGTACTTTTCTTTGTGATGATCGTGCAGGTGGGTTTTCCTTATCTACAAAATATTATAGATAGCTATAATAGCGAAAGGATCTATAAGATATCTGTTTATTGCAACGCGCTGAACCTCGAAGAATTGTACCGCATCTTTACCGGTTGCAAGCTTAAAAGCAAATGTGTGGCCCAGCATAAAAAACACGATGTGGTAACGCTCACTTTCGCTATCAGTGGTGCCGATAAAGGCCACATAGAACTTATCCAGAACCTGCACGAAAATTCACATATCATTGAATTTGAGGCCTGATAGGAAATTTTTCTTATTTTTAATCCAAATTTAATGTAATGAAACGGGCATTTTCGTATGCTTTTCTCACTTTATTAGTGTATAGCCTTAATGGGCAAAGCGATTCTATTTCAAAACCATCTATTACCTATAACGCTTTTGTTGACGCTTACTACGCCTTTTCCTTTAACGACCCGCTTTCAAAGAATATAGATTACGCGTATAATCATAGCCGGCATAATGAATTCAACGTGAACCTGGCGCTTATTGGCGCGAAATATTCGCATAATAGGCTACGTGGCAATCTGGCGCTGCAGGCCGGCACTTATCCGCAATTCAACTACGCGGCCGAATCGCAGATCATGCAGCATGTTTATGATGCTAATGTCGGTGTACGTTTGCATAAAAGCTTGTGGCTTGACGCGGGCATTTTTGGTTCTTCCCACATAGGTTTCGAATCAGCTATCAGTAAAGATAACTGGACACTTACACGTTCCCTCTGCGCGGAAAACACTCCTTACTACGCCAGCGGTGCAGAATTGAACTATGAGCCTTCCGAAAAGCTGTTGGTTTCTCTTTTGGTCATTAACGGGTGGCAGAATATAAATGATAATAACAGCAACAAAGCCATTGGATACCAGGTGACATGGAAACCAAACCCTAAATTCGGATTAAATGCCAGTTCGTTCTATGGCGAACCGTATAATGTACCTGATTCCGTTTCACTAATGCGGTATTTTAATCATGCCTATGTGTATGTTCATCCTACAAATTATTTAAGCTTTGTGTTGATGTGCGATGTGGGATTGCAACAAGGAAAAAGAAACGGAAGCCTTGATTCTATGTGGCTAAATCCCACATTTCTTGTGCGGGTATTACCGAACAAAAAATGGGCGTTATGTGCCCGGGCCGAGTATTACGATGATAGTCGCGGCCTGGTTTTTACGGCTACCCCAGGGGGTGAAAAATTTGTTACTACAGGTACTTCCCTGAACGTCGACTACTTGGGCATCGAGAATGTAATGTTGCGTGTGGAGGGAAAATTCTTTTCCTCAGAAAATAACGTTTTTGTGACACGTAATGGCCTTAGCAGAACGAATGCTATTCTCACAGCCAGTATTGCCTGGTGGTTTTAGGTCCCTTTGAATTTCTCAAAAACCCCAAGCCCAAAAAGGGCCAGGTCGTATTTTATAGGATCATCCGCATCAAATTCACGCAAATGCCGGGTTATTTCTTCAACAGCCTGCCAGTCATTCTGTTTGCGTTTTAAGAGGCCCAAGGCGCGACTTACATTGCCGGTATGCACATCCAATGGCAGGCACAATTGTGAGGGACTTATTCTTTTCCAGATCCCAAAATCTACGCCGGCTTTATTGTTTCGTACCATCCAGCGCAGATACATGCAAAGGCGCTTAGCGCTTGATTTTTTAGACGGGTCTGAAACATGTTTTTTGGTGCGGGCCGGATGTTTTATTTTAAAGAATTCCTTTCTAAAGTGAAGGATCGAATTCTTTACATCGGTATCTTTTGAGGTTAAGCCATTTGCAAAAACATCTTCGAGACTATCATGTTTTTCATATAGGCTCTTAAGTGACGAAAGAAAGAAAATGCAATCGGTTCCATTAAATGTTCGGTGGACGAATTTTAGGAAAGGCTTTAGGTCGTTTGGTTTTGCCTTGAGAATGAATTCGTGTGGCGAAAGATCCATCCATTGTACGAGCTTGGTAGCATTGGCAATAATGCTTTTGCGGTTTCCCCAGGCAATAGTAGCTGCAAGAAATCCAGCTATTTCAATATCCTGCTTTTTGCTGAATTGATGAGGAACAGAAATAGGATCACTTTCAATAAAGCCTTTGTTATTGTACACGTGATATTTCTCCTCCAGGAACTCTTTCAGGAGTAAAAGGCCCTTCTCTTTCATCTACTTCCAGGTAAGTACAAGCAAACCGCCAAGTATCAGGCAGCCGCCCACAATTAGTTTGGGTGTAAGAGGTTCTTTTAAAAGAGCTACGGAAAGTATGATCGTGATCACAATACTGGCCTTATCGATAGCGGCTACCATCGAAACATCACCAACTGTGATCGCTTTATAATAGAATATCCACGAAAAAGCAGTAGTAACACCCGAAGCAAGCAGGAAAAGATAATGCTTCATCTCAGGTTGTGAGCCTGTCTTGTCGGAAAAGATAAAATAATTGATCCAGACAATGGCAAAGACCATACTGGTGCGCACAGCCACACCAAAATTAACGGGCATCTCACGCAGGCCAAACTTGGCCAATACCGAGGTCAACCCTGCAAATAAAGTAGATAGCAGGGCAAAGTACATCCATTGCTTCATGGGTAATTAATTTATGTTGACAAAAGGATTGCTGTATTTCTCATCACCGATAGTTGTTTCGGGCCCGTGCCCGCAGTAAACAACCGTTTCTTCCGGCAAAGTGTACATTTTGGTTTTGATGCTTTTTTCAAGTGTATCAAAGTCGCCGTAGGGAAGATCCGTTCTTCCAATGCTTCCGCTAAAAAGTACGTCGCCGTTAATGACGAATTTATCCGCTTCACTGTAAAAAACTACGTGACCGGGTGCGTGGCCCGGTGTAAAGAGCACTTTTAGTTTGCTTTTACCAAAAGAGATCACATCGCCTTCGTCAATGAATTTTTTGGGCAGGGGAGAAGGATCGCAATTTAAACCATACATAGCGGATACTCTTTCCTGGCTTTCCAAAACCTTCAGGTCTTCTTTATGGATCACAGGCAGTAATTTCCAGGTATCATGCACAAAGGCGTTGCCACTTACGTGGTCTACATGACAATGGGTATTTAAAAGTTCTACGGGTTTCAGTTTTTCCTCTTCAACGTATTTCTTCAAGGCTTGCTGCTCAGCCGAACTGTAACATCCCGGATCAATGATCACGCATTCGCCGGTCTCGTCATGAAGCACGTAGGTGTTTTCCGAAAAAGGCCCGAAAGTAAAGTAGCGAACGGTTGTCATAGATCAACGTAGGATTTTTCTTACAAAAGCTACTGTAAAGTAACTCATAAGGAACACACCCGTGAAACCTTCGAACACAGCAACCGGTTTAAGAACCCCGCCTGCAAAATAATCGCCATAACCTACGGTGAAAAAGGTTATCCCGCTATAATAAAGACTATTGCCGAACGCTTCAAGAATAGAAAGATGTGAATCGTTGAGGGGTAATGTTTCGGCCCCACCGGCTATCACGTGCCCGTATTTTTCGAGGCTTTCGGATATACTGAAAATAAAATAGATGAGGCTGAAGCCAAAATAGGCAAGCAGCATATTGAATAACACCCGTATTGGATCGGTGGCATACCTGCCTATAAAATCAAAAACATAACGCTGGAAATAATAGGTGCCATAACCAAGCACTGCGTTTACAGGCCCCTTTGTTTTTGAATCCTGTAACTGTGCTTTTGATTCGCAGCGCTTGAACTCAAGGTAAGCCGCGTCTTCATCTTCATACTGCCCGTTATTCCGGAAATTCTCCTTTAATATGCGAAATTGTTCGGCCATCTGGAAGAGCGAGGTCTCTTTTTGACCGTAGATCAGGTTGTACACATTATTAGCACGCCAGTCAATAAAGATCCGGCCCAGGATACGCATGCCCGAAATATTAAATACTTTCACATCTACCACATCGTCGGCAGGTTTTAGATCAAGAATATCGCGCACGATGGTATTGCTCAGGTCAAGCTCCTCGCTTTGGGCGAAGCGTAGGTCCATATAACAGTTAAGCGCGCATCCTTTGAAGGATATCTCTGCCACTTTCGCTTTGTCAAAACTTACGGATCCGGAACCAAATTCAACAAGGTCAAATTGGGTTTCTCCATGCGCGAAATCCGCCTGTTCAAAGCTTTTTGCCCCATGTCCAAAATGCGCGCTTCTGAAACTTACTTTTCCATTTCCAAACTCCACACCCTCAAAAGAAACATCGCCATCATTGAAATCTATTCTCCTGAAATCGATCTTGCCACCGCCAAACTCTACGTTCTTAAAGTCTTTCTTTCCTTTGCCGAATTCTGCCCTTTCAAAGGTTACATCTCCGGCAGCGAACTTGGCAAACTTAAAATCAACCGTGCCATCGCCAAAATAGGTGGTGCGGAAATCAACATTGCCGTTACCGAAATTACAATCTACAAACGATAAGTTGCCTGTTCCAAAACAGGTGTTATTAAAACTCACCTGGCCTTCACCAAAGCTTACACTCTGAAAATTGGTGCCCCCGCTTCCAAACTTGGCTTTTTTAAAAGTTACGTCGCCATTCCCAAAGTCGGCATTCCCGAAATTATTAGTGCCATTGCCAAAAATGGTTGACTCGAACACGGTTTTATCTCCTTCAAAACGTGCATAACTGAAATCGTTGGAAATGTCACAATCAAAGAAAGCTTTCTTGGCTGAAAAATTCCGGAGATTAACGTAAACATGGTCGTCAAATCCTTTTTCAACCCGATAATCGGTAAGTGAGAAATTGAGCACATAAGCATTGTTCAGAATAAGATCCTCCCCTTTGTCGATCTTCTCAAAGATCTCGGCCATAGTAATTACACCATATTTAAGGACCACCACTTTTTTTTCATTTTCATCAAAAAAACTTAGTATGGCGGTCTTCGTAAAACCACGCATAGGCTTATCCTCAATATCTACCTTGTAGCGTAATAGGTGGTGTTCGTGCAGGGGAGACTCTAACATCGATTTTTATCTTAAATTTGTTACCGAGGAAACGAATTTAATGAAATATTCAGCATCCTCAAAAATTTGAGAGTATGAAGATAATGATCACGGGTTCGAACGGCCTTTTAGGCCAGAAACTGGTGTATAAGCTGCGAAATAAGGCTGATATAAAGCTAATTGCAACGGCCCGGGGTGGTAACCGCCTGGTTGAGCAGAACGGGTACATTTATGAAGAAATGGATATTGTTGACCAGGAACGGGTGAAGGGAGTTCTTGCAAAGTATCTGCCTGATTGTATCATTAATACGGCCGCCACTACCAACGTGGATGCCTGTGAACTCGAGCCCGAAAGCGCTACTTTAATGAATGTAACGTCGGTTAAATATCTTGTAGAAGCCCTTGAGATCTTGCAGCAGCAAAATGTAGGATACAAACCACACTTCATTCATCTATCTACCGATTTTATTTTTGATGGAAGTCATGGACCTTTAACGGAAGAGGAGGAACCTAATCCTCTGAGTCATTACGCGCGTACCAAGCTGGCCGCCGAGAATATTATAAGAAAGAGCGAATTACATTGGGCCATCGCCCGGACCATGCTGGTGTATGGTATTGTGGATAACGCCAGTCGCAGTAATATCGTTCTATGGGCCAAACAAAACCTGGAGCAGGGAAAGACCATTAACGTGGTGGATGATCAATTCAGAACGCCCACGCTGGCCGAAGACCTGGCGGATGGTTGCATTTTAATTGCCAGGAAAAAAGTAAAGGGGGTTTATAATATTTCCGGCAAGGATTTCATGAGTATCCTGGAATTGGTGTATCGCGTAGCAGATCATTATAACCTCGATAGGTCCTTGATAAAACCATCTAAATCGGCCGACATCAAGCAGCCTGCAAAGCGTCCGCCCAAAACAGGCTTTATCATTGAAAAAGCACGGAAAGAATTGGGGTATGAGCCCCATAGTTTCGAAGAAGGCATCCGTATAATGGATGAGCAATTGGCGGGGATCAAAAAATAAAGAGTGGGTCGTAGCCCATTCTCATTTCTAGAAATTAATTAAAATCAATTCCTTATGTTGCTAAAAGCGGCATGAGGCAGTATACTTTAACTCATTTTAATCCGGTTTTAATTTCAGCACTTAAAATTTGCAATATTATTGCTTTATGAGTGAAGAGATACCGGCATCGGCTGAAACAGTAAAAAGTAAAATTGAGCATGAAAAAAAGCACGAGCATGTGCACAAGGAAGAACCATTTGTACTAAGGACATTTATTAAGGATACTATTTCTGTTTTGATAGGCATTGCCTTCGCCACGGTTGGACTTGAGTTCTTTATCGTTCCTAATAATCTGTTGGATGGCGGTGTAACGGGTATCTCTCTTTTGGTGGCCTTTATTACCAAAATGGATGTATCCATTTTCATTTTCGTCATCAACATCCCCTTCATTTTCATGGGGTATAAGCAGGTAGGAAAATTGTTTGCCATTAAGACCTTCCTTGCCATTGCCACACTTTCGGCGGTCCTTATGGTCTTGCACACGTTTCATCCTACTGCGGTTACCAAAGAGCCCATCCTTATTGCGGTGTTTGGGGGTATCTGCCTTGGAGCCGGCATCGGGTTCGCAATGCGTGGCGGATGCGTACTGGACGGGACAGAAGTATTCGCTTTATGGCTAACACGTAAGACCAGTATGCAGGTGGGCGAGATCATCCTCATCATCAACATCGTTATTTTCGGTGTTGCCGCAGCCTTGCAGGGAATTGAAACCGCGCTTTACTCGATCCTCACTTTCATGGCGGCTTCCAAAACGGTGGATTTTCTTACAAATGGTATAGAGGAATATACCGGTGTTATGATCATAAGCGAAGAAAGCGAGAAGATTCGGAAACAGATCATTTCGCAATTAGGGCGCGGTGTTACCATCTATAGTGGCAAAAGAGGTTTGCGCGGCAAAAAAGCCCAGGAAAGCGGGTTAAATAACCGCGATATTCTTTATACAGTTGTTACCAAGCTTGAACTTACTAAGGTACGAACGATAGTAACTGAGATCGATAAGACCTGCTTTATTACCACCCACAGTATAAGCAGCGTAAAAGGCGGTATGGTAAAAGAACGGAAATTACACTAAGAAAACGAAATGGTCAAGTACTTCCTGCCACTTGTCCTGTTTGCTTTTTTAAGTATGTACTTCTTTTTTGAAAAAGCAAGGATCAGGAAACTTAAGCAAAGACTGAAAGAAGAAGATCTGACCTATTTAAAAAAGATAGAAGCGTCTCTTAATTTTTCACTTTTACTGATCACCGGCGCACTCAGTTTTGTAACCTGCTACGCATTCTTTCCGGACGAATATGTTTTTGAACAGGCACCGAACCGGTATGAATTGATCCACGCTATCGGGGCACTTATCATAAAAATTTCGTTCGTCAGTCTACTCATCTCGGGTTTGTTGATTGCCCGCGAGATCGATTCTTCACCTCAGCCTTTATTGTTTAAGAATATATACAGGTCAGAGTGCCTCATGTTATTCCTGGTGGTTTTTTTGAATTGCGGTGTTTTCGTTTGCACTTACAATGCAGGGACCCTTTTGCTTTTTTCCCTATCCGTGTTCTCTTTCTTCAGGCATTCAAAAATGCTTAGAAGCTATTAATCCAGGCCTTGGTCAAACAGTCTGAATCTTACATTGACCTCAGTGAATTCGTTCATTTTTGAAACGATGGTTATTTTACCTTTATGCAGTGTTATTATCTTTGAGGTTAGGGATAAGCCCAGGCCATGTCCCGAATACATTTTTGCATTCGCCCCTCTGTAAAAAGGCTGGCTGATCTTTTTTATATCTTCCTCTGAGATCCCAATCCCTTTGTCAGAGAAGGATATATCAACCACTTCGTTATGCGACTTAAATACGATCTTAACCCGTTTATCGCGTGAAAACTTACAGGCATTATCCATGATGTTGATCAGGGCGCTCCTTAGCAAATGTTCACTTCCCATAATAATTAATTCTCCTTCGTCCTCAGGAAATTCCGCGATCTCAATATCTATCGTATAGTCAGGGTTCCTTTTTAAGAGCTCGTTCCTTGTTTGCCACAACAATTCATCAATGCGCACTTTTCGCATATTAAGCCTGGAAAGATCCATGTCTGCCTGCGCCAGTTCCAATAAACCGTTCGTTAAACGGTTCACGCTTTTAATGTCTTCCAGGATAGAGCTCAATACGGCCTTGTACTCATCCGGTTCCCGTTGGCTCATAAGCGCTACCTCCAGTTGTCCGGTAATGGCAGTTAAAGGAGTTCTTAGTTCGTGAGAGGAATTGGAGACAAAGCTTTTTTGCAGTTCGAATGACTTTTGGATCCTTTCCAGCATGCGGTTGAATGTGATAGCCAGTTGTCCGATCTCATCTTTGCCATTTCCCTCATTTACCCGTTCAGTAAGGTTTAAAATCGTGGTTTTTTCAACTTGCTCTACCACGCCCGATATCGGGCTTAGGGCCTGACCTGAGTAGATCCATCCGGCGAGCATGGTAGCAATAACGCAAACCATCAGGCCGCTGAAAAGAATTATTTTCAAATAATCGAGTTTATTGATACCATCTTTATCAAAGGCTGATACGATCACTACATAAAGCTCGCTTTTATTAGGATAGAGCAGCGCCAATACTTCGTTATTGCCGTCCTTATATTTTAATTCCTTGGCTACCCTTACTTTATCGAGGAAGGATTTGCTTAGTAATATGGTGTCATCGTTGGTATTGAATATCTGTTTGTTATTACCGTCATATACAAGGATCCTCTCATTGTGTAGGTATGCCGTGTTTCTGTCGAATATTTTCATCAAATGCGGACTCACTTCGTCAACCTCTACGATCAATTTGGCGTAATTGCCCGCTTTTTCATATAATCGCTCATAAAATTCTTTTTGGCGATAAGAAGAAGAAAAATAATAAATAGCCGAGGCAAAAATAACAAGTAGCGAGGCTACGATGATAGTGAATCGTATGGCAAGACGGGTGCGGATCTTCATGCTGCTTATTCTTTCAGAGTGTAACCCATACCGATATAGGTACGGATCAGCTTTTTGGGGTAGTTCTTGTCAATTTTCTTTCGCAAAAAATTTATGTATACATCGATCACGTTGGTGCCGGTATCAAAATTGATGTCCCATATTTTTTCGGCTATTTCCGATCGGGATATTACTTTTTCCCTGTTCCTCATTAGTAATTCAAGCAAGGAGAATTCTTTAGCTGTGAGGTCAATTACATTTGTCCCCCGCCTAACCGTTTTTGTTTCAAGATTCAGTTCCAGGTCAGATACTTTCAGGATATTACCTGTTCTGTTGTTTTGAAGCGATCTCTTTAATAAAGCTTTGATCCTTGCTAAAAGTTCCCTGAATTCAAATGGCTTAACAAGATAATCATCGGCCCCGCTTTCAAAGCCGGTGAGCTTATCTTCGGTAGTGCTCAGGGCAGTCAACATAAGGATTGGGGTCATATTGTTTTTTGATCTCAGCTCCTTGCAAATGTCATAACCGCTTTTGATAGGAAGATTAAGGTCAAGGATAATAAGATCGTAATTGCCGGTAAGCGCCATTTTCATACCCGATTTGCCGTCAAAGGCCGTATCAGCTTCAAATTGATTTTCTTCCAGCCCTTTTCTAATGAAAAGGCTAACCTTTGGTTCATCTTCGATTATTAATATCTTTATGCGCACCATACCCTCAAATTTCCGCTTTTTTTGAATCATAAAACATAATGCAGCTTATTTTAATCGTTTTTTAATTCGCAATTGCCCCAATGTGGGACAATCAGCTCTATTGGCCGTTAAGCCTGAAATTTGTAAATTAGCAACAGGTATGGATATATTGCTTTTATTAACCATTTTGATAGGTTTATGCGCGGTATTTTCATTTATCAATATCAGGTATCTTAAATTGCCCCCGGCCATTGGCCTGATGTTTATTTCACTCATTTGCTCGCTTCTCATTATAGCGGAAGGTAAAATAAGCAGTACTTTTTATCAGCATATAGAACATCTTGTAAAAAGTATCGATTTTTCTCAAACACTTCTTAACGTAATGTTGGGCTTCCTGCTTTTTGCGGGTTCATTACATGTGAACATTAAAGAAATGAAGAAACAGCGTGCCGCTGTACTCTCTTTCTCAACATTAAGTGTGGCTCTTTCGATCTTCTTTTTCGGGACTGTAATGTGGGTCCTTTTCAAAATGTTCAATTATCCGGTAGATTATATTTATTGCCTTTGGTTTGGTGCGCTCGTTTCTCCCACCGACCCGATAGCGGTAATCGGTATCCTGAAGAAATCAAATATGCCACGCGAAATAGAAGCTACCATTAACGGAGAATCCCTGTTCAATGACGGGATAGGGGTTGTCTTTTTTGTTACAATTGGGCAGGTCATTCACCTGGGAATTGAAAATCTATCAGTAGCCGAAGTATTGTTCCTTTTTTGCAGGGAAGTAATTGGTGGCCTTGGCTTAGGTCTTATACTTGGCTATGGGGCCTATTATTTTATACGCAAGATCGATCACTATCAAACAGAAGTCTTATTATCCCTTGCCCTCGTAATGGGTTGCGGCGAAGTGGCCCATTTATTTCATGTAAGTGGCCCACTTGCTGTGATCGTAATAGGCCTTATACTGGGTAATAAAGTCAGCAAAACAGCTATGTCGGAAACCACCCGCGATTACCATTCTAAATTTTGGGAGCTGATCGACGATTTCCTGAATGCAATACTCTTTGTTTTGATCGGGTTGCAAATGGTATTACTCACCTTTATTGCCAATTACATAGTGATCGGGGTTATAGCGATCTTTGTATTACTGGTTTGTAGATACCTTTCCCTGTCAATACCTATTCTCTTTTTGAGGGACAAAAAATTATTCAATAAAAGAACGGCTCTCATAATGACCTGGGGTGGTTTGCGCGGAGGGTTGTCTGTGGCACTTACACTTTCTCTGCCCGAAGGTTCCTATAAGGAGATCATAGTTTCAATCACTTACATGATCGTTATATTCTCTATCCTTGTACAGGGTCTTACCACCGGTAAATTGGTTAAAAAACTCTATTAAGTGTTAACCGTTGTTTCCTCCGCGGATTTCTCCATCCCGTCTTATTTTCGTATTTTTGGGCCTCGTTATGATAGAGAAATTAGCCCAGATAAAAGGACGTTATTTAGAAGTAGAATTAAAGCTTTCTGATCCCGCCGTTATTGGCGACATGAAGCAATTTAAAAAGCTGAATATCGAATACCGCCAGCTAGAACCCATAGTAAAGAAGTTCGAGGAGTATCAGAAAGTGCTCAATAATATCGATTCCGCACAGGAAGTTTTAAAGAACGAAAAAGACAAAGATTTTCTCGATATGGCCAAAGCGGAGCTCGAAGAGAACCGCGCCAAACAACTGGAGATGGAAGATGAGATCCGCATTATGCTCATTCCTAAGGATCCGGAAGACGCCAAGAATTGTGTAATGGACTTGCGCGCCGGTACCGGTGGAGATGAAGCTAGTATCTTTGTTGGAAACCTCCACGACATGTACCGCCGTTACTTTGAAACCAAAGGATTTAAAGTAGAAGTAAGTGATTCAAGTCCGGGTACCATGGGCGGTTATAAGGAGATCATTTTTAATGTAAGCGGGGATAATGCGTACGGCACTTTAAAGTTCGAATCGGGTGTACACCGTGTGCAGCGCGTGCCGGCAACAGAAACGCAGGGACGCGTTCATACATCGGCGGCCACAGTAGTAATTTTACCTGAAGCAGATGAGCTGGATGTTGAATTAAAAGATTCGGATATTTCAATGGCCACTGCGCGAAGCGGGGGCGCGGGCGGGCAGAATGTGAACAAAGTAGAATCAAAAGTTATACTTACGCATATCCCTACCGGCATGGTGGTAACCTGCCAAACGGAGCGCTCGCAATTAGGCAACAGGGAAAAAGCGATGCACATGCTTCGTACAAAGATCTATGACGCGGCCTATTTAAAACGCATGGAAGAAACAACCAAAAAACGTAAGACCATGGTAAGCACCGGCGATCGCTCGGCAAAGATCCGTACTTACAATTATCCACAGAATCGTATCACCGATCACCGGATCAACCTCACTTTATACAATCTAACGGATTTTATGAATGGTGAGATCCAGGGCATGATAGACGCCCTTGCCTTTGCCGAGAATGCGGAAAAGCTGAAAGAGGGTGGACTCGTGAATTCTTAAAGATATTTGTATATGGCGAGGTGAAACTCGCTACCGCGAGCGAAGCCTCGCGGTTCGTATTCGTTCGTAATTTGTATATTTGTACTATTAGTGGCTGAAAATCTAACCATAAGCGGAAATACCAAGGAGGAGAGATACAAATCTCTTATCCCTCAATTGCAAGCGCTTGTGGAAGGTGAGCCCGATCAAACAGCCAATCTTGCTAATATCGCTGCTGCTTTACGCCAAACCTTCGGTTTCTTTTGGGTTGGCTTTTATCTCGTAAAAAACAATGAACTTGTGTTAGGCCCTTTCCAGGGACCTGTAGCATGTACACGTATTGCTCATAATAAAGGCGTGTGTGGCACTTCCTGGGCTAAAGCAGAGACCATAATAGTAGATGACGTTGAGAAATTTCCCGGCCATATTGCCTGTAGCT
>JANWKZ010000192.1 GCA_025451115.1 Bacteroidia bacterium | reverse complement strand
GTGTTTTCAAACAAAAAATGCAAAAAGTAACCGGTACTTTTCTCACCGAGAGCGGAGATTACCGTTACCTGGAAGGAATTGCAGATGGAACTAAACTTTACCTTTCCTGCTTTGATGGTTCGCACGCATTTCTTTTTACCGGAAATATTGACGAATACAACGTAATCACCGGTACTTTTTATTCAGGCGCGCACTGGCAGGAAAAATGGGTTGCTAAGAAGAATGATAAATTTCAATTACGCGACCCCTACTCTATTACCAAAACAGTAAAAAAAGAACCACTCGCTTTTACCTATCCAAACCTCGAAGGAAAAAAGATCTCTTTAGCTGACGAACGCTATAAAGATAAACCTGTTATCATCCAGATCATGGGATCCTGGTGCCCCAATTGTATGGACGAGACCGCTTATTTAGAGCAGGTTTACAATAAATACAAAGGCAAATTGGAGATCATCGGGTTGGCTTACGAAAAAACAACCGACTTCGAAAAAGCAAAAAAGAATGTAGACCGCTTGAAAACCAAATACGGTGTTCAGTACGAAATGCTGATCACCGGGCTATCCGGAAAAGATAACGCGCAAAAAAGTTTGCCCTGGCTTTCTTCTATCAGCGCTTTTCCAACCACGCTTTACCTCAATAAAAAACACGAGATCGAAAAGATCTATACAGGCTATTACGGTCCGGCCACGGGCAATGCCTACGTGAAGATGAAAGAGAGCATGGAGAGTTTGATAGCTGAATTGATCAAGTAATTCAGGTCATACTAACGCAATTTCCCGAAAAAACTTTTTTAACCGGCTCTTTAATGCCCGCGTAAATATCCTTGAATTGGGCGGGTGCGTTCTGAAGATAATCAAGGAAGAATTCGTAAGTAAAATAGAATTTAGTCCCGCTGTTTTTGTACAAGACGGAATTATAGAAAATGGCTGAAGAATAGGTTCCGAAGAAATGCTCGGTATTGTCTTTCCATAAGGTGAACAAAACTTCTACGCTGAAATTGATGTAGTGGCCACCATCGGTAAGCAAAGTTTTTACTTTGTAATGATCCTTTAAACGGCTGTACTGATCGTCGATAGATTTTTTTGTCTGGGCCGGGTGCGGTTTTAAAACAAAAGTGTACTGCTGCGGATCTTTGATCTGTTTCATACAGAGATCTATGTAATCGATATAATACTGATCAGGCACCTGGTACAATTGCATGGCCTCAAGCAGGATGAGCACCATTTTTCCTTCTACTTTAAAATTTTTCTTTATTTCTTCACGCTTTGGATCGGCTTCTATGACCTCTTTGGCAAGGGCCGGGAAATTTTCGTGATCGGTAAGTTGCTTTACATAAGAGTTATTGAGCCCTTTTTCAGCCAGCAGTTTTTTGAAAGGCTCTGCGAAAACGCAATAGAAATTGAAATTGCCTTTCATTTTCTGTACCAGGTAATAATCGCCCGAGCCGTGCTCAAAATAATTCACCTGCGCCTTTGGAAAGAGTTTGAATAAAGCTTCGTTCACCAGCGTTTGCGTCAGAACATTTATTTCGATCACGTCGCCGAGGCCCTTTAACTTCTCAGAGAGGAGTTGAGTTTCCTGCGCGCGTTGCTTACTTGTATGGCGTTTGAGCAAATAATCATAGACCTGCTTGATGCCCGGTTTCGACTTTAACTTGCGCGTAAGTTGTTTCTTGGTATTGGCCACCAGTTCCACCGAATCATCCAGCGGACTGGAAAGATCGATGATGCTATGCCAGTCGTAAATGTTTTGAGTGCCTTTTATGAGTTCAATCAGAGAACGTTTCTTGGGGGGCGAATCGAGGATCAGAATGTCTTTATAGCCTTCCTTGCGCGTTTTGCGGGCATGCAGGATCATGTAGAGCGTGCAAAGGTGAGAGGGGCTTACAAAAAGGCGAACCATCCGTAAAAATTAGTACTTTCGTAGTACAAAAATAACATTATCCCGCTAATGAGCCTTTCCCAGTATGTATGGCGACAAATCGTTAGGATGAAGAATCCTACCTGCAAGATCGGGGCGGGCATTTTGGCTAAGGATGTTATCTTTGAAAAACACGTTACTATTGAGCCCAATTGTTATATCGGCGCTCAGAAAATAGGTAAATACACATTCATCGGCATGAACAGTTATGTAGACAAGAGCACGGCCTCTATCGGTCGCTTTTGTTCCATTGCCATGAACGCGAAGATCTCATTGAACAACCATCCGCTGGATAGAGTTAGCACGCATCCTTTCACCTATCACAAAAAATACGGCTTTACCTCGGAGACCGAAAAGATAGCCGGTGTAAACGATAAGAAAACCGTGATAGGGAATGATGTTTGGATAGGCGCTAATGTGACCATCCTGGCTGGTGTTACGGTGGGAGATGGTGCTGTGATAGGGGCAAACGCGCTTGTTACAAAAGATGTGGAACCATACAGCATTGTAAACGGAACTCCTGCCGCTCATGTGCGCTATCGTTTTGATGAGGTCACCATCAAAAAATTACTCGAAATAAAATGGTGGAACTGGGACGATGAAAAGATCCGAAAACAACTTCCACAGTTCAAAAAACCGGAAGACCTGGTTGCATAATTAGTTTTTTACCTCTTCTAAAAGTTCTGAATCGAACATATCCTGGGGCGAGATCATGTTTTCTTCGTACGGGATCTTATTCCCGTAACGTTTCTTCATGATAGATTGCACAACGTCAGAAGAAAGATCGAATTCTTTTAAGGGGCGTGGTTTTCCAATTTCCATCTTGTAGGCGCGTTCATAGAGTTTCCAAACGTATTCGCTGCAATACCACTCATCGTCCTTCCAGTTAAAATAGATGTCGTAGTGCTTTCCTAAAAGTCCGGCAGCCATTTCGCGCATCTTTTCATTCGAATCGTCGTTCAGCACATTTCCTTTTAAACGCTTGGCCACATATTTTCCATCAAAACTGTAATCAAGAAATTCTTCCAGTGTACTTTTCATAACGGGTTCTACGGCATGGTAAACGTAGGTCTTTCCCTTTTCTACAAAGACAATTCCCACGTGCGTGTATTTTGATTTGGTGGCCACCTGTATGGCCTTACCTTGTCCGCCCGGATTGGTAATAAAGAGGATATCGCCGGTTTTAAGCTTAGCCGCACTTTGTGCACAGCCGCTGATGCAAATAAAGGAGGCGATAAAGAGAAAAGGAAATAAAACGCGTTTCATGGGTATTAAACGAACAGACCCCCCGAAATGTTACAGTCTTTAAGATTTATTAAGGATCTACAGCATTTTAACGATCATATCAGGCATGAGGCCCAATACCAGCGTTACGATGCTTGTAATGCCCAGCAAAAGGGCGTGGCTCATTTCAAAAGCTACAGGCTCTTCGGTCTGCGACTTCTTGAAGTACATGGCTATAATGACCTTAAAGTAATAGTAAACGCCCACGCAGGAGGTTAACACGGCCAGGATCAGCAGCCATTTATAAGGCGTTCCGATCATAGCGGTGAATACGTAGTATTTTGCAAAGAAGCCTGCCGTAACCGGTATACCGGCCAAAGACAACATCGCGATCAGCATACCCAAAGCCATCATAGGATTGCGTTTGCCAAGCCCGTTAAAGGCTTCGAAGCTCTCGTCGCCCTTCTTGCTCACGTGATACAATACAGTAAAGCTGGCGATAGAACCGATAGAATAAGCCAGCGAGTAATACAGGATCACTTTTATGGAAGTGAGTCCGGGCGCGTTAGCCAAAATGGCCATCAGCATAAAGGCGGCGTGACTGATACTTGAGTAAGCCAGCATACGTTTTACATTGGTTTGTGAAGCGGCTGTAATATTTGAGATGAAGAGAGAAAGTGCTATCACTCCTCCAAGCACCCAGCCCCATGTTTCGCTCACACCGGCGAAGCAACCCAGGAACAAACGCATGAAAGCGGCAAAGGCGGCGGTTTTTACGATCGTGCTCATTAAAGCCGTGATAACGGTAGGAGAACCTTCGTATACATCCGGAGCCCAGAAATGGAAAGGAGCGGCGCTTACTTTGAAGCACATGGCCACCAGCATCATGATCACACCCGCTTAAAAGAACATAGGCATATCGCCGCCGGCAACGGCGGCACGGATCTGCCCAAGATCGAAACTCGCGGTTGCACCATAGATCAGTGCGATACCAAAAAGCAGGAAGGCCGAAGCCAGCGATCCCATAATTAAATACTTAAAGCCCGCCTCGTTCGACTTCACATCGGCCTTGTTACTAGCCGCGAGAACGTATAGCGGAATGGAAAGTATCTCTACGCCCAAGAATAACGTGGTCATGTTGCTGAAAGCGGTCAGCATTAAAGCGCCCGTTAAAGCAAAAAGCACCAAGGCGAAATGATCGGCCTGCGAAGATTCCTTGCTGAAATAATCGTTGGCCATGATGAACCAGAAGAAAGCTGTAATAACTATAACACCACTGAAAGCAAGTGCCACGCTATCGAAACGGATCATGTTGCTGAATTTGGCGGCCACGCGGTCAAGTAACGAAATGGTGTCTGTATCATTGGTCAGCTGGCTCCACTCAATGAAATTAGCTACATAAGCTCCCAGCACACCGATCAATACAAGGGCGTAAAGAAATCTTTTGAATTTGAAAACCTCGGCCAACATGGCCAACACTCCTAATCCCGCTATTATACAAAGTCCAATCATAATTACTTCATGTTACTTAACAAAGCTTTTACTGCGGGCTCGGCCAGGTCGTTGAGGGGTTTAGGATAAACACCGAAACCAATAACGGCCGCGCAGATAATGATCAATACAGTTTTGTCGCTAACCGACAGGGCGCCGAAGGCGCCTAATGAATCCTTTTTCTCGCCCAGCATAATGCCCTGGTAGCTGCGCAACATATAAACTGCTCCGAGTATCACCGATAATCCCGCTAAGGCCGCGTACGTATGACTGAATTGGTAAACGCCAGCGAGTAATAAGAACTCGCCCACAAATCCATTTGTTAAAGGAAGAGCTACCGATCCAAGCATGATGATGAGGAAGAGCACGCTGAACTGTCCGTTCATGTTACGGATGCCGCCTAGCTTATCGATCTCGCGCGTGCCGGTGTGGCGTACTAAAATATCTGCTATGAGGAATAGACCAACTACGTTCACCCCGTGGGCCACCATCTGGATAACGGCACCCTGTACGCTTTGCTGGTTGGCGGCTAAGATACCCGCGCCGATCAATCCTACGTGCGCGATAGACGAATAAGCAATAAGGCGTTTATAATCTTTCTGAACGATGGCGATGCAGGAAGCGTAAATAATTCCAACTACACAGAGACCGATGGCAAGTGAGCCCCATTTTTCAAGTGCAAGAGGAACCATAGGTAATAACCATTTGATAGCGCCGAAGGTTCCCATTTTAAGCATGATACCCGAAAGTAACATGGTTCCTTGTGTAGGAGCCACCACATAGGTGTCGGGCTGCCAGGTGTGCAGCGGGAAGATCGGCATTTTAATAGCAAAGGCCAGGAAGATCATCCAGAACACGAAGGACTGCTGGCTTTCAGTAAGGCTTCTTCCGGCATCATACAGATCATAGATGTTCCAGGATTTTACTTCGCCGGTATGATTGTAAAGGAAGATAAGGCCGATGAGCATGAAGAGCGAACCGAACAAAGTATATATGAAGAATTTGAAAGTGATCTTTCCGCGGTTCTCACCACCCCATAATAAACAAATGAAATAAATTGGAATAAGCGCTAACTCCCAGAACACATAGAATAGGAATCCATCATTCGCAACGAAAACGCCCACAAGCGCGCTTTGCATTAAAAGAATGAGACCGTAGAAAGCGTTTGGTCTTTCGTAAGTGTTTTTGAATGAC
The DNA here is from genome assembly GCA_025451115.1 of Bacteroidia bacterium. Classification (GTDB taxonomy): domain Bacteria; phylum Bacteroidota; class Bacteroidia; order B-17B0; family Aurantibacillaceae; genus PALSA-968. Next base: position 2,062 of record JANWKZ010000192.1, on the reverse strand, counting down.
GAAAGAATGATAAGAGGAACAAGAAAAGTAGTAAGCAACACAAGTAAAAGAGATAAGCCATCAATTCCCACAGCGAACTTAATTCCGAGCGACTCCACCCAGGTGCAGTTCAGCTCAAGCATTTTAGGATCGGTGTCAGCTTTAAAAACCAGGTAAGCGTAGATGCTGAGGGCGAACTCGATAACCGTGATGCCCAATGCCATTTTTTTTGCTCCTTCTCCTTTGATGAAGAAAAGAAGCAGGGAAGCAATTAAAGGAACTATGATCAATAAACCTGCTAACATATAATACCTATTTCATTAATGTTGTAAACAATATCACAATTACGCCTGCCACCATTACCATGATGTAAAGACCGATATGACCGGTTTGTGCTTTGCGCACCAATCCGCTCACCCAGTTCACCGTCACTCCTACTCCATTCACAATTCCGTCGATCAATTGATTATCGAAGAACTTGTGGAAAGCCACAGAGATCATATCGATCGGCTTGCGGAACAATGCGTCGTAGAATTCATCCACGTAATATTTGTTGTAAACCACTTTCTGCCAGGGCTTGAGTTGTTTTTCGTTCTCAACCGGCTGAACACCATTTTTGATGAACATCTGGTACGCGAAATAAATTACGGCAAGGGCCGAAAGAACTGCAAGTCCCATTAACATCCACTCCGTATCGTGCGACATGATGCTTGGATTCTTGCGCATGATGATCGGATCGAGGTGTTCACCGATGAAGTTATTGAATCCCCAGAATTCGGGCAATCCCAATAAACCGCCACCAACTGATAAAACAGCAAGAACCATCAAAGGAATAGTAATTGACTTTGGTGATTCATGCAAATGGTGTTTTTGTTCGTGTGTGCCGCGGAAAGAACCCCAGAATGTGAGGAACATCATGCGGAACATATAGAATGCGGTGAGCATAGAAGTAAGAACACCAACGAACCAAAGTGCCGGGCTATGCTCATAAACGTGTGCTAAGATCTCATCCTTACTGAAGAAACCTGAGAAAGGAGGTAGACCACTGATAGCAATTGTACCCAGGAACATGGTCATGAAAGTGATCGGTAGAGCTTTTTTCAAGCCGCCCATGCGACGGATATCCTGCTCGCCGCCCATGGCGTGTATAACAGAACCGGCACCCAGAAATAATAAAGCTTTAAAGAATGCGTGTGTGGTTACGTGATACACTGCGCTGCTATAAGCTCCAACGCCCAAAGCGAGGAACATTAGGCCTAATTGCGATACGGTTGAGTAAGCGAGTACTTTTTTGATGTCGGTCTGTAGCAGGCCAATGGTGGCCGCGAAGAGCGCAGTAATAGCGCCAACGATAGCTACGAATTCAGAAGCTGTTTCGGAGATGGAATAGAAGATGTTTGAACGAACCACCATGTAGATACCGGCGGTAACCATCGTAGCGGCATGGATCAACGCTGATACAGGAGTTGGACCCGCCATGGCGTCAGGCAGCCAGGTATACAATGGAATTTGCGCCGATTTACCCATGGCGCCGATAAAGAGCAGCAAGGCAATTGCCGTTACTGTTCCGGTTGAAGCAGCCGAAGCTTTATCAAATACTTCACCGTAAGTAACGGTGCCGAAAGTTGTAAATATTAAGAAGATACCCAGCAAAAAGCCAAGGTCACCGATACGGTTCATGATGAAAGCCTTGTTGGCCGCGTGGTTGTAAGCGTTGTTCTTGAACCAGAAACCGATCAGCAGGTAAGAACATAATCCAACACCTTCCCAACCTACAAACATCACCAGGTAGTTATTGCCCAAAACGAGCAATAACATAAAGAACACGAAAAGGTTCAGGTAGGTGAAGAAACGCGAGAAGCCTTCGTCTTCGTGCATATATCCGGTAGAATATACATGAATAAGGAAACCAATGCCGGTAATGATCAAAAGGAACCAGGAAGAAAGCGGATCGATGAGGAAAGAGAAAGGAATTTTTAGCGTATCGGAATTGATCCAGGAGAAGATCTCAATGACCTGTGATTTATTTTCTGAACCATGGAGCTCCATAAAAACAAGCACCGCCACCACAAAAGAAGCCAGC
>JANWKZ010000191.1 GCA_025451115.1 Bacteroidia bacterium | reverse complement strand
CTTTTCATTTTATTGTTTTGTAAAAGATACCAATGTGTTTAAGGAGGGATCTTTGTCTTGCAAAATTCTTGCGCCCGAATCTGTAAGACCATAAGAAGAGATTATTTTGCACCATTCTTCTATAGGTTTAAAGGATTTGAATTCCGATTTGTCTGTTTCCCAGGTTACGCCAAGTCCTAAATTGAAAACTGTATGAACCAAAGAAACAAAAGTGGCCATCTCCGGGCTGTTCACATCGTGATCACGCATGATGAACATTCCGCCTTTGCGTGAAGAGCGTTTTACAGAGAGAATGTAGCCTTCCAGTAATTCTAACGGACAATGATGCAAGCCAATGTGACAGGTAACGAGATCGAGGCTTTCTTCGGGAATTTCTTTTAAGGGTTGGTAGGTGAGGGGAATGAACTCGCCGATCTTGCCAAATTGACCGCGCTCGAAGATATCGGCTACCGAATTATTAGGAGCGAGGTCATTCGTTAAATATACTTTCCCGCTTAGTTGTATGTGCTTTCTTAGCTCGCTGATGTAACGGCCGGTAGAACCGATCTCTAAGTAACCGTTAATTTGTTTTTTAGTACCCAACAATTGCAATACCTGGCGCGCCATTTCTTTTTTCTGCTTTTTCAAAGCGGGCAGGGCATACGTAAGTTCGGAAAGGAATGGTTTTATCTTCGGTAAGCCGGCTTGCACGGCTTTGTAGATCTCTTCGTCGCTGTTCTTTTCTTTAGCTACTGAAGCAATAAGATGATGGAACTTATCTTCGGGATATAAATGAAAGATCACCTGCAGGAAGCGGTAAAAATCATCGCTCCATTTGGTATTTGAAAAAACAGGTTTGAATTCTGAGCTCATGTTATTGCTTATTATAGTATTTATCCCACAATACGTTCCTGAATTTGTAAGCCGGGTCGAGTTTCTTTTTTAGTTCAAATAATTTTTTAGCGTTGGGGTACGCGGCATGGAATTGCTCTTCGGTTGCATGCGGCTGGTAAGGCAGGTAATAACTTCCGTTCAAGGAAATGGCTGCATCGGCGAGCTCACGTGTCCATACCGCTACTTTTCCTTTTTCTACGTCATCGGTGTTCTGTTTATACCAAACCACACAGGCAAAAACCTCTTCGCGGGCCCAGGCAAGTAAAGAACCGCTGTCGGCCTTTGCGTGGCGAATAGAAACATTGATCACGTTCACTTTGTGGCGGATAAAGATCTCGCTCATCAGGTCCTTGAATTCCTCGAAACGGTGTACGGGCACAAAATATTCCTGGAGAACATAAGTGCTGTCCTTGCGCGACTCGGGTTCCAGTTCCAGCACGTCGTAGCCTGCTTCGTAATTACGCCAGTGTATTTTTTTTGAAGCGTATAGAATTGGGTCAATAATGTATTGCCTGCGCCATTTCCCAAAATTGTTTTTGCCGAAAGCGCCTATGAAATAACGTTCTATGGGATAAGCCGAAGCCAGCGGCATCAATCTTGTTTTTACGGTTGGTTTTTTATCTGTCTTCACCCAGCTCACGGCGCGCACGTTTGTATAATCCGGCGGATAAATATCGCCGTTATGAAAAACCACTTCCTTATGCTCGCGGACGTTCTCAAAGAAATGCTGCCGGTATTCTTCCGTGCGCATTTTTTTATGTCCGCGCTTAACAGCCGTATTATCTTCCAGGTCGAACTCAACCTGCGCGATAACGGCTACTGCGTTGTAGCAGCCCACGCAGGCAAAGAATAATTCGGGTCTTTCTGTGGGCGAAGTATGAACCAGTTCGCCGGTTGCCATGATCACATCCAAAGAGCGTACCGACAAAATAAGCGGGCCCAAACCAATATAACGACCGTGACAATTCACACTCAGCGAGCCGCCCACGGTAAAATTGGCGTAGGTCTGCATGGTCTTTACACTGAGGTTATGCGGATCGATGTGTTTTTGTATATCGCACCAGCGTGTGCCGGCCTGCACTTTGATGGTTTTGTTTTCTGCCGAGAATTCTAAAATTTTATTTAACCCGCGCATATCGATGTGTACGCTGTCGCGGCTGGCGGTTTGCCCGCCCATGCTGAAGCGTCCGCCGCCGGTGCAGATGTGAGGCTTGTTTTTAATGATGTCCTGCAGTTCTTCTATGCTATTCGGTTTTTCCACTCCGGCAACGGGAACCGGATTAAGCTGGGTGACATCGTTCACGATATCCTGCGCCTCCGGATTCTTAAAGTAATCGGGGGCGCTATGGGGCACGGTGCCATAGCGGTTAGGTAATGCGTTGCCTCTTTTAAAACCCAGCAAAAAGAACAATACCAGCGGCCCCAGTACGGGCAGGCCCATGAGCCAGAGCCAGTGCCCGCTTTTGTTACTATCGTGCAGTCTTTTAGCGGCGGTACAAAACAGCGCCCAGAAAAGTAAAGGGTAAATGAACAGCGTAGCTTTGTAATTAATGCCGTATTGCAAGGCATTGAAAAGCACGTAAAAGCTGCTCCATATAAAAATGCTGGCCAGCCAATAAGCCCCACGGTTAATGCGCCCGCGCTTGGTAAAAAGCAGGTAGCTAACCGGGAGTTTGTCTTTAAGGGCCATTGGGTACCCAAAGATAAGGAATTGCGCGGGATGGACTGAAGCCCTCTCCCTGTGTCCCTCCCCCTCGGGGGAGGGAAGGTTAAGGAATGGAAGTTTTGTTGAGTGGCTGGATGGGCTGTGTGGTGTCTCTATTAAGCCATTTTACACCCACGCCTTTAAGGCGCGACATTTGGTAATCTTCCTTGGTTTTGCAATCGGCGCACCAGCCCACGTTCTCGAACTGTTTGGTGAACCACTCTTCGTTTATTTCTCCGTTATCATCGAGGTAGCCTGAGTAAACTTCTTTTAAAGCGATCTCGTGAAGTTGCTCGTAGGAAAGTGGTTTTGTGACATCATGGCCTTTGACCATGGAGCGGGGGATGACGGTATAATCACCAGTAAAAAAATACCATTTACTATTTATTTTTTCGCCATAAAACGCTTTTAGCCCGTCAGAATTCGCATCATCTATATTCATATACAAGTGGCTACAACTAATAAATCTATCTCCCTTTTTATTGAAACATAAAAGACTATCCAATTTGTAGGAGTAAGTATATTCTGATTCTACAGACCATAGTTTGTTTCTGACCCAAAGTGAAATACTATCTGTTATCATCGAAAAAACATTTCTATATTCAGTGTCATTCAAAATGGATTTTGATTTAGAAAGATAACTATGTGAATTGTTAGTTGTTTCGGTACAATTAACAAGACACATAGTAGCGAAAATAATTAAGAGTTTTTTAACGTGGTTTAACATGTCCGGGGTTCCCAATTTTAAGGTGACTAAAAAGCCAAAAATAAGAAACAATTATGTGACTGTTCATATAATCTTTGGGATCTAGGTGATCTGGGAAATGAATTCGTCCATATTTAACACCTTTATGGTTGTCTCGTATGCCAACTATAGGGCACTGTGGCCCGACTCCGTCTTGTTCCCAAGGCATCAATTTCTCTTCATCGGTACCATATTGCCATACTTCTTCAAAAGCTTCGAGATCAAAGGCTCCTTCTGAGCTGCAGGCATTTTCTGCCGATATTGCATAGAATCGACCTAATCTAAATTTTAAAGGGCTGGCTTTAAGTGCGTCTACTATTCCTAGTGCGTAAGCGTATCCCATACTGTGTCCTACAATATCTATGGAATCCTTGGCCGGATCGAATTTAATGGTACCATTCTTTATTTTTAGGATAAGATCGAGGCCAGCGGCTTTGCCACACAGTCTTCTTGTTTTAAACCCCTGGTTATTGGGAGTTGTATGTAGTTTAAAGGTGTTGGTGTTGTGATACTATACCTGGCAAGTAAGCGGAACCGAAGTTTGTTGAGCCCAGATTGCGTACGTAAAAGGAGCACCTCTGGCACAAAACGATTGGAGATAATTAACAACGAAATCGCCCTCTGACATATGATTAGAGGTGCCAACAGTATGATGTCCGTCAGCATATACAACATTTTTTGTTCCTATCCGGTTTATGAAAAGAGCGTCTATGCCACCCCAATAACCAAAGCGATCGGTAAAGAGCACCTCGTCTGCTTCTTTAACGTGCTCATCTCCCGCGTGCGGCGGATTTGGTCTGTAGCCGTTCGCAAAGATCAATAAATTCTTGCCTGTATTTTTTGTATCAAGGAATTCGATCAGGTTATCGAGCAAATTGGATGGAACGGATATTTCAATAGTATTATCTATTAAAATATATTGAATAGTCTTATTGCTTTGTGAAACTGCGTCCCAATAAGTACTTGTGGCTTTTTTGATATTGCCTTTTGGAAAACAGGATACATGTGTGCCCGGGCACAGAGGCATACCGATGCTCATTTGCTTGTAATAATTTCCTCCGAGATAAATATCATTGACGGAATGAGCCGAACCGCAGTCGTTCTTGAGCAGAACAAGTGGCTTGTTTTCAATACAGGCTGTTTTGATCCTGTTCAACATGTTCCCAATCCATTTTCGTTCCGGACTGGTTAGTATTGATCCATCATCATCACTTTCTAATGCACCAACAACAGAGGTAGGATTGTGTATGTAGTCCCAGTACTTTCCTTTGTAAAGCTCGATGCCGTTCACATAGTCCATCAGGCACGCGGTTGTTCCTCTGGGTAAGGAAACATTCCCATCAAAACTATGCTCCAGCGCAAAAGCGCCGTGGCCCAATTCATGGGCTATAAGCGTGGCGGAGGGCGTGGCAGTGAAGAGGTAACCAATATTTCTTCCTCTTGGCATTTCTCCCAAAATGCCGGTGTTTAAACTGTCGGTTGGTTTTGCGGTTACCACTAAATAGTATTGACCACTCTTATAATAAGATTGCTGTCGCACATAGCGGTTAATTCCTTTCAACTCGCTGCTGTAGCGGTTAAAGAGATCACTTCCTAAGTTCAGCCGTCCGTTTCCGTCTTTGTCCCATAGTGTATCCGACTTATTAATGGCAGGAGCAATCTCAACTTCCCAGCTCGCCACGGCTTGCTTGTAAATTTCGTTCAGCTCTTTTTGGATCTGCACTTTATCAAAGCTCAACCCGTTCTCCAGTGGGACCAAAGTGACTTTATTAATTACCTTATTGTAAGCCGGAATATTGATCTTGGCAATATTCACCAAACTATCCTTGCTATATCTATAGCATGCAAACAATTCCTGCGCGTCGCCGTGTTGTCCCCCAATAATGTACAATTGCCTGCTTGTTCCGGTTCCCTGGGCTTTGTAAATTGTTCCGGTTCCCGTCATAAACAAAATGCTGTCGGCTTTTAAATTTCCCTGTAACTGATAGCTAAGATCTATCACATCGTATTTCTGTGCCATCACGCTTTTCCAATTCACGGGCTCTCTTTCCCCGGAAGTAAGATTTTTAACGGTCAAATAATAATTAGCAAAAGCCTGGTACTTGAATTTATCTGTACCATAAAGTTGCTTGGCAGATACATTAAAAGTCACAGTCCCTTTATCCGTCACGATAAAATTCTTGCTGTCGGGAACCGCACCGTGACCATTACCCGAAGTGCCCGCGTTAATTATTTGTCCGTCGGCCGTCACTAGGAAGAGATTTCCGTTGCCGTCCTCAATGGTTGTTCCGTCGGGAATATAATTGTAAGTGTTTCCTCCAACCTCCACAGTTCCGTTGCTTGTGTTTACATGTATGTCGTTCAAGGTAAGTGGACCGGGTACATTGACTTCCGCTTCTTCGGTTCCGTTCTGAACCGTTCCTACACTGTTATTATTTATCCAGGTATCAATTCCTTTGGTCATCGCGTTCACTTTGCCGTTCACTACAATGTGTTCATTGCTTACATCAATATTATCAAAGCTGCAATACACAAAACCAATGAATGGCATTTTTACTTTTCCGTATCCGCTGTAGCGGCCATTCTGACTGATAGGGTTCTGCAATTGAAGTACGGTCATCTCAAATTGTCCTACTTGCCAGATCATATTTGGGGTTGCCTGTTGCAGCGGGGAAAAGTTTGTATTGCTGGGAAAGAAAGGTAACTCTCCACATTGGTAATTAGGTAAAGGCTGTGTGGTGGCGTTCACCGGGCTGCTGAACTCTGAGGTAAAGTCCTGGCTTTCTCCGCGTACCTCAAACTCGTAAGTGGTTTGCGGCTCGAGGTCAAGAATTCTGGTATGCGCATTTGTGGTAGTGACCGGGAACCAATTTCCATTGCTGCCCGCTTTGCGAAACTGTAATTTGTAGGAAGTGAAATTGGCAAGACTGTCCCACCAAACCTTGATCTGCCTTTGACTAACAGCCTGCGCGTGTACATTTAAATTGAGGTTCAATCCTTCATAGGCGCTTCCGTAAGTAAAAGTGCAGACCTGGCTGTAACCGTTGTTCTTGAAGTAATCGCGACCTGTGATGTCTTGCGCTTTAACACGCCACGCGTATTGCATGCCGGGTAGGAGAGGAGGTTCTGTAATTCCGTAATTGACGGTTGTGAAGTTTGTGGTGTAAGTGTATATAGGCGGACTTGTTTGGACTACGTTATTGGGAACGGCGCCATTCGGACGGATCTCCCAGAGCTCAAAAACATATTCGGTGTTCGCGGCGCTGTTAGGCGAGCCCATGTTCATTTGCGTGAAGGAAAAAGTTTGTTGCTGCGGATTGCTGACGGAAACAGTAGAGGAACAAACCGGAAGATTTAAGAACGGAGGGTCGCTCAATACCATCCATGCCTGTGCGCAGGCGTTGCTACTCACTTGTATAGCAGTTGGATTATTGAAATCATAAGCCGTTACGCAGATCGAATAAAAACCTTCGGGCAAAACTTTTTTCTGTTCATACTGCGCTTTCGTAATGCCGCTGAAATCAAGGTTCTGTGTATTGAGTAGATCATAAAGATCGGCTCCGCTTATTTCAAAGGGAATGCCCGGTTGTAAAGTAAAAGGCCCGGAAAAGAAATGTGACTTGCTCTGAATAGTAATGCCCTGACCCTGTATTGAGATCTTCAATTTCACATTGTACTGTGGCTTGGTGAAATCGGTGAACGTAAGCAGTAATTTCAGTTTCTCCTCTCCCGCATTTGCATAGTCGGGTATAAAACCACTGAATGGTGCCACCAACTGCGTAGTAATGTGGACGGGATAATTTTGCGCGCGCATTCCTCCCGAAAGGCACAGGAAGAAAAACAACAAAGGAATATTTACTCGGAGAAATTGCAGAAAAATTACATGAGAGGTTTTTACTGGTGCACCTGTTTGTGGTATTGTTTCAGGTACTCGAAGTTCTTAAGTTTTTTGTTGTAACTGATAATGGCCGATGGAAAATCTTCGCCGGCCGGTTTTTCCTTGCTATGCACGGGGTCTATCTCCACATTTACATACACGCGGTATTTCTTGGGCTTTACATCCGGCGGTATGTGCGTGTGCACAATGATGCATTCGGCATTAAATGTGTCCTTCACAAAAAAGATGGTGTAGTTCTGCTCGGGCTCTAAATACAAAAATTGCGGCTTGCCATTCACCACATCAATAGTGTCTACCTGCTTGCCTTTATACACTGCCGCGCGGTAGTCTTTTACGGCCGCGCCTTTAAGCGTAAGTTTAGCAACGATCTCAATGCTTGCCTGGCCGCGGACAAAAAAGCCCGCCAGTATAAAGAGTACAGCCAGTTTTATTCCGTGATTCATAGTAAGGGTTAATTACGAGCCAAAAGTAAGAGATTTTTTAATTGCCCGAAAGCTTTTGTCTAAGCCAAAAGACCTTATTATCAGCTTATTACCCTCTTGTCCCCTCAGGAGACACGTTTTTGGTTTTATTTATAGTTCCTGATCAGTGGTCCGTGTACGGGTCCAGCAACTGCGTTGGCTAAGGGTGCCTGGGTGCCGGTTTGTTTTTTCTTTCTTGCCATGTTTTTTATATCATTTAGTTCTACGATACAAAGATCGTTCGGCAGAAGGGCAAAAAATATCGTTGGTTTTAGCAGAATGTAGTAGTAAAATGTAAAAGGCGTGTCATTGTTGCAATGACAAAATATGAGGGATTTTGTAAGGAGCAGCCTGGAACAGCCAGTGATTAGTGACTGGTGAATAGTGGTTAGTGAAGGTTTTTTGTTGTGTGAAGGAAGGACTAATTCAGCGCCGCTACTATAGGAAAGATATGCGAAGGGTCCAGAAATTCATTCGCCTTGCCGGGCGAAGAAACATAACGAATGATACCGCTCTTATCAACCAAAACCGAAGCGGGAAGCGGAATACCCTCGGCATACGTGGCACGCGGACTGGTAAAGAACCTTCCGCCATATTGCTTAGTTACGGTCTGATCACTATCGGTAAGCAAAATGTTCTGCAAGCCGAGCCTGCTGATCATCTCCGCGTTCACGTTCGAGTCGTCGGGACTAATGCCCAACGTTACTACGTTCTTCTCGGCGAATTTCTCGCGGTTCTTTTCATAGATGCGCGTCATGATGTGGCAGGAAGGGCACCAGTCGCCGCGCAAAAAGAGCAGGAGCACATGGTTCTTGTCTTTGTAGTCGGAAAGTTTTACCATGCCGCCTTTGTTATCGGGCAGGGAGAAGTCGATTGCTTTTTGGCCCGACTCAGCATTTAGTTTGCTTGCTCCTTTCTTATTGAGTCGTATAGCATCGAGGATGATATGGTAGCCGATGAAAGTCATGAAGGCCATAGGAAAAACAGGGAGTATCCAGCCGCGCCAGTCGCCCGGATGTTGCAGGTTGGCGTAGAGGTAAACGCCATACTGGCCTGCGATCCCCATTATTTCAACCCAGTAATATTGGGTGAGCCCGAAGGGTTTAAAAAACTCGAGGCGAAATGTGCCGGCGAAGGAAGTGAGGAAAAGAGCGATAGTAAAAGGATAATACGTTTCGCCAAGCGTTGTATCAGTGATGAAACCGAGGAATACAGTGTGCAGCCTGAAATTGATGAACTGGAAGACGCTTGCGTAGGAGGTGATCTCCATCCCGTTTAGGGCAAAGGCAGGCCAGCAGAGGAAGGCCGCGACGATGTAATATTTCAGGAAAAAAGCTACAGCGGCCAACGCCAGGAAGCTTACGGAGAAAATGAACTTTTTGCCAAAGTATTTCATCAGTTAAATATACTAAAATTTCGGTTGAACAGCCGGTGGTTAGTGAATAGTGATTAGTGAGTTTTTTAGTGGGAGAGTCCCGGATCTAAATCTTGAGATTCGAAAGGCGCAAGGGTGTTTAGGGTTGTTAAAGGATGGGATAAAAAAAACCGCCCGTTCAGGTAAGAACGGGCGGCATAAGATTAGGGAATATGGGATCTAGTAATTAGAAACAAAGTAATTCTTGCCCAACAGTTTTTTATAGGTGTTTTTAATGTGCGAGGTATACAGAGCGTTATAATCAAAATACCCTTTTAATTCGTCGTAGCGGATAACAGCCACCGGGAAATCGAGTACATCGTGTTGCGCACAGGTATATATTTCCTCTTTTGCAAGCAGCAGATCGAAATGGAACTTATAGAATTTTTGAACGATATCCTTTGGAAGGTGGGTTGAGATGCTTACCAAACGCCCCACGTAACCGGGCTGCTGGATGCGGATGGAATACCATTTGTTTTTTTGAAGGTTAAATTTAAAGATCTTGCCGGTTTCTGTAACCAGTGAATCGATAACCTTATTCTCATCGATCAGGTAAACGTGGATGTTCTTTTGGGTTTTGCTGTCGGTTTTTGCAACCTGGCCCGAGATCTCAAGGCAAACGGGTTTGTTGCCTTTTCCTTTTGTAATTGTGTAGCCCGATAACCAGATGGGTAACATAAGAAGGAGGGGCATAAGCATTTTGGGTAGTTTTGTTGTTTTTTTCATGGTTGAGTTTTTTGATTAATTATTTATTACTGCAAAGATGGGGCAACAGCAGCCCCCGGGAAATAATAGAAAAGACGATTTGTTTGTAGTATAGATACGTTGCCTTGTAGTTGTTCCAACTACAAATTGAGGGGTAAAAAGGCGTTTTTCATTGGGAAAACCGGGCGCGGAGCTATTTTAGGTACTCTTCCCTTACAATATCCTTTATCTGCTTCCAGGAAAGGAAGAATTCGGGCGCGCCCATCATATAGGGCCCCGCTTCGTAAGGATTGTAGGCAAATCGCAAGCCGCCTTTGCCTATAGAGAAGGTGCGGGGCAGGAAAAACTCTCCTTCCCAGAACCAGCCGTTCTCTTTGATATTGCCGTTCTCTTTTACAAATTGCTGTTTGCCGCGGGCTACCAGTTCATCGATTGTCTCAGGTTTCAGGATCTGTAGTAATGAGATCGTATCGCCGGTACGTTTATCGAAATTGAGATAGAAGCTGTAGCCGTTGCCATGCGCGCCGCCGGTGTTTGCCCAGCCCGACACGCTCATGCTCAGTATATTTCCTTCGTTGCTCTCGATGCTTATTGAATAATCTCCCTCCATTACATCGCCCCCGCTGCAATTATCTATGCTGTGTAAGAGCTGCTCTATACTTCCTTCCGCTCGCTCGCCCCCGGTAAGGCTAAGCAGGTTGCGAACCAGCGCCTTGTTGATCTTTTCGCTCACCTTATCCTTGCCGCTTAACAGAACCATAGCGATGTCGATCGTGCAGCAAGTGGTGTCCTCCGCTTTAAGTGTGTCTTTTCGCGTGGAGCCGGCCACCTCGTCGCGCAGCCTGCATTTGCGGTTGTGGTATTCTGAAAAGGTCAGGTTCACAACGTCGTTATCAATGGCCTTCAGTGAAAAAGGGTATTGCTTTTTGTTCTTTGGGTTGGTCCATGTACCTTCTATTTCATTCTCATTAATGAAGCGGCCTTTAAAATTACCGGTTTCCTCGCCCTTGCTGTTCACTTCTTTCATCTCAAAGGTCCCGGAATCGCTTATGTCGCCGTAAAGATTAATAGGCATCCCCACTTTCTCGTAATAATAACTGCCGTTGAGGCTGCCTTTTTGTGTTAACGAATCCCTACGCTTGATGAGATCCATGGTGATGAGCATGTTCTCACCCATCTTGCCGGTTAGCTTTTTGTAGAAATTGCCGGGCATTTTAACCTGCGCTACCTGCGTGGTTTGTGTGTCAATGTCGGGTTTTGTTTCTTTGGGGTTGTTGCAGGCTGTAAGGAGTAGAAGGGAGGCGGGCAAGAGAAACTTAAAGATCTTCATGGGCAAAGATGTCCTGTCTGTTATTCCTTTATTATTTTAAGATAGTTGCCTCGAACAGAAATAAAATAAACGCCCGGGGCATATGAATCAAGATCGATCGTTTCTTTCTGACCTTTTGTTTCCTTTTGAAGGATCATTTCCCCAAGGGAATTATAAACAGCCAGCATTCCCAACGGCGAACCGGATCTAATGGTAAATACTCCCGAAGAAGGATTCGGACTTACCGAAATACCTTTAAGTGCACCCGTACTAATTAATGTACTACCGTTTATAACTACAGATGAGTCGGTACCCGTGTTGAGCGGACTTGTATTTTCCAGGTGGTCTGTTTTTATGCTGTTACTGATGGTAAAAAGAAGCGGCCCACCCGACAATGGATTTTGAAGCACAAACTGCAGCCTCGCGATTTTCCCAAAGCCTGTCACATCGGTTTGCGTGGTGCGTACAAGACTCGCTTTCACAGTTCCTGCCAATGGATCTATTTTCCCAAATGTAATTTCAGTTGTATTAAGGGTTCCAACCCATGAATTTGTGAAATAAAATTGCTCGGATCCGGGCTGAACCTGCGTCTGATCATATTGAATATTGAAAGCTGAACCATAAAAATTACTTTGCACATTGGTTGCAGAACCCAGGTGAAGATCTGCTTTTACAGTGTCACCGGGAATGTATTGTGGTTTGTCAAAGACGAAATAGAGGTCCGGATTACCACTGTATATTATGTTTGGCTGTGTTTTTGCTGTATGAGTGAGACCATAATTCAAGGTGATGGCCAGTGTATCGTCAGAATTGATAGTGCCGTCACCATTGCAATCAACATATTTTATATTTGTTCCGTCGGCGAGTGTATCACTCCAGTTAGTACAAACATAACCTTGCCATGTATTGCTTACCGAAGCCCTTGCGGGTCCGTTCGCTCCGAATTTCAAGCCAATTGGCAGGAGGTCAAGATTATCAACTACCAGGTCTTCATTCGCATCGCCAGGCCATACGCAGCTTTCTGTTGTTACACTTATGGTTTGTGTATTGGAGCAGCCCAGTATTCCGCCGGTCACAGTATAAGTAGTATTGCCGCTTGGGAAAACCTCGACACTATCAGTTGTCATGCCGCCCGGCATCCAGGTATAAGTTGCTGCGCCATTTGCATAAAGCACAGTGCTGTCGTTGTTACAAATAGTAGTATTTCCGGATAGCGTGATGGTAGGCGTGTTCATCACAGTTACCGTGAATGTTTCGGAAGAAATACAATTTGTAGTTTCCCCTGAAACAGTGAAGGTAGAGCTGGAAGACGGATTGACGGAAAGGGTATTAGTGGTAACTCCCCCGGGTTGCCAGGTATAATTTGTGGCACCAGATGCTGTAATTAGAGTTGAAGCTCCTGAACAGATCGTATCGTTTCCGCTTATTGCAATAACAGGTAACGGATTAACGGTAATGCTGAATGTTTGCGGGCCTCCGGTGCAGCCGTTTAAAACCGGGGTAGCGGTGATCACTCCCGTTTGTTGTGTGCCAACGGCCGGCGCATTGTAAGCGGGAATGTTTCCTGAACCGGAAGCGGAAATTCCGATGGTTGTATTTGTATTGCTCCAGTTAACAGTAGCCCCGGGCGGCGTAGATGAAAAATTTACCGAATCCACACTGCTTAGCGAACATTTTGCCTGGCTGGAAACAGCGTTTAAAACAGGGTTGGCCTTTACCAGCACATTCACTTGAGCGGTATCGGTTCCACATAGATTGGTTTCAACCAAAGTAACGGTATAGGTACCAGCCGCCGCGTAAACATGAGAAGGACTGTGAGCACTGGATATATTTCCGTCGCCAAAATTCCATGCGTGCCCCGTAGTCGTGCCCGTTGTAGTATTCGTTAGGAAAGTAGTATCTCCTGGGCATACTGTGTTACTGGTAAAGGAAGCATTAGGCAATAATACGCCACCCAGTGTTGTGTTCAAAGTATACGTGAGACCTGCATGCGAAGTAAAAATTACGGAATACATTCCCGGCGCAGTCGCCGTGACGCTCTGCGTATTTGGTGGCCCGTTTATTCCGGGCCCCGTCCACTGATAAGTGACGTAACCCGGCGGCGCACTGAGCGAGACCGTATCGCTGTTACAGACCATATTGCCGGATTGTGTTATTTGATATTTGGTTCCGCATTGAGGTGTGATATACGCGTAACCAAAATGTATTCCATGTTGACAGTCGCTTGTTTCAAAACGTAAGGTTACGGTTTGTCCTATATAAGCACTTAAATTGATGGCTCCCGGCGACCAGTTCCAGTAACGCACCTCGGTATTTCCATCCGGCAAATTTACTCCCGGAGACCCATAATAGGGGTTAATGTTGTACCTGGAGTCATAGCTGCCGGGTATTTCGTTATTTGATCCGTCAAAAGTTCTTACAGAAAGGAAAGGCATATCAGTAATGTTCTCTCCTGCTGTGGTGGCCCAACTGAACAGGTAAGCGTACCAGAAATTCACGTTACAGTTATTCGCATCCACATGAATTGTATCAAAAAGGATCTGGTGATTATAAGGATCCATCCCCGTTTTGTAAGCGCTGTCGTTTCCTAATCTCACGGATCGATTAAATCCGGCGGGAACACGCGAGACAGCAGACACCCAGGGATCGTTTCCTCCCGTGCAAAGTTCATGTACGTGTCCCATTTTATTTACTCCTAAAGAGTCGAGGGTAGTAGCATTCATCGCAGCAAAACCTGTAACTTGCTGGTTATTCCATTTTCCTTTCCAGCCCGCAAGTCCTTGCGACAGATTGAGATTACCGCAGCTGGAATTGCAAGGACTAACATTTATTGTAATGCTGCAACTGGTGGTACATCCCACTTTTGTTCCGGATAAAGTATAGGTAGTTGTTGAAGACGGATTAAATGCGATCATGGAGTCGTTAGATCCACCTGCATTGGCGCTCCAGGTATAGGTATAAGCATTATTGCCCGTTAATATAGTAGTATCACCTGCGCATAGGTTAGTGACCCCGCTGAAAGTTACTTTAGGTATAACCGTAACGGTGATCTTTTTTGTTGAGTAGCAAATACCGGAAGTGCCTGTTACAGTATAAACGGTGGTAGCAAGCGGGCTGACACTGATGGTGTTGCTCGCAACACTTCCATTCCACCATAGGTAACTTGATGCACCAGACGCAGAAAGAACAACACTGCTACCCAGACAAATGGTTGGGTTAGTTGAGACCTGCATGGATATAGGGGTAGTGCATTCCGTAAGTCGTACTCTACGCACCCTGCCATTGATCCTGTCCGCAATATAGAGGTAATTTGAATCAACCTCGATGGCTTCCGGTAGATTGATCTGTGCTGAAACGGCAAGCCCCCCGTCTCCGCTATACCCGGCTACTCCAGTTCCCGCAACCGTACTGATCACGCCTGAAGTATCGACTTTTCTGATGCGGTTATTCTTAGAGTCGGATATATAAAGATTGCCTTTATGATCAAAAGCTACTCCGTTAGGGGCAAAAAGCCTCGCTTTGGTAGCGGGCCCACCGTCTCCGAAATAAGCACCACCATTGAACACGATATTTGCGGTGTCTCCAACCACCGTGGTAATAATGCCATTTGTATCAACTTTTCTTATAAGACTTGTTTTGTCGTCGGCAATGTAGAG
>JANWKZ010000190.1 GCA_025451115.1 Bacteroidia bacterium | reverse complement strand
ACCTTGAAGATGCTAAGAAAACCGGTGCTATGGCTCTCTTCGGAGAGAAATACGGCGACATTGTTCGTGTAGTTTCATTTGACAGAAACTACTCAGTGGAATTATGCGGCGGAACGCATGTGCAGGCAACCGGGCAGATCGGACATTTTAAGATCACTTCAGAAAGCGCTATTGCGGCAGGTATTCGTCGTATCGAAGCTATTACTTCGGTGAAAGCTGAGGAATATTTCGAAGGCCAGGTAGAAACACTTAATAAAGTGAAAGAAGTACTTAAGAACCCTGCTGATGTTTTGAAGAGCGTGAATTCACTCCTTGAAGAGAATAGTCACCTGCAAAAGCAATTGGCGGTATTTGTAAAGGAAAAAGCCCAGCAGATCAAGAAGGAGCTTGTAAATAAAAAGCAAGACGTGGGCGGAGTAAGCGTGATAGCCGAAAAGATAGACCTGGACAACGCTGATGAAATAAAAAATCTTTTGTTCGACCTGAAGAACCAGGTGAATAATCTCTATTGTGTAGTGGGCGCCGAGATAAACGGCAAGCCAAGCATTTCAGTTATTATCTCTGAAAATCTTGTGAAAGACAAGAACCTCGACGCGGGCAAGATCGTTCGTGAAGTGGCCAAGGAGATCAATGGCGGCGGTGGCGGACAGGCTTTCTACGCGCAGGCCGGTGGCAGCAAATCAGAAGGACTGGATGCCGCTATCAAAAAAGCCAAGGCTTTCATTAACTAGTCGTTTTATTTCGCCTTGTTATGAAAGAAAAATTGAAGCAATTATTTTTTCCTGACAAAGCGGGCAGCTGGCACGTAAATTCGCTCGACGGGTTTCGCGGCAATGCCATTTTGATCCTTCTTCTCACCCACTCCAGTAATTGGGAGATGTTCTTTGCCCGGCATCTTAATTTTCAACTGGCCGGCAGAGCGGGCGCCTGTCTTTTCTTTGTGCTTTCTTCCTACCTTTTGTCGCGACAAATGATCGCTATCCTTTCGGAGAATAAACCTTTGGTTCCGAATTTCAAGAAATTCTATATCCGAAGATTTTTGCGCATTTACCCGCTTTATTTTGTTGGACTGATCTTACTTGGCGCTCTCACCTATTTTTACGGAAAGGTCGGCATGTACACTTATCCTATCAGTAACACGCCCTGGCATTTGCTTTTGTTGCGCGGCGATGGTATTTTCTGGACGCTGGCGGTTGAGCTGAAATATTATCTTGCGCTCCCCTTCTTCATGCTCATTTGTTACAGGCTCACTAAGTTCCAACTCAACAAAACGGTTCTTTTCCTCCTGGCCTTCTACGCCGCAGCATTTGGGTTGTGGTTCCTGCTTAAATTCCGTCCATTTCCTTTCATGGAAGCTTTACCTGCTTTTCTAATGGGAACTTTCATTGCAACCTTCGAGTTTAATCAAAAAGAAAAGGTCTTTTCCAAAAATACCGGTATAATACTCGACCTCGTGGGCATCATCTGTATCGTGATCATGCTACTTCATATTCCCTATTACCACGACCTTCTTTTTAGAAACAAAATGGACATCAAACAACCTTTATTCTACGTGTTTTTCGGAAGTCTCTGGACCATCGTTATGCTCTCGGCCCGTTTTGGCTCCGGGTTCATTAAAAGGATCTTCGAAATAAAACCGCTTATTTTCCTGGGCACCATCGCTTACAGCATTTACATCTTTCACCTGCCCATCCTGTTCTTTACCAATTCAGAATGGCTGGGGCTGCCGCAGGACCTGAAAGTGTATTTCTTTGTGTTCACCACCCTTTTGGTGGCTACCATTGGCTATTTACTGATAGAAAGGCCACTTACGATCCTCAAAATTAAGTTCGAATAAGGCGGTTTTCACCCTTAAAATCGTATTTTTGACCCATAATAAGAATCACGCATGTTTGATAGTTTAAGTGACAAATTAGAGAGGGCCTTTAAAGTTTTAAAAGGTCACGGAAAAATTACCGAGATAAACGTAGCCGAAACGCTGAAGGAAGTGCGCAAAGCCCTTTTGGATGCCGACGTGAATTATAAAGTTGCCAAGACCTTTACCGATACCATAAAAGAAAAAGCGCTGGGTCAACAGGTGCTTACTGCTATTTCTCCGAGTCAATTATTGGTTAAGATCACACATGATGAGCTGACCAATTTAATGGGCGGCGAGACCGCTGAAGTGAAACTAGACGCGAACCCCACCATCATTTTAATGAGTGGTCTGCAGGGTTCCGGTAAAACTACTTTCTCGGGTAAACTGGCCAATCTTATTAAGACCAAACGCGGCAAAAAGCCTTTGCTTGTTGCCTGCGACATTTATCGTCCTGCCGCCATTGATCAGCTACATGTTTTAGGTGAGCAGATCGGTGTTGAAGTATTTTCTGACCGCGAGAATAAAGATCCTATTTCTATAGCAAATAAAGCCATTAAACAGGCGAAAGAGAACGGTAATACGGTTGTGATCATAGATACCGCCGGTCGTTTAGCTGTGGACGAGGAGATGATGCGCGAGATCGCCGCTCTTAAGAAAGAAATTAAACCCCAGGAGATCCTCTTCGTAGTTGACTCCATGACCGGTCAGGATGCCGTGAATACAGCTAAAGCATTTAATGATCGTCTCGATTTCACCGGCGTGGTGCTTACCAAATTGGATGGTGATACACGTGGCGGAGCTGCGCTTTCAATTAAAACTGTTGTAAATAAGCCTATCAAGTTCGTAGGTACCGGCGAAAAGATGGAGGCGATAGATATCTTCCACCCTACCCGTATGTCGGACCGAATTCTGGGTATGGGCGACGTGGTTACGCTGGTTGAAAAAGCCCAGGAACAATACAACGAAGAAGAGGCCCGCAAGCTTTCGAAGAAGATCGCCCAGAATAAATTTGATTTCAACGATTTCATTGGTCAGTTGCAGCAGATCAAAAAAATGGGTAATGTAAAAGACCTTGTTGGAATGATCCCGGGTATTGGTAAGGCGATGAAGGATGTAGATATCAATGACGATGCTTTCAAACATATCGAGGCCATTATACAATCCATGACCCCGAAAGAGCGCGAGCAACCCGAACTTATCAATGGTAAACGCCGTGAAAGATTGGCTAAAGGTGCCGGTCGTCCTATACAGGAAGTGAACAAGCTGATGAAACAGTTTGAAGAGACCCGCAAAATGATGCGCATGATGCAGGATAAAGGCGCCATGATGAAAATGATGCGCAACATGCCTAAAATGGGCGGAATGAAATAATCAATTGATTAGCTATTCCTCACTCTCCTTCACCGAAAAATAAACTATTTCCTTTAGGTCTATTGTAACTTCACGTGAGAAGATGATGAACCCATGGAGACTGAAGAACTGAAGAGACTGAGAACAAGGTGCGGTTTATCCAAGAAGATCCCCGCCCAATACGAAGAATCAATACTAAAAGCCTTATCGCACTACCCCGAGCTGAAGTATGTGAAAATACA
Source organism: Bacteroidia bacterium (assembly GCA_025451115.1). GTDB lineage: Bacteria > Bacteroidota > Bacteroidia > B-17B0 > Aurantibacillaceae > PALSA-968. The sequence continues at coordinate 6,495 of JANWKZ010000190.1, read as the reverse complement.
TTTCAAACTTTGCGATAGTAGCGCTGCGCCCTATAATACCACGCCAAGTCCGGGCAGTTTTTTCAGGTCGCCGGGTAAAAGAATGTACGTTATTACTTTATTGGAGAAAGCTGAGTTTCCGGAAAGTGCCGCCCTTTTTAAGAACCTGGATGAGGAAGAACGTATTTCTGTTATTGCGCATGAATTAGCTCATGTCTTACAGTTTCACACCTGCTCGGTGCTGCAGCTTTTTAAAATGGCGGTTTCTTATTTGGTGCCCGAATTCAAAAGACACATTGAGCGTTCTGCCGACATAGGCGCTATTGAGCACGGGCTGGGCAGAGGACTGTACCGCCACGCCATGTACATCCGCAGCATACCCGGTTATCTAAAGAAACGACCTGATCTCAACAAATACTATCTAAAGCCCAACGAGATCCTGGCCCACCTCGACTAATAAGGAATTCTTATATTTGCGGGTATATGACCCGCAAACTACTTACTGAGCATATCCGTTTAATGAAAAGCTTTCTTTGTGTTGGACTCGATCCGGACTTAGAAAAAATCCCTAAACATTTACTTAACGAACCTGATCCTATTTTCGCTTTCAACAAGGCGATCATAGATGCTACGCATGTTTATTGTGTGAGCTATAAGCCTAACTCCGCTTTTTACGAAGCGCATGGTGCAAAAGGTTTTCAAAGCCTTGTTAAGACCATCGATTATATTAAGACAAACTATCCATCTCACTTCATTATCGCAGATGCGAAGCGAGGTGATATCGGAAATACATCCGGTATGTACGCAAAGGCCTTCTTCAATGAAATGAAAGCCGACGCGATCACGGTCGCCCCTTATATGGGCAGTGATTCCGTGAAGCCTTTCCTTACTCATAAGGATAAGTGGGTAGTACTATTGGGACTTACCTCCAACGAAGGCGCCTTCGATTTCCAAACAAAGGACCTGGCAGATAAGAAAAAAGTATTCGAGCAGGTTTTAGAAACTTCCAAAAGCTGGGGCAACGCGGAAAACATGATGTACGTGATCGGTGCTACCAAAGCAGAATGGCTCACAGACGTTCGCAAAATAATCCCTGATCATTTCCTCCTCATCCCAGGCGTAGGCGCGCAAGGCGGAAGTTTAGAAGAGGTTTGTAAATACGGATTAAATAAGGACATTGGCCTTCTCATAAACTCTTCCCGCCAGATCATTTACGCCTCCAACAAAGAGGATTTTGCGCAAAAGGCCGCTGAAGAAGCTGCTAAAGTGCAAAAAGAAATGGAACGCTGGATCCCTTAAATTACTCCAAATAAAAAGCCCCTGAAGTACAAGAAACTTGACTTCGGGGGCTTTTTTATTTACTTTGAAAATTACTGTTTCATTTGCGTGCGGGTAGTGTTGCTTCCGCTTTTTTGCTCTAACCAAAGTTCTTTATTCTTCAGTTTAATGATCACAGAGGTATCCCCATCCGCATCGGCTGAGCCTGTGGTTACCATTTTCAGGTTCTCTTTTTTGTCTACAAATTCCCAGGTGCCCTTGTCGGTAGTGCTTCCTGTGCTGTTTGTCATTACACTGGTCCAGCTTCCGCCTTTGTCAATGGTTGTTTTATAAGTCGTACCTGAAGGCAGGAAAGAGCTGGTAACATCTGTACCGTTCACATAGATCTTGTCAATAGACCATTCTCCGGCCAGGCGGCTCTTTTTTGAGCGAAGGCTCATTGCCGGACCTTCTTCATACTTTTTACAGGAAGCAATAGCAATTCCGCAGATAACTGCGATAGATAACAGAACTTTAGTAGTTGTTTTCATTTTGTTTTTTTTGTTTTTGGTTATTATTTGGGACATTAAAGATAGCAATATTATTGAATTACAAAACATTAATTACCATATGGCCGTGCCTGCTTAAATACAAATTGTCTTTTCTTATCCGGGGTCTCAATTAATTTAAATTCAACATCCATGCCAAAATCCTTGTACTCGGTCTTCGACCAGGCTTTGTAGACCTCATAAAAGTGTCTTTTAATAAGTTCAAGCTGGGTGGTAAGTGTAAATAATTCCTCGGCACTCAATAAAGAAACATCGGGACTTAATGAAGAGTGACTCAGCCAATCGGCCGATCGGGTTGAATTATAGAAGTCGGCCCATTTATTATTCATGTAAGATACCACCTGCTCGCAAACCAGGCCGGGTTTCGGGGAGACCACTTCCTCCTCCCCTTTCTGCATATTGATCACGAAGCCAAATTCGTAATCACGGTACAGGTTTTTTGTGATGGCTACTCCGTTGACTAATTCAAGATCAAAAGCTCCATGTACCAACACACCCATACAAACGCCTGAGTGATCGATATTGAAAAAAGACCTTTCCCTGAAAGCTCGAGGCGTCCACAAGCTTGCCCAAACCCTCTTTATGGCTTTTTCTATTGTCTTGCCTGTGTCGCCTACAATTCCGGTTTGCGAAGTATAAAGTCCGGCTCCATTAAAGCCCGCCTCGTCCTCGCAATTGGAAGAAGAACGGAAACGCACTTTCCTTTTCCCATATTTATCGGAGCAATAATAAGACACCGCTTCCAGTAGTTTAGCATCGATCGGATATTTTTTGATCTTCTTTCTGATAGCTTTCAGTTTTTTTCCCAACAGTACTTCATTCTTTAAGGTAACCGAATCTGCAAGTAGTTCTTTCACCATTTTCCCCGCTCCGCTGGCGTTCAAGTGTTTCCAATAAAAGCTGAAGGGAATTCCCATTCCATTCTCCGGTGTAATGAGCTTCTGGCTCTTTTTCTCCAGCTTCTTCAATTCAGCCAGGTTGCAGGTCTTGGAGCCAAAGGCTTTGCGATCCTTATAAGAAAGTGATGCAAGCTCGGTAACTGTGGTTACTGAAGTATCGCAATCCAGTGCTATTTTTTTCCTGGCTTTTCCTTTTGCCAGTTTAAGATCAGGTAAAGTGATCTTGATGCTTAGCTTCTCCTCTCCCACAATAAGTTCTACAGGCTTTCCTTCCAGTTTTCGCAAGGAATCCGCTTCATAGATATTCTTGTAAGCCGCCGAAGGCGTCTTACGGTTATTTGTAAGCAGGCAAATATGACTCAAAGGAGTTTGAAACTCATCCGTTACTACTCCCTTACAAACCGGAAGTTGGTTCGAGCTTCCTTTTATCACCAATACCTTTCCGCTGTAATCCATATTCTGTTTCAATGAGTCGGCAGGAATGAATAATAAAACGCCTTTCGTTTTGCCTTTGCAGATGGGCTGATAAACCTGTCCTTTAAAAAGCTCGTCGCTGGTTATCACTTCGTGTTTTTTGTTCAGTTCTTTTTTTCGCGACAAAAGAATAGTGGTATTCAATAACACTTTAAAATGTTTTTGCTTGAAAAAAGTGGCGGTCACCTTATCTATCAGGGTGTTGATGAGCTCATCTGTAGGATTATCGGCCGCCGTGAATTGCAGGAAGTAATTTCCTGTATTTACGTTGTAATTGAAAGTGGCAAGAATGTACTTGCGGTTTGATCTGCGTCCGTAATTAGTATTATTGAAAGTTTCCAGGTCGTCCGGATCGCCTAATACCTCATTAGTGAAACGATAATGCCATTTATATTTTTTCGATTCGAGATAATAAAGCGTCTTGTCGCTTATTACGTAGACCAATTTAATACACTCAATTCCCTTAAAGGTGCTGGAGAGTGGTTCTCCCTTCAACAGATCGAAATCAGCGCGGCTTTTTAATTCTGTTAGGTGCGTGGGCAGTTTTTTCTTTTTCTCCTGCGAAAAGGAGAACGAAGAGAGAAGAACAAGGAATGAAAATAATATATAGCCTTTACGCGGCATGATCAGGGTGTGGAAATACTTACAGGCAATACTTTTCCGTTGAAATTCTCATGGCCCGTAAGCGCGAACTTACCAATGAAATCGGCCATTTCTTTAGCGCTTGTATTGGCCTTGTATCCCGGGAACGCGTTTTTAAGCATTTCGGTATTCACGGCGCCCAAACAAAGACAGTTGCAGGCAATATTCTTGTCTTTTAATTCCTCTGCCAGGCACTCGCTTAAAATACTCAGGGCACCTTTTGAGGAACTGTAAGCGCTCAACCCTATGAACTTCGAACTGCCCTGGAACCCGCCCATGCTGCTGATATTTACAATATGTGCTCTTTCTTTTTTACCCATCAAAGGAACAAGTTGCTGGCTCAATAAAAACGGTGCGAATACGTTTACCCTGTAAACCAGTTCGAGTTCTTTGGATGTGATCCTGGCATACGGTTTGTTTACCAATACACCGGCATTATTTATCAAAACGCTTACCTCACCGGTTATGGTGCGAATGTTCTCAGTAACCTCATAAATGCTGTCTTCAATGGTAAAATCAGCCTTAACCGCGTGGAAGTTCTTCTTTTTCTCCAGTGCCTTGAATTTATCGGGGTGCGAACTAAGCGCTATGACCTTTACACCCTTTTTTTGCAAAAAAAAGTTAACCAGTTCCCTGCCAATACCTCTCGATGCGCCCGATATAACAACTGTCATGATTTATAATTATCTTTACAAAGTAAATGAATAAACTTAGTATTTCATTCATACTCCTGCTGTTTTGTGGTTTTTTAAGAGCCCAAACGGATACCGCCCGCGTAAACCCGCCCACGCCCGATTCTACTCAAAATTCAGTGCAAAAACAGCCCGAAACAACCACCACCAATACGGTTGTGCCCGATAACACCAAGCCCAACCGGAAACGACCTAAAGGCTATGAAGATTACGTAAAGAACGGCAAACGTCCCAGTACAAAACCACCTTTTACCGACAATGTTTATTATGGCTGCAACCTGCAGCTGGGTTTTTACGGTACCACCTTTGGAAACGCGCTTTACTATGACGTCTCACCACATGCCGGCTACAAGTTCGGTGAGTTCTTTTCATTGGGCGTGCAGGTTATCTATAACAATACAACTTACACAAGCGGAACTCAAAGGGTCAATTATAATATCTTCGGAATAGGTGGTTTCGGGAGGGCTTTGATGTTCGATCGCTTCTTTCTGCAGGCAGAGTATGATATCTTAAGCATTCCCGCCCGCTACCTTGGCAATTCTATTGCATCCAGGCAAGTGAGCGACGAAAAACTTGTTGGATTAGGATATAAGAGTCCTTTGGGCGATAAATTGGGATACTTCTTTGTTATTCTCTACGATATACAGCCCGCGATCTACTCGCCTTATTTCTATAACCCGATCGTTTACCGGGCGGGGCTTTCCTGGAATTTTTAGTGGTACTTCGTAAAGATACGACTGCTTATAGCCATCGCCTTCTGAAAAGCTTCTTTGTTATAGTTCAGCTTTTGATCTGAGAAATGATCCAGCACGATCTCAGTTGCGATATTCCCTGTAAGATCGTCCTTTGCCATGGGACAGCCCCCGAAACCGAGAATAGCACTATCAAAATTGCGGCAACCGTTGTTATAGGCCGCAGCTATTTTTTCTTTCGCGGTCTCCTTGCGTGAGTGCAGGTGAGCCCCGAATTGTACGTTCTTCAGCTCCGGGATAAGGCTTGAAAATAGCAGTGAAATGTTTTCAGGCGTTGAACTGCCGATGGTATCCGCCAACGAAAGGATCTTAATACCCATGCCTTCCAGTTTCTTTGCCCAGCCAATTACGATATCCGTATCCCACTTGTCGCCATAAGGATTCCCGAAGGCCATAGAGAGATAAACAACGAGCTGTTTGTTGTGTTTTGTGCAGAGCGACTGGATCTCCTCTACCCTTTTAAGGGATTCCTGTATGGAAGAATTTGTATTACGCTGCTGAAAGGTCTCGGATACCGAAAAAGGGAAGCCCAGGTAGGTTATTTCATCAAACTTGCAAGCATCTTCGGCGCCCCGGGCATTTGCAATAATGGCCAGTAATTTAGAGGAAGAGCTGCTTACTTTTAACTGTTTAACAATGCCGGCCGTATCCTGCATTTGCGGGATGGCTTTGGGCGACACAAAACTGCCGAAATCGATCACATCAAAGCCCACATCCAGGACGGCGTTCAGGTACTCTATCTTCTCTTCGGTAGGAATGAAATCATGGATGCCTTGCATGGCATCGCGGGGACATTCGGTCAGTTTGATCATAGGGCAAAAATAAGCATAAAAGCCGAGGACCGCCATTTGCTTTTTGCGGCGGGATTGACTATCTTTATCTATTGTATCCATGCGGAGATCTTCGACCTACATAGCTGTGGTTTTTCTGCTGTCCGGCGCCCTGCTAAAGGCCCAGGTACGGACCCCGCAGGTAGGTGAGCACAGCAGCCTCATTAAGTTCACCGAAAACAAGAACCAATGGGACCCCGCCATTCAGTTTCGTGCCCAATTGGATGGTGGCGCGCTTTGGGTTGAAAAGGGCGCTCTAACCTATAGTTTTTATGATAAAGAAACCGTACGCGGGCTCCACGCCCATGCGCTTGTAAAACCCACCAATAAGATCCGCACCACGGGTTTTAAGGTTCAATTCCCTAATTCCAATCCCAATACATTCATAGAATCTACTAATT
>JANWKZ010000189.1 GCA_025451115.1 Bacteroidia bacterium | reverse complement strand
CGCGCGACTGATGGACCGCATGGGCCTTCAGGAAGGTGAAGTGATCCAGCACAGCATGATCACCAAGTCGATCGAACGCGCGCAGAAAAAAGTAGAAGAGAACAACTTCGGTATCCGTAAACGTTTGATCGAATATGACGACGTGATGAACGTGCAGCGTGATGTGATCTACAAACGCCGCCGCAACGCCTTATTTGGTGATAAGCTGAGCGTGGATATTGCCAACGTGATGTATGATGTGGCAGACGATATCACTAACACAGCACACGACGATCGCGACTTCGAGGGTTTAAAATTTGAATTATTAAAAACATTTTCGGTTGACGCGCCTTTCTCACAGGAGGAATTCAATTCGAAGAATGTGCAGGACCTGTCGGCCAAAGTTTTTGAAGCCGCCTATCAACACTACAAAGAAAAGAACGAGATGGTCGCTCAAATGGTCTTCCCGGTTGTAAAGGATGTATACCTTAATCCGAATAACCAGTTTGAGAACATAGTAACGCCATTCACCGACGGCATGCGCCAGATGCAGGTAATGGGCAACCTGAAAAAATGTTACGATACACAAGGCCGCGCCATGGTGTTGGAATTCGAAAAGATCATTACCCTGGCTATGATCGACGATGCCTGGAAAGAACACCTCCGTGAACTCGACGACCTGAAACAATCGGTTCAGAACGCGGCTCTTGAGCAAAAGGATCCTTTACTTATTTACAAATTAGAATCGTTCAACCTCTTCAAGAGCATGGTCACCAAGACCAATAAAGAAGTGATCACGTTCCTGGTAAAAGGTGGACTGCCCCAACAGAACAATGCCGAGCAACAACAGCCACAGGTAAAGTTCGGGGCGCAGCAGCAACCACAGCAGAAGAAAGAACAATTGGTTGAAAGCCGCAGCGAAGCCGTAGGTAACGATGGCGAGCCTAAGCAAAAACTAAAACAACAGCCCGTTCGCGTGGAACAAAAAGTGGGGCGTAACGACCCATGTCCTTGCGGCAGCGGCAAGAAGTTCAAGAACTGCCACGGACAGTAGAAACGCTTTCTCTGTAATCCTTAAAAACGTATATTTGATAGGTCATGCGCGGCCTGCATAAATACCTGCTTTTCTTCCTTTTTTCCAGCTACAATTTTCTTTTCGGTCAATCGGATACAGCTTCCGTCAATTCGCTTATCAGGCAAAGTCGCCACGCAAACAGCACGGGTTTATACGATAGCGCTTTATTCTACGCGCGGAGAGCGCATGAAATTTCCGTTCAATTGGGATCTAAGCGTGGCATAGGCCAATCGTTGACCTGCCTGGGAAATGCCTACTCGAACCTGGCCGATTTTGGTAACGCGCTGAAAGCATACAACGATGCAATTGCGCCGCTTGAGTCGGACGGAGACCTGCAGAATTTATCTGCGCTATATAGCAATATCGGCATTGTATATTATAACAAATCAGAACTTCCCAAGGCGCTTGACCATTACCTGAAAGCGCTTAAGATAGCCGAGAAGGCAGCTAATAAAGGAAACATGGCTTCGGCCATGGCGAACATTGGTGCGGTTTACCGTCAGTCTGGCGACCATGCAAAAGCGCTCTCGTATTATGAGAGGGCCCTGGTGTATGCAAAAGAGATCAGCGATCCTTCCAGGGCCACGAAGGTGATGAACAACCTGGGGAACCTTTATCTCTATGACAAAAAGTACGACAGGGCGCTCGAATACTATACTGACGCCCTGAAGCTCAAAGAAGAATTGGATGATAAAAAAGGAGTAGCACTCGCCCTGTGCAATATCGCCATTGTGTATGATGAACGAAAAGATTTTGACAAGGCGCTTTTTTATTACAAGAAAGGGCTCGCCCTCTCGGAGGAAATAAAAGACAAGAACGGAAGCGGCTTGTTTTACGGGAACATGGGAACACTCTACCTGGCAAAAAAGCAGTTCCCGGAGAGTGAACGCGCACTGCAAAAGGCGCTTGAAATAAGCACTGAGACCGGCGATATGGATGGCACACGCGAATGGAACGAGGGTCTATCTGAGATGTATTTTCAAAAAGGCGATCACAAAGAAGCTTTGCTACACTTCAAACAATTCATTGCCGCGCGCGACAGTATCTTCAATGAAGAGAATACGAAGAAACAGGTTAGATCTGAAATGAACTTTGAGTTTGAGAAGAAGGAAGCCGCCACGCAACTGGAACAGGAAAAGAAAGAGGCTGTTGCAGCAGCCGAAGCAAAGAAACAACGCATTATACTGTTAGCCATTTCAGGTTTTGGTATCCTGGTGCTGGCATTTGCGATATTCGCTTACCGGAGCTTCCTGCAAAAGAAAAAGGCCAATATAGAGATCGGTCGGCAGAAACACCTGATAGAAGAAAAACAGAAAGAGATCCTCGACAGCATTCATTATGCGCGGCGCATTCAGCACAGTTTGCTTACACAGGAAAACTACATCCAAAAACACTTGACCAGGCTGAACCGATAAGATAATTTCGGAGAAAAACGTATATTTGGTAGGTGATCCGCGACCTGTTAAAATACAGTCTTTTATTGTTTTTTTCCTATGGATCTTTCGGACAAGGTTCAAAATTGGATTCACTGAAAAATGTGGTGAACTCTTCCAAAGAAGATACTGTTAAATTGATCGCCCTGAACCTTGTTACAAGGCAAATTTTGAACTCCGGTCATTACAAAGAAGCGCTGACGTACGCAGATCAAGCGCGATCGCTTGGCGAAAAACTTTTACGCGTCGCAAAAAAAAATGAAATTTATTCGGTAAAACGGGCTACCGCACGTTCCTATAATAATACAGGCCTGGTTTATTTTTACGAGGGGTACTATCCCGACGCGCTTAAATATTATTTCGCCTCATTGAAGATAAGAGAAGAAATCGGGGACAAAGAGGCTATTGCGGCATCCTGTAATAATATTGGTTCTGTATATAACAACCAGGGAAATACGGAGGAAGCACTAAAAATGCATCAACGTTCACTTGCGATCAAAAAAGAGATCCATGATCTTCTGGGTTCAGCTATTTCGTATGTCAACATAGGGGCTCTTTATGAAACACGTAACAACTGGACCCTGGCACTTGAGAATTATGAGACCGCCCGAAAGATCTATACTGAACTTGGAAACATACAGGGAGTATCAATGTGCGACAACAACAGAGGGGAGATCTATGAGGAACAGGGCAACTTAACCGCTGCACTCGAAAAATATTCGGCCGCGCTGGAAGTAAAAAAACAGCTGAACGATCCTGAAGGTCTTGCCGCTGCTCGACTTAGTCTGGGCAGCATTTATATTAAACTCGCAAAAAAAACCGGCAAAAAGGACCTACTGAACAAGGCAAAACAAAACCTGGAAGAAGGGCTTGTGATCTCCAGAGAGGTCGATCTTAAAGAAGCGATCAAAGAAAGTTATAACGGACTCTGTACTTTATACCTGGAACTGAACGATCACAAATCAGCCCTGGCCAATTATAAGCTGTATATTCTCTATCGCGACAGTATGCAAAATGAAGAAAATACAAAAAAAACCGTGCAGGCACAGATGCAATACGAGTTTGATAAAAAAGAAGCGGCCACGAAACTGGAACAGGAAAAGAAGGACGCGTTGGCAGAGGCCGAAAAAAGGAAGCAAAACATCATTTTACTTTCTATTTCAGGCTTTGGTCTATTGGTACTTGTGTTTGCAATCTTTGCTTACCGAAGCTTCCTGCAAAAGAAAAGAGCCAACATTGAGATCAGCATGCAGAAAGGTATCATAGAAGAAAAACAGAAAGAGATCCTTGACAGTATTTATTACGCGCGACGCATCCAGCGAAGTTTACTCACGCATCCGCAGTATATCCAGAAGAACCTTAAAAGACTGATGAAAGGTTGAAGACACTGTTAACATATAGTTTTCTTTTTCTATTCGTGGGCTCTTATGGCCAGCGAACAAAGATCGATTCGCTGGAAGGCCGGTTAAAGACCGCGCCACCCGATACCAATAAAGTTAAGATACTGAATGCGCTGAGTTGGGAATTGCTTTCGCAAAATGATTATAACCAGGCCCTGCGCTACGCCCGCTTTTCCGCCCCCCTGGCCGAAAAACTGAATTATAAAACAGGCCTTGCTGTTGCTTATAATCTCATTGGACTCATTTATTCGAACCAGAGCAATTACCCGGAAGCTTTACGGTATTATTTTCTTACCTTAAAAATAAGAGAATCGATAGGCTATAAAAGAGGCACTGCCATTGCGTATGGAAATATAGGCAATGTGTATACAGAGGAGCATAATTATAAAGAAGGGCTGGTCAATTATAAAAAAGCACTGGAGATCTTTACCGAACTGAACGATCGGCGTGGAATGGCCTCTTCTTACAACGGCATAGGTAACGCTCATTCTTTTATGGGTAATTATACCGAAGCGCTTGAAAACGAAATGGCGGCGCTCCGGATCAAGGAAGAACTACAGGATAAAAGCATGATAGCCGAATCCTATAACGGCATAGGCAGCTTGTATTTCCACATGGGAGATGTGGATAAAGCGCTGCAACATCAATTGAACGCGCTGCAATTACACCAGGAGGTAGGTGACCCGGAGGGCATTGAGATCACGCTCATTAACCTGTGTGGAATTTACCTGCAAAAGAAAAATTACCCGGAAGCCGAGCGGGCCGGGTTGAAAAGCCTGGTATTGGCGCAAAAGGTTACGGATGTAGAAACCATAAAGGAAGCCTGCCAGAAGCTGAGCGAGATCTATGCGGCCATCGGCAAATACACGCCTGCACTCTCCTATTATAAAAAATATGTAGCGGTGCGCGACAGTATTTCGAACGAAGAGAATACAAAAAAGCAGGTACGTGCCGAAATGAATTACGAGTTTGAAAAGAAAGAAGCGGCCTCACGACTTGAGCAGGAGAAGAAAGAGGCCGTGGCAGCGGCCGAGAAAAGAAAACAACGGATCATCTTGTTGGCCATCTCGGGTTTTGGTCTGCTTGTACTTGGCTTCGCATTCTTTGCCTACCGTAGTTTCCTTCAAAAGAAAAAGGCCAATATAGAGATCAGTAAACAAAAGGAAATAATAGAGGAGAAACAAAAGGCCATACTCGACAGCATTTATTACGCCCGCCGCATCCAACGCTCACTTTTACCCAATGAAAGGTACCTGGAAAAAGTTCTTAAAAAAACTGGGCACGGATGAGAATAGGCGTTTTGACTTTTATCCTTTGTACGGCAGTACGATCGCTTTCGCAGGAAAATCAAAGAACGGATTCTCTGAAAAGGATGCTTTCTACTACTTCGGAAGATACACAAAAGGTAAACCTATACACCCGACTCTTTAGAGAATACCGAAGTCTCGGCAACCAGGATGGAGCCCTGAAATACGCCCTTACGTCGGAAAAACTGGCAAGCAAACTCAATTATAAACCGGGATTGATCCCCGCTCTCTCAGTCATCGGAAACATTTATACCAACAAAGGCAATCTTACGCAGGCCCTGCAATACCATCACCGCTCAATGGAACTAAAAAAGGAGTTGCGTGACAGCGTCGGCATTTCTGCTTCCTACAACAGTATTGGCAATGTATATCTCAATATGGGTTTGCATCCACAGGCGCTCGATAATTACCTGGCCTCCCTGAAAATGGCAGAAAAGATCAGGTATTATCCCAGTATGACCATTTCACTCAACAATATCGTCATCATCTACAACACGATGGGCGAATTCAAAAAATCCGAAAAACAGTTAGACCGCGCCCTGGAGATCAGTGAGAAGATCAATCATAAACTCATCCAGGTGAATATCTATAATAACTACGGAAATATTTACAGTGCTTATTATAAAGATATTGAGAAGGCCCGAGGATACTATGAAAAAGCGCTTCTTCTGAGCGAAAATCTGGCAGATGAGCACAGCCTGGCCATTTCGCTTGGAAACATTGGCATCACCTACGACGATGAAGGAAATTACGATAGAGCGCTCGATTATTGCCTGCGATCGTTGAAAAAACACACGGAAACAGAGAACATAGAAAAGATCGCTTATATGAGCGTAACCGTTGGAAACATTTACAGGAAATTAAAGAAAATGAAGGAAGCGTTAAAGTATACCGAAGAAGGTTTGGCTTTGGCAAAAAGTATCAATTCACTGGATGATATGATGGACGCAGAGAAAACGCTAACTGATATTTATGAAGATATGGGAGATGCCAGGGCCGGGCTGGTTCATTACAAAGCTTACATTGCAGCAAGAGATAGCGCCTTTAATGAGGAGAATACCAAAAAATTAGTGCGTAGCGAAATGAACTTTGAGTTTGAAAAGAAAGAAGCACAGGCTGAATTGGAACAGGAGAAGAAAGAAGCAGTAGCGGCAGCTGAAAGAAAGAAACAAAAGATCATACTGCTTGCGGTATCTGGATTCGGTTTACTTATTCTTGCGTTCGCCTTTTTTGCCTACCGCAGTTTCCTGCAGAAGAAAAAAGCGAATGTCGAAATCAGCCGGCAAAAAGAGATCATTGAAGAAAAGCAAAAGGAGATCCTCGATAGTATCCGTTACGCAAAAAGGATACAGTATAGTTTAATGTCCAGTGAAAAATATATTGAAAGGTGTCTTACCGAATTACGCAGCGGTAAATAAAATGGCAAAGAATTTAAAATATCTTTTCCTTCTACTACTTGTTTTATCGCACCCCTTGCTTGCTGATGGTCCTATTCCCGATTCGGTAAGGGTCGGTCTGGATAAAGCGCCGGATGATACCAATAAGGTGAACCTCTTGAACACTCTTTCCATGAAAGCTTATAAGGTTGGTAATTACCCTCCATCGCTTGAATATTCGAACCGGGCCGTCATTCTTTCTGAAAAATTAAAATATTCCAAAGGATTACGATGGGCTTACAGCAACCTGGGGAGCGTTTATTGTTACAAAGGCGACTATGCCAATTCGCTTGCCTATCATTTCAAGGCCCTTAAAATAAGAGAGAAGGAAGGATTGCTCAATGAAATGGCCTGGTCTAACACAAATATCGGTAACGTGTACCTGGCCATGAACAACAATGAGGAAACTATGCGCTATTATACCAAAAGCCTGCGCATCAGCGAGAAGACCGGCGACAAACCAAGCATGTGCTATTCTTATAACAGCCTGGGAAATATCCATTTTAAATTAGGCCATTTCAATGAAGCGCTCGATAATTTCAAAAGATCGTTGGAATTAAGTACCGGTACGCTTGCGCATAAACAGAACACAGCCAACGCACTGAACAATATTGGTGAGATATACCGGCAATTGAAGAATTACAAAGAAGCGCGGCGGTACTATTTCGATGCCCTTGCTGTGGAAAAAGAAATACAGGATAACCAGGGAATAGGTATTGTGCACTTAAATATCGGAAGCATCTATTTTGAGGAGGGAAATTATACCGAGGCCAAAAAATATTGCCTCAAAAGTCTCGAGATAGCAAAGAGCATAGATGATCTTGTAGGTGAAGAAGAGGCGCAAATGATATTAAGCGACATTTTTGAAAAAACAGGCGATAAGAAAACCGCCTTACTGTACTATAAAGCCTATGTAGCATCAAGGGATAGTATCTTCAATGAAGAGAACACGAAAAAAGCTGTACAGGCCGAGATGAACTTTGAGTTTGAGAAAAAAGAAGCCGCAAACAAGCTGGAACAGGAAAAGAAGGAGGTTATCGCTTTGGCGGAAAAGAAAAAACAGAATATCATCCTTTTTGCCGTGTCTGCCTTCGGTTTACTTATATTGGGGTTTGCGCTCTTCGCGTACCGCAGCTATCTGCAAAAGAACCGATCGAACATTGAGATCAATGAGCAAAAACGAATCATTGAACAAAAACAAAAAGAGGTGATCGACAGCATTTATTATGCGCGGCGAATTCAAAGATCACTCCTGCCTAATGAAAGATACATCAATAAGATCCTGGTCCGGTTACGTCAAGGCTGAACCAGGTCGTTCAAAGTGAAGATCTTGACTTTCTGACCCTTTGCCATCTTACCCTTCAGCTGAATGACCTTTTTCTCACCCGGAAGAAGGTCAAAAAAATTGTCGCCAAAAGTAATTCCTTCACCCATATCAATAAGTACATTTTTGGCCAGTGTGTTTGTACTAAGTTCAAGTTTCTGCCCGTTCAGGTTCACTTCAACTATCGGCTTCTGCAAAAACAGGTCCTTTGGAGAAACAAAGTAGTAAAAAGTGATCGCCGGTTCGATCGAGCCATCCCATGTCTTTAAAGAAGCCTTCAGTACCATCTCTTCTTTTTTTCTATCGCCAAGAGCCTGTTTTGATAGGGTATAATATTTTCTGCTGGTACCCGCTTCTACATGCACGGGTATCGATCTGCTCCAGGCCGTCACTCCCGAAAAATCACACAGGTTCATAGATAGTTCAGATGTGAGATCCCGCTCCGCTTCATCGGATGTTATCCATGCCTGGATAGAATCGCCCACTTCCGCCAGCGAAACAAGGATACTTTTAAAAGACCTTTTAGCGGAATACCACGAAGCCTTGGGGATACCGCTATGATCAATACTACTCCAGGTTATTCCCGGCCAGCAATCATTAAGTTGCCAATACAGCGACCCCATGCAACGTGGCTTATTACGGCGATGAGTCTCAATAGCTATCTCCAAACCACGCGCCTGCAAAAGCTGCGATACATAAACAAAGTGCTCGAAGTTAGCTGGCACTTTATAGTCCCTGGACATGTATGTACTTATCGTCTCAAAACCCTTAGCATGCCTTTGAAGGCCTTTTACACAAGGAGCCTTGAGTGAAAGACTATCCCCACAAGTTTCCTTCAAGCTCTCCCCGGAAGGAAACCCCTGGAAACCATACTCGCTCATGAATCTACCGGTTTTTTTCCTGTAGACCTCAAAGGGTTCCATTCCCCACCATACACCCCAATAATGCGAGTCGCCCGAGTTCATACTTTCATCCTTTCCCCATCCGTACTTTGGCGAAGATGGAACATAGTTATACTTTGCGCCCTGGTAATTATCTGTCAGGATCTCCGGGATCGTTTTATTGAAAAGAGCCTGGTAATTTTTATAGATCTCGTCCGACTCATCAAATGAATATTTATATTGTTCTTGCCAACCCCAATTCTTCCATCCCTCATCGCTTTCATTATTGCCACACCACAAAGCCAGGCAAGGATGTGAACTCAGTCTTTTCGCCTGCTCCTTTACTTCCTCGCGCACATTATCAACGAAGCTCTTATCACCCGGG
>JANWKZ010000188.1 GCA_025451115.1 Bacteroidia bacterium | reverse complement strand
TCCATTTTCGGGAAACGCGCAGGTTACTAAGGAATTTAAGACAGAGGTTTCCAAAGTGCTTAACGCGAAAGAAAAGAAACTGCTCGATAAGGCCGACAAATATTACCAAAGCCAGGATTATCTTTACGCGCTTCCGCTTTACGATTCTCTCTATAGGAGACATAGCGAAAGCATGTACCTTGGGTACCTGCTGGGCACCACACAGAGTTACGACCCGATGTATTTCGACCGCTCAGAGGAATTGATCAAAGCGGCTGATCCTTTACGCAGTAAATTATTCGATTACGATTTTTATCTGGGGAAAGCTTATGAGAACAATGATAAGTTCGACGCGGCCATACAGCAATACGAGGTCTATTTAAAGAATCCTATTTCGGATACAGTAAAGACCCTCGTAAAGCACCAGATCGAGATCTGTAAATACTCGGTCGAGGAATTGAAGAAAGGCGCCGTGGCCAACATCAATAACCTGGGTTCTGTACTTAACAGCGACGCCGCCGAGTATTCTCCTGCCTTGCCTACAAGTGAAAAATTCATGGTCTTCACTTATCGTGGCCCAAAATCAAAAGGAGGAAAGCAAAAATCGCCGGGCCATCCGGATGAGAAGGGAACTTATTTCGAGGATGTTTTTATTTCTTACAAGGACGACAGCGGCCGTTGGCAAAAACCCGAACCCATTGAAAGCATCAATACGGTTGGTCATGACGCGGTAATGAGTATTAGTCACGATGGTCAGAAACTTTATATTTTCCGTAACGTGGGATTAGGAAACGGCGATATTTTTGTGAGTTACCTCAAAGGAACGAAGTGGACCGATCCCGAGAAAGTTAAAGGGATCAATTCTACTTTCTGGGAGGGAAGTATTTGTTTTTCGCCCGATGAGAAGTATTTGTATTTCTCGAGCGAACGTCCGGGTGGAGTAGGAGGAAGGGATATCTGGCGAGCTGAGCGCCTGGCTGACGGAAGTTATGGAAAGGTGATCCCGATGAGCGAAACCATCAATACCAGCTACGATGAGGACGCGCCTTTTATAACGGCGGATGGAAAGACGTTGTTCTTTAGTTCTACAGGGCATAACTCAACCGGGGGCTTTGATATTTTCAGGAGCGACTTGAAGAATGGAAAATGGAGCACGCCTTATAATATTGGTAAACCGGTGAACACCAACCAGCATGATGTTTTTTATTGGGTATCGGCGGATGGGGAAAGAGGATATTATTCTTCGGAAAGAAAAGGGGGGCAGGGCCTCCAGGATATTTTATTGGTGGAGCCCGGCATGTTTGGTAAGCCCACGGCGCTTATCATGATGACTGGGAAAGTGTTCATAGACGACAAACCCGGCGAAGCGCAGATACATATCAAATCAAAGCTTTTGAAGAAGGATTTTTCGGGAACTTTCTCCTCTAACTCTGCTACCGGCGAATACCTTTTGAATTTGCCTGCGGGGAATGAGTTTGAAGTGGTTTTTACAAGCAAGGGGGGTTCAGTAAGTAAATTCATTTCTACAGTAGGTATCGATTCATTTGCGACGCTGAAGACCGACGCCAATATTTACAGCATTGAGTACATGGCCAAACTCAAAGCCAAAATGGATTCGATACAAATGAAAAAGGACGCTATGGAGCGGGCCAACATGACCTACGAAGAATTCCTTGTCAAGTATGGCTCCATGAGGCTCGATAGCCTTGAATTTAAAATACAGGTAGGTGCTTACCGTATGGTTGAGAACTTCAATTACCGGCGTATTCTAACTCTTCCTCCCGTTTTGAGACAAACTTATATCGACGGCATTACGCGTTTTACGATAGGGAATGTTCCCACTTTGTTGGAGGCCGAAGAGCTCTGCAAGAGATCGAAAAAGGCCGGTATCAAGGACGCCTTTGTAATTGCCATTTACAAGGACAACAAGATCTCCCTTACCGACCTGGTAAAAGGGGATTATTTCGGAACGAAATAATTTCTATTTTAGCTGCCTCATGCGTTTTAAGATCAAAAAATTTAAAGAGCTTTCTTTACTGGAATTGTATGCCATCATGCAATTGCGCCAGGAGATTTTTGTGGTGGAGCAGAATTGTCCGTATGTAGACGCGGATGGAAAGGACGCGCAATGTTTGCACATGATGGGTTACGTGAAAAAACAATTGGTTGCCTATGCGCGTATAGTGCCGCCGGGCGTGAGCTACAAAACGCCTTCTATAGGAAGAGTTGTAGTGCACAAAGATCATCGAGGAAAAAAATACGCTTACGCCTTAATGGATGTTTGCGTGATCGACGCTTTGAAGCGCTACAAAACAGATACTATTACTATCTCCGCCCAACTTTACCTAAAGAAATTCTATACACAAGCCGGCTTCAACGCGGTAGGGGAAGTTTATCCTGAGGATAATATCCCGCATATTAAGATGGTGTACAGGAAGTAATTATTTTCTCTCGTACTTACAGCACTGGGGTAAATTCTCGTAAGCCTTATCGTCGCCCTTGTATTGCACGTTGTCATAGCCAACCGCTGCGATGTTCTTTTCGATCTGGTCTAAAGAAACTTTTGTGCTGTCGTAACTTACCGAGATCAGTTTGCTGTCCATGTTCCAGTTTGCTTCTGCAATTCCGTCAATGGCTAAAGAGTTTTCTATGGCGTCTTTGCAGGTTTCGCAATTGCCCCATACTTTAAAGGTAGAGCGCAGGTTAGCGCCGCCAAGTTGTTCTGTCTTAACGCTAAGGTCTTCTTTGTTTCCGCAGGCTGCAAGAAACAAAATAAGAAGTGGAAGTACGATCTTTTTCATGTGGTAGGGGTAGTATGGAACGCAGATGACGCTGATTAATATGATTTTTTATGATTTAGTACAGAGTGAAAGTAAGATCTGCCCAAAATTGTAAACATCTTCAAATGAGTTATACAATGGCACTGGCGCCATCCGTATCACGTTCGGCTCCCTCCAGTCGCTGATAACGCCGGCCTGTAAAAGCTCCGTAAACAATTCTTTTCCTCTTCCGTGCGCAACCACCGATAACTGGCAACCACGCTCAGCCGGGGTAATGATCTCGAAATATTTCTCCTTCGTTCCAACCTGTTTGTTCACTTCATTGATCACAAATTCCAGGTAAGCCGTCATTTTTTTGCTTTTCTCGTTCAGCGCATCCATGCCCACTTCATCAAAAATATCAAGCGAAGCCTTGTAAGCGCTCATAGAAAGAATGGGAGCATTACTCACCTGCCAGCGTTCCGCTGTCTCCATCGGCACAAAATCAGGCCCCATTTTAAAACGCGTAGCTTTATCATGTCCCCACCAGCCGGCAAACATTGGTAATTCAGTATTCTTCAAATGTCTTTCATGTACAAAAACACCTGCTACGCCGCCCGGACCACTATTTAAATATTTATAGCTGCACCAGCAGGCAAAATCCAGGTTCCAATCGTGCAATTGCAGTTTTAAATTGCCCGCCGCGTGGGCTAAATCAAAACCGCAAACCGCTCCGGCTTTATGCGCGGCTTCGCAAATAGTTTTCATTTGGATTACCTGTCCGCTGTAATAATTCACACCACCGAACATCACAAGCGCTAATTCATTTTTGTGTTTTTCAATTTCCGCTAAAACATCTTCGGTACGTAAATTATGTTCGCCCGCCCGAGGCGTTAAGCCTATCAAAGCATCTTTAGGATCCAGGCCATGGAACTTTATCTGCGATTGCAAAGCGTAGAGATCAGAAGGAAAAGCTTTGGCCTCGCACATGATCTTGTACCGTTGTTTTGTCGGACGATAAAAAGAGACCAGTAACAAATGCAGGTTCACCGTGAGCTGGTTCATCACCACAACCTCTTCGGGTTTTGCGCCAACTAATCTTGCGGTCTTCTCCGTAAGAATTTCATGGTAAGGCATCCATGGATTCCGTGCGTGAAAATGCCCTTCTACACCAAAGCTTGCCCAGTCTTCCAATTCGGTAAGCACATAATCCTGCGTAGTTCTGGGCTGCAATCCTAAGGAATTACCAGTAAAATAGATCACATTCTTCCCGTTCAATTGCGGGAAATAGAATTTATCACGGTAAGCACGGAGTTTATCGTTCTTATCCTCTTTTTGGGCAAAAGCCAAGGTGTTTTCCATAGTTCTGTGTCCAAAAATAAGCAATTTGCGGATAAATGGCGGGTGATTTTATTGCTATATTTAAGAATTCAAATTGTTTTGTGAGGTCTTCTCTTTTTTATAAGCCGGTAATTTTACTGTTGCTTTCTTTTTCGGCCTTCGCGGGCGGACCCGATACAACTGCTTTATTGAAATTGGCGCGATCCGGCGCAGATACCTCTAAGGCCCGTGCCTGCCTGCAACTGTCGGATTATTTCATGCGCAAGGATTTCGACCGCTCGGCCGATTTTGCCAATAAAGCTATTGTATTCGCGCAGAAATCGGGCTTCAAAAAAGCAGAGGCGGCAGCTATCAATTATTTAGGGGAGATCCATTACCGCAAGGGTGAGTTCGATGAGGCCATGACGAAGTTCAATATGGCCAGGGCCATGTACGAAGCACTGAAAGACAGGGAGGGAGTGGCTGAATCACAGAATCATATCGGTACCGTTTACTATAAGACCGGGGATAACGAAAATGCGCTGAAGAATTTTACGGATGCGCTCCACGTGTTTGATGAGACCAAAAGCTCAAGTGGCTTAACGGCTACCTATATAAATATTGGATTGGTTTATGATAACCTGAAGAGCTGGAAGAAAGCGATCGAATTCTATAATAAAGCTATTGATTATGGAAAAGAAACGAACGACGAAGGCGCCATAGCGAGTTGCTATAATAATCTCGGCGGCGTGTATACCGACTTAAAGCAATACGATATGGCACTGGAGTGCCTCGAGCGTTCTCACAAACTGAAAGAAAAGATAGGGAACAAATCGGGTGTAGCGGGTACGTTAAATAATATCGGGGCCATTTATTACGAGATGAAAAATTTCAAAAAGGCACTTGAGTATTTTCAAAAAGCTTACCTGATCAAGAAAGAAATAGACGATAAGAACGGGATGATATCTTCCCTGAACAACATCGGGGCCGTGTACTATGAAGCGAAGGATTACCCCCAAGCGGAGAAATACATGCTGGAGGGGTATCACCTCGCGCTTAGAACAGGTTCTAAAAGCCTGGCAGTGGATTGCCTCGATGGACTGATAGGGGTTTACCGCAATACAGGTGATTATA
>JANWKZ010000187.1 GCA_025451115.1 Bacteroidia bacterium | reverse complement strand
GAACGTTGCGGGCTGGACCTCCATCGTTTTCGTGATCCTTTTTGTGGGAGGAATTCAACTTATTTGTCTTGGAATTATTTCCGAGTATATTCTCCGCATTTTCAACGAAGCGAAGAACAGACCGCTCTATATTGTAAAAGAAAAGATAGGCCCGGGCTCAGGCCCTATCGGCTACTCAAAATCGAGGTAGGGCAACAATTTCTGCAATTGCTCCCGGCTAAAACAACTTGAATTTATAAGATCTTCTTCCTTGATGGTTTTCCCTCTCTTTAAAGCGAAGATACATTTCGTTCCCTCGTATTTGATATAAGGATGATGAACCATTGTTTTAAAATCCACCGTATTTACTTTCAATTTCTGCACTACGGAAGCATCAACGGTTAAACTTCCTTTTATGGATTGGTAAACGCTGTCGGGGAAATTATATACTTCCTTGATCTGTTCGATAGAGGTGAACCCTCCCAGTAAACTCTTGTATTTTAAAATGCGGCGTGTGTAACCCGGACCAATACCTTTTAATTTCATCCATGCAACGCTGTCGGCGCTGTTTATTTCTATACCTGCCTGCTTTGATTCTTTTTTCTCGGCGTAATTTGACTTACTAAATTCTTTCTTCTCTCCACCAATGACGATATAAGGTTCCAGTTGAGAGAAAAGCTTCGCTTCCATGCAATACAACTTCTGCAGATCCGCGGGTTTGTAGAATTTTCCTCCTTTATCGCGGTAGTTCAACAGCATCTTTGCGCATTTCTCAGGAAAACCTAATTGAATAGCCTGATCGAGGTTGACGGTGTTTGGATCAAAATAAAAGAGACTGTCCTTCTTTCTTTTTTCGTAAGCAAGCACTCTTTTTTCGCCTGAGCCTTGTTGTGGGTTCAGTAATTCCTGTACACTCAAACGTGCGGCTACCGAATCGAGTTCAACTACAACTACATTGGCAGTTTGCACTTTGTAGTGATACACCACAAAATAACGTATAAGTAAAAGCCCAAGAAGAATGGAGATAAGCGCGAGAATGGCATTCCTTTCTCTTCTGTTCAGTGTAAAATAACGCGCAACGTAATTAAGCATGGTTCTTAGGCTTCACCAGGTAATACACCGGTATGCCTAACGCCACGATCATCAAGCCATACACAGTATTCCAGGTTCCATTGATAATATCCGAATAAACAAGTACCACGCAAACGAGGGTGGTAAGTAAAATATAGATGGCCGGTATCAGCGGGTATCCCCAGGCTTTATAAGGCCGTTCCAGTGTGGGTTCCTTTTTTCGAAGAACGAATATTCCGGTTATGGTAACAATGTAGAATAACAGGGAAGCGAATGTGGAATAGGTGAGAAGGTCATTATAAGAACCGCTTAAACAAAGTAAAGAGGCCCACACGGCTTGTATAACGAGTGCGTAACCGGGTACGCCAAAGGAATTATTTTCTTTGGCGCGTTTAAAGAAGAGATCGTCAGTGCTCATAGCCTGGAAGAGGCGCGATCCGGCCAGGATAAGCCCGTTGTTACAACCAAAAGTGGATACTACAATGAGGCCGGCCATCAGGTACATGGCGGTGTCTCCGCTAAAAATAGTTGCCATAGCTGCGGCACCAACTCGATCATAAGGCGCATGCTGGATCTGGTCTATCGAAAGCAGGCAGAGGTAAGCCACGTTTGCAAGACAGTAGATGATGGTTACGATAAAAGTTCCCAGCATCAATCCCAAGGGAATATTTCTTTGCGGTTCTTTTATTTCTTTAGCAATGAAAGTTACGTTGTTCCAGGCATCGCTGCTAAAAAGAGAGCCGATCATCGCCGCGCCAACCGCTATCCATATTGCGATACCACTCAGCGGGATCTTGCTTTCCGTGCCGGTAACTTTATCTTTTACCAGCGAATAACCATCCCAGGCATTCGTAAAGTTCTCGCTGAAAAAATTATGTTTCATCCCGGCATAGAGGCCTATCACGATCAATCCGAATAGCGCGATGAGCTTGGCAAAAGTAAATACACGCTGAATGATCTTTCCGTTATTGATACCCCGCGCGTTCAAAAAAGTAAGTAAGGCAATAGAACAAATGGCGAGTAGCTGTGCGTAGGTAAGTTTGAACTTTGAGATTTGCAGGAATACGTTTCCTTCTTCAAAAAGCGGAATAAAAACCCCTATATATTTGGCAAAAGCAACAGCCACAGCCGCTATCACGCCGGTTTGGATCACTAAAAAGACGGTCCAGCCATAAGTAAAGGCGGTAAGGCTCCCGAAAGCTTTCTTTATATAAACGTATTGTCCACCGGCTTTGGGCATCATGCCGGCGAGTTCTCCATAACTGAGGGCGGCGAACAGGGTGAGTACGCCTGTAAGGACCCAGCAAAGCAATAACCAGCCGCTGCTGCCAACGGTGCGCGCCATATCTGAAGACACTATGAAGATACCCGAACCGATCATGGAACCGGATACGATCAACGTGGTGTCCAGTAAGGAAAGGGTAGGTTTTTGTTCGCTCATTATTTGCAGTGTTTATGACGGGCGCAAGATACTAAATGATCGTTTATCATGCCAGCCGCCTGCATATAGGCGTAGCAAATGGTGGTTCCTACGAAAGTGAAGCCAAGTTTTTTAAGGGCCACGCTCATGGCGTCAGATTCCTTGCTATTGGGCGGAATGTCTTTAGACATCTTACGCTTGTTCACAAGCGTCTTTCCTTTCGTGAACTGCCAGATGTATTTATCAAAGGAACCATGCTCCTCCTGCAGTTTAATGAAAGCTTTCGCGTTCTTGATCGTTCCCTCCACTTTCAGTCGGTTGCGGATGATGCCCTCATCCTTCAATAGTTTTTCGACCTCTTTTTTACCGAACTTTGCCACTTTCTGTACATCGAAATTCGCAAAGGCCTTTCTGAAACCTTCTCTTCGGTGCAAAATGGTCTTCCAACTCAAACCTGCCTGGAAACAATCCAGTACTAAGAACTCAAAATGTTTTTTATCGTCGTGCACCGGAGTTCCCCATTCTTCATCGTGGTATTTGATCATCAGCTCGTCGGTACCGGGCCAGACGCAGGTCTTTGTTTTGCTCATAGTTCTATAGAGGTGTTTTTGATGGCTGAGTTCATTTTAAGGTAAGCGATTATTTCACGGAAGATCCGTTCATAAGCCGCGTCATCCAATTGCGCGCTAAAGATATTCAAAACACGGTAACTTTTTTCTTCCTTAAAGAACTCATAATAAGATGTATTCAGTTTTTCGAGATAGGTAGCCTCCATTTTTTGCTCGTAAGCGCGCCCTCGTGTTTTTATGTTTTGCAAAAGGTTGCCAACGGTACTGTGTATTACAACCACAAGGGTAGGTTGAATGACATGCTGCGAAACTCTCCGGTGTAAATTTTTGTATTGTTCAAATTCGGAAGCAGAAAGATTGACCTTCGCAAAAAGTAGACACTTATCGAGACAATAATCATTGAGCAAAGCTTTTCCGCCATGCTCTTTCTTTATTTTATTTAGTTGCTTAATACGGTCGGTCAAAAAGGAAAGCTCGAGGCTCAATACAGTGTTTTCCGGATCTTCGTAGAACAAAGGCAGCCAGGGATTCTCTTCAAATTCTTCATAAAAAGCAAATTGACCCGTTTGTCCGGATAGTTTTTTCACCAGCGTGGTCTTGCCAATACCAATGTTTCCTTCTATGCAAATGAACTCATTCTGCATCTTTGATCTTTTTTACGATGCTTGTGTCTTTGCATTCGGCTAGTAATTCGGCGATCGTTTTATTAAGTAATGGGTGAATAAGGTCGGGGGCAATTTCGTTCATGGGTTCCAGTACAAATCTCCTTTCTTGCAGGCGGGGATGGGGCACGTGCAAATGGGCTCGCTCTATAATTTCGTTGGCATAGAAAAGGATGTCAATATCGATGGTTCTCGATTGATACCTTTCTCCGGGCTGTCTTTCGCGCCCCAGGCGCTTTTCGATGTCAAGTAATTCCCTGAGTAAGGTCGCCGGATCGAGCCCGGTTTGGATCTTTAAAACCTGGTTCAGGAAGTTGGGGGCCTTTTCCATACCCCAGGCTTCACTCTCGTAAATACCTGATTTTAAATCTATTATAATTCCTTCTTTCCGAAAAATGGAAACGCATTTAGTGAAGTTCTCTTCACAATTACCCAGGTTGCCGCCTAAACATAAATACGCTTCGTTCATAAAATTTATCTCTCAAAATTAATAATACTGGGTATTTTTAAGCAAAAATTATAAACTATATGAAAAATTTCTTCAGTTCTTTCCTGGGTGCCCTGGCTGGTGTATTGATAACAGGAATTATTTGCACACTTATTTTCGCGGGAGTGGTTGTGGCAGGCTTTAAATCGACATTCTCCATGAGCGACGAACGCATGTCAAAAGTAAAACCAAACTCCGTACTTGTCATTAAACTCAACGAAGCCGTAAAGGAACGCGGCGTTAAGAACCCATTTGATGAACTTGGACTCGGCTCTTTTGGTAAAGAAGGGGGCATGGGCCTCGATGATATCATGAAATCGATCAAACGCGCCGAGACCGATACGGCCATTAAAGGGATCTTCCTCGACCTGAATGATGAGATCAACGCTTCGGCGGCTACGCTCGAAGAAGTGCGAAACTCATTGTTGGCCTTTAAGTCAAGCAAAAAATTCATCTACGCGTATTCTGAAATGTATTCGCAGAAAATGTATTACCTGGCCACGGTTGCCGATAAGATCTACCTGCATCCCGAAGGCGAGATGATGTTCAAGGGTCTCAGTGCCCAGATCATGTATTATAAGAACGCGTTGGCAAAACTAGACCTGGATATGCAGGTGTTCCGCCACGGAAAGTTCAAAAGCGCGGTAGAGCCTTTCCTCTTGGATAAGATGAGTCCGGCCAATCGCCTGCAGATGGAAACTTTACTCAATAGTATCTGGGCTCACATGCTTACGAACATCTCTAAACAACGCGGTATAAGCGTGGAAGAACTGCAAAAAATAGCGGATGGATTAACTGTTGCTTCTCCTGCCGACGCGCAGCAGGTTAAATTGGTTGATGAATTGAAATACCGTGATGAGTTTGTTGAAATTCTCAAACAAAAACTCAATCTGAAAGAAAAAGACAAAGTGAATTATATCGCCCTCAACAAATACATAGAGGCCGGAAGTAAAAAGTGGGCTTTTGACGGCGATGAGGATGGCGAGACCAAAGGTTCTTCGAAGAATAAGGTCGCGGTTATTTATTGTGTAGGCGGAATTGAAAGCGGAAAAGGTGACGAAGAAACTATTGGTTCTGAGACCATCGCCAAAGCGATAAAAGACGCGCGTACCGACAGCAGCATTAAAGCTATTGTATTGCGTGTGAACTCGCCCGGTGGAAGCGCCCTTGCCAGCGATGTGATCTGGCGCGAGGTTGTGCTTGCCAAAAAAGCCAAGCCGGTTGTTGT
>JANWKZ010000186.1 GCA_025451115.1 Bacteroidia bacterium | reverse complement strand
TGATGGTTAAGGTTGTGTCACCGGTGTTCCATTGATATTGGAGTGGATATTTCCCTCCGCTTAATACTGCGCTGATAGATCCCTCGTTCACGATCGGGCAGGAGTTCTGGGTGGTAAAGTTTGCGGTGATGGGAACCCAAACGCTGTCGCGCCAGTTCACACGATCTACGGTAACTGTACCTCCAAATAGTGCTTCGGTAGCGTCGATCTCAAGCATCGGGATCTTGCCGCCATTTGCCAGCCATTTGTACTCGATGATGTTCTGGCGCGGAATAGTAATACCAAAGCCAAGTGTATCCAGGTAAATAGAATCCTGGATCTGGAGTATGCTTTTAATGCGAAGTGCATTAAAAGTACCGTAAGGAGTTTTTAAGGTTCCCCATCCGTCGACTTCATTAATGCGGGTTTGTCTTTTTTCGTAATACCCGAAATTAGGAATGGGTGCCCCGAACTTAGAGATGGAAGTATCTTTATCCCCATAATTCATTGGGAATTTATATACCCGGTCGGCCGCGCTGTAAATTGCCGGTATCGCGCCGGTGCCGCCAATCGTCATGCCTTGTCCAACGATAGCTAAAAAGCCGCTGGTCTTTTTGTAGAAATCATATACGTTGGTAGGAGGCGTTCCCAATAAAGAGAACGGAAATTGATCCGGGTTGTAATTGTAAACGCCATAAGTAGCAAGGAAATTATACAGTGTATAAGGTGTAGTTGAAGGATGTACGCACTTCACCATGCGCTGCGAGTCGGGAATAAGGAAGCGATAATCCCAGGTAAAATTAGTCCCGGTTGAATCCGGATCGAAAGTGGCCAGCGTGGTTTTTACACTGATGTTGATGTTATCGTTCACGCCGGGCATATCTGCACTGGTGATCGTTATCTGCGAAGAGATCCGGCCACCCATAAAAAGGAGAGCGGCGGCCAAAAGAGGTCTTGTGAGCTTCATGGAGAGGGCTTTTAAAATTTAAGCTAAAATAGGAATTGCCAGTGAATTACAAGGATAAAGGGCCAAATATTTCACCTAAAATTGGAAATCTGAACCTGAGAGCTAAAAAGGGCCTTTTTTCGGGGGCTTTTGCTAATTTTATCTCAATTATGCCCTCAAAAGCCCTCGTCTGTTTACTCCTCCTGTTTAGCTGTTCGGCTCTTTCGCAGAACAGGGCTGATTCTTTGAAGCGGGCGTTGCAAAAAATGCCTCGCGACACCGGAAGTTTAAGGACATTGAGCCAACTTGTCTCCCTGTTGTCAAATAAAGGTCAACTCGATTCTGCTCTTGTTTATGAGCTAAAAGCCCAAAAGATCTCTGTGGCCGCTCGGTACAAAAAAGGCGAAGCAGCTTCGTTCAATAGTCTTGCCATCATTAATATAAACCGTGGTGAATACGAGAAAGCGCTGAAGTATATCGATTCGTCATTATGGATCAACAAAGCCCTGAACGAAAAAACAGGGATGGCGCAGAATTTCAATAACCGGGGCGTGGCGTTCATCAACCTGGGAAATAATCGTGGAGCCCTCGATGCCTACCAGGCCGCCGCCGCCATCTATGAAGATCTTCATGATGAAAAGGAGATCGCAACCAATCTCTCGAACCAGGGAGGCGTTTACTTTAACCAAGGGAATTACTCGAAGGCGCTCGAACTGTTCCTGAATTCTTTAAAGATCAACGAGCGCATCGGTAGTAAGGCCAGCATGGCTTACAGCTTATCCAATATGGGAAGTGTATACACCATGCAAAAGAATAATCCACTCGCGCTTGAGTATTATTTTAGATCGCTGAAAATAAGTGAGGCTCTGTCTGACAAAAAAAACACAGTTGTCACGCTTACCAACATAGGCATTATTTATCATTCGGATGGAAATTATGAAAAGGCGCTTGCCTATTTCATGAAAGCACTGGTTATGTATAAGGAGTTGGGCTCGCGCAACGGCGAGGCTAAAATTCTTGAGACGATCGGCGTTCTGTATTCTGATAAAGGCGACCATGTTCATGCACTTGAAAATTATCTTAAGGCATTAGAAATAAATAAGGAATTGCACGATCAATACGTAGAGCTGTCCGGACTTTCCGGTGTCGGCCTTGTCTATATGCGCCAGGGAAAATTAAAAGAAGCTGAGAAATACCTTACAGAATCATTGAAGATATCTGAAGATATCGGCGACCTGGAAGGCGTGGCGGAAACAAGCAGTAATCTCAGCGACCTCTACTCGAAAATGGGTAACTGGGATAAGGCACTTAAATTTTACAAATCACATATCAGTGCAAGGGATACGATCTATAATGAAGAGAATACGAAGAAATCGGTGCAACTGCAGATGAACTATGAGTTTGAGAAGAAGGAAGCGGCTGCGAAACTGGAACAGGAGAAGAAAGAGGCGGTGGCGGTTGCGGAGGCAAGGAGACAACGAATTATTCTGCTGGCTATTTCCGGTTTTGGATTACTTGTACTTGTATTCGCGCTTTTTGCTTACCGCAGTTTCCTGCAGAAGAAAAAGGCCAATATTGAGATAAGCGCACAAAAGCAATTAATAGAAGAAAAACAAAAAGAGATACTCGACAGCATCCACTATGCAAAGCGCATCCAGTCGGCTTTAATGCCGCATGAAAAGTATATTTTAAGAACCCTGAACGAGCTCAGATCCTGATATGAGAAATATTTTCTTTATTTTTCTTCCGGCCCTGGTTGGCCTTACCGGGAATGCCCAGTCGGACAAGATAGACTCATTGAAGAAAGCGGCTGAGTCAGGAGTTTCCGATACGGGTACGGTTAACGCATTGAACCAGCTTAGTATTTCCAATTGGCGCACCGGTGAATATAAAACAGCGTTTGAACAGGCAGAAAAAGCCTTGGTCATAGCCACTAAACTTCAATGGCAAAGTGGGATCTCGATCGCGTTGGATAACCGTGGCACGATTAATTGGTATAAAGGAAATTATCCCGAAGCCTTGAAAGATCATCTCGCCTCCTTAAAGATAAGGGAATCTCAGGGCGATCCGTCGCGGATCGCAGTCTCTTACAATAATATTGCCGGAGATTATCTGTATCAAAATAATTTCGATGAGGCCTTACGTTACTATAGGGATGCACAAAAGATATTTGAAACAAAATGCGGGCAAGGATCGTCAGCGGATATGAAGTGTTTGCAGGGGCTCGCCGCGTCGCATAATAACCTGGGTAATGTTTATTACAGTATGGGTAATATGAAAGAAGCATTGGCTTGCTTCACAAAGTCATTGGAAATACGGAAAAAGACCGGTGTCAAAGGGGATATAGCCACCAGCTATAACAACCTGGGCATCTTGTATGATGAGGCAGGCGATGTTAAACACGCAATGGAAAATTATACTACCGCACTTAAGTTAATGGAAGAGATAGGTGACAAGGAATCCATTTGCGGGTTCTATATCAATGTGGGTTCTTTTTTTACCAGGATAAAGAAATACGCGGATGCCCGAACCTATCTTACTAAAGCGCTCAGTATTGCCAACGAGATCGGAAGTCCGCTGGAAAGAAAGGAATGTTATGCGGACCTTGCGGTGCTTGACAGCTCAGCCGGGAATTTTGCCGGAGCGCTAAGTTGGTATAAGCTATTTATCGGGGCCCGTGACAGTTTAGTGAATGAAGAGAATACAAAAAAGACGGTGCGCCTGGAAATGAATTACCAGTTTGAAAAGAAAGAAGCCACTGCTAAACTTGAGCAGGAGAAAAAGGATGCGCTTGCCGCGGCGGAAAGCAGGAAGCAAAGGATCATATTATTTTCCGTTTCGGGTTTTGGATTGTTGGTATTGGGATTTGCTTTGTTTGCTTACCGAAGTTACCTGCAAAAGCAGAGGGCGAACATTGAGATATCACGACAGAAATCACTGATCGAAGAGAAACAGACCGAGATACTTGACAGTATTCATTACGCTAAACGAATTCAAACAGCGCTTATGCCTCGTGAAAAATATATTGCGAGGGTTTTAAAGGAGTTGAAAAGCTAAAGTTCCTCCAGCATTTTCATTACCTCAGGTCTTTTGCGGGTAGAAACCGGAACGTTGCAGCCATCATTCATCAAAAGATAACCTCCATCCGTTTTTACGAACTCCTTAATGAATTTGGTATTTATGAGGTGTGATTGGTGCACGCGGTAAAAGCCCTGGTCGGATAAAAGGTCTTCGAATTCCTTAAGTGTTTTTGTTACGAGCATTTTCCTGCCGCCAACGAAGAAGAACTCGGTATAGTTCACGTTGCTTTCGCAGCGGATGATGTCTTTTATGTTCACGATATGGATCTTGTCCTGAGTATGTAAGGCAAGACGCTCATGTGGTCTTTGACTGTTCTTTAAGGAATCGTTCAGCAGTTTGTATTTTTCACTTTCGTTCACTTTTTCTTCACGCAGTTTTTTCAGAGCCTCTACCAGTTCATCCGGATCTACGGGCTTTAGAAGATAATCAATAGCTGCGTAGCGGAAAGCCTTGATGGCATGCGCATCAGAGGCGGTAATGAAAATGATCTTGAAGTTTATTTCCTTTAAAATGTCTAATAGGTCGAAGCCGCTGCCATCCTGCATTTGTATATCCAGGAACAGCACATCCGGTTTTATAGATTTCAAAAGTTTTGCCCCATCAATAACTCCTCCCGCTTCTCCAATAACCTGCACATCGGGCGCATAGATTTCCAGGTCCTTTTTCAGGGTCACCCTAGCCTGTTCGATATCGTCTATAATGATCGCTTTTATCATTTTCTCAAATGTACTAAAAATCAGGTTAGGGGCAGCCGCACGATCACTTTAGTGCCCGTGGCGTTTCCTTCTGTATCATGCAGGTCAATTATTTCAAGCGTCTTCAATTCCGACTTCTCTTTAAAAATATCCAATCGCTCCTGTGTTACGATCAGTGCTGTTGATTTGTGATAAGTTTCCTTTCCGGCCTTGATCATCTCTTCGGCTTTTTTTCTGCCGATACCGTTGTCGGTCACCGAACATTCCAGCACATTGTTCTTTTCTTCAAAGGCCACATCGATCATCCCACGTTTACCTTCTTCAAATTTCAATCCGTGCTTAATGGCGTTTTCTACAAAAGGCTGCAGCAACATAGGTGGAATACGCACATAATCTTTCTCGATGTTCGGATCTACGCTTATCTTATAATCAAAACGGTCTCCGTTACAAAATTTCTCTATCAGCAGGTAGTTTTCCAGTGTATTCACTTCTTCTTCCAGCGTGATGGTCACGTTTCTCGAATTATCCAATATTTGTCGCATTAAGCGCGAGAACTTGGCCAGGTAATAGCGCGCAGCCTGCTCATTGTCTGTGCCTATCTGCGATTGAATAGAATTAAGTGCATTGAAAATAAAGTGTGGGTTCATTTGTAACCTCAGGGCTTTTTGTTCCAGTTCCAGAACTTCTTTTTCTAATTGTATCTTATTCTGTTCTTCCTGCGCTTTGGCCCGGATGCGGTTCTCCCTCCATTTAAAAATGAAGAAAAAACTTCCGCCTATTACCAAAGCCATAGTAATTAAGAACCACCAGCGTAACCACCAGGGTGCTGAAATAGAGAACCTGAACTTCACGGGCTCTGGATTCCAAACCCCGTCTTCATTGCAGGCTTTCACCATAAAAGTATAATTACCCGGACTAAGGTTCTGATAAATGGTAGTATGGTCCTTCTGTGGCGGCGACCAATCTTTATCAGCTCCTTCAAGTATCCACTGGTAGCGCACGGCATCCGGGTTACTGAAATTGATGGCCTGGAAATTAAACTTGATATGATTCTGATCGTAAGGCAGGTTCAATTCTGATACAGTATTCCAATCGCCTACGCGGTCGCGATACTCGGTCTCAGAAATATCTTTGAACTGCAGTTGGATATTTCCGATGGTTGTGATCGGTGGGTTTTCATTCCTGACCAGGTTGGCCGGGTTGTATTTGGATAATCCGTTAATGGTACCGAACCAGATCGTTCCATCGACATCATTGAATACCGAATTCTGACAGGTCTCTATCCCTGTAAATCCTTCTCCTTTGCTGTAATGTTTTACTTCTGTAATTTTTCTTTCCTTATCGAAGGTGATATGGTCGAGCCCGGTCTCTGTGCCTACGAATAAATTGTTCTTGTTGTCAGCGGTAAGAAGATAGATGTTGGAAGAGGTGAGGCCATTCGTATGATTGTAATTTTTTACTTTGTAATCTCCTTGGTAGAGTGGGAGTGAAGCGATACCGTAACCCGCGGTTCCGGCCCATAAGAAACCATTTTGATCTTCAGTTAAGCAACGAATAGAATTAGCGGGCAGCCCATCTTTTATTGTAATAGTTAATTTTTGAACTTTATCATTCTCCACAAGTCCTATCCCGTTATTTTCCGTTCCATACCAGATCCTTCCTTGTTTATCGTATAAAAGACAAGTAAGGCGATCGTGCAGTAATCCGTCGGCAGTAGTGAAGTTGAGCAATTTTAAATTTCCTTCATTCAGCAGCACTTTGTACAAACCGGTTCCGGCGGTAGCGATCCAAAGATTCCCGTCTTTGTCTTTGAGTATGGAACGAATATATTTTCTTGTTAATCCAACTACTTCCGTAAATGTGACCCCATCATAAAGAAAAACGCCTTGACCGTCCGTTCCAAGATAGAGATTGCCTTTATCATCTTCACAGATGGCTCGCACCTTCACATCGGCAAAGCCGTTTTGTGCATTGTAGGATTTTGAACTGTCAAATAAGCTAACACCTTTATCCGAAGTTCCTACCCATAAATTGCTTCTGCTGTCGCGATAGATGCTGTAAATGTAATTGCCGGCCAGTTGTCCTGATGACTTATCGTAATGTGTGAACTGTTTTCCGAAATAATTGCAAACCCCTCCTCCCGAAGTGCCGAACCAGTAGTTCCCGCTGTTGTCCTGCACAATGCTTCGCACATGATTGTTCGATAGTCCTTCCGACTCCCGCAGCCACGAAAAACTCTTGCTTTGCATATCATATTGACAAACTCCGCTCGTTAAAGTGGCCAGCCATGCGTTATCCCTGTTATCAAAATAAATATCAAGAATGGTTTGGGTGAACAATTCTAAATTCGGGTCTATCCTGTAAAACCTTTTCCAGTTGTAGATGTAAAGCCCGTCGCCATAGGTTCCTATCCATATTTGCCCGTTCTTATCTTCTTTGATAGAAGTAATGGAATTCTTCATACCTGCATAGCGCACATAATCCAAGGTGTTATTCTTGTCAGTAATTCTGTAAAGGCCGTTGCCTGTTCCGAACCAGATGTTCCCTTTTTTATCAATGTGCAACGCGTTCACCACTTCGGGTTTCAGTTTCAGTTTTTTGCTGATGTTGATGGAATTCTTGCCATCAAATAAAAATACACCCAGGTTAGTGGCCAACCATTTTCTTCCTTTCTTATCGATATCGATCTCCTGCACCCAAACCTGCGCCGAATCGGAGGCTACCGTAAAATTCTTAAAGCTGTTGCCGTTATAATACGACATCCCGTTGTTGGTGCCTATCCACAAGTTGCGTTTTTCATCTTCTCGTATGCAGAAAACATAAT
>JANWKZ010000185.1 GCA_025451115.1 Bacteroidia bacterium | reverse complement strand
GATAAGACTAGCCCAATAAAGCTCAGCCCGGTTGTTGTAGGCAATTACATTTCCCTTGGTGGTGGCTACGCGGTTACACAACAGAACATGGGCGAGGCCTTTTCCGTAAGTAATTCTTTAACTCTCAAAAGCAATGTCTTTACCTTGACAGCGCACGTTTTGTCCAGTCAGAGCGGTCAAAATGATCATATGGGTGGAGGATGTTTGGGGCTTTTATTTGGGCAAAGACTCGCAACAAAATACAGTTTCACAAGTATTTCGATGGGAGTCGGCGCAATCTATTTGTCGGCTTACCAGTACTCTAATATATATACTCCACGAGGATACTACTCTTACCAGGTGAGAAGAAATGCCGAAAAATACACCGGTTTGGTCTGTCCAATCGAGTTTAAATTCTTCCTGCTTTCAAAACGCGGCTTCGGGATAGGAACTCAACTATCAGCTTATGTAAAGAACAAAGGATCTGGGCTTTTTGTTCCTTTGTCTGCACTGACGCTGAATCTTGTGTATGCATTCCGAAGGATCGAACCAAAGAATAACCCCTGACTTTATTTCCCCTTCTCCCAATCCCTGGCCATAAAACGGGCTTTTTTTCCGGAGAGAACATAAAGTACTTTTGTAAGATTTCTTTGGCGCGCTTCCTCAGATTTTAACCAGTTGAGATAACGCACGATCTCTTTTTGTCGACTGGGCGTAAGTTCTTTCCACGCTTTCAAAACGTCTCTGTCTAACTTTAGAGCTTTACTGAACCAAGTGGGCAAAGGAGCCGGACCGCCTTTGTATTTTGCATCGAACTCAACTTCCACTTCTACCTTATCTCCTACTCCTGTCTGCGAAGCTTTTCTTACATCGCCGTGCAGGTAGAGATAGAAACTTCCGTCGCCCACCGGCATCATATTTATTTTCCAGGGAGCTTTAGGTTTTCCATTCACACGCACTTTAACCGGCATCGGTTTTTTCCAGTCCTTCTGAAGTTTTTTGGCACGCAACGCACTTACGAGAATATAAGGATTTCCATTAATGATCTTCATTATGGCTGAGAACCTCAGGGCCGACATGAACTAGTAATTAAGCAGGCTTTCGATAGCGGCCTCCACCTTCTCGGCATTGGGCAGCATTCTTTTCTCGAGGACAGAGTTCAACGGAATAGCGGGCATATCTTCTGCGCCTACAACACGAATTGGGGCATCGAGATGCTCAAAGCAATTCTCGCCAATGCGCGCGGCCACGCTTTGCGCGAAGCTGCTGCTGCGTTGCTCTTCAGTAAGAACAAGAACACGTCCATGTTTTTTAGCGGTTGCAAAAACAGCTTCCTCATCCAGTGGAGAAAGCGTACGAAGGTCAAGTATCTCAATACGACCAGGAAATTTCTTAGAAGCATTTTTAGCCCAATAAACGCCCATGCCGTAAGTGACAACGGTTAAAGTAGGTTCGTTTCCTGTAGAAGCCTCCTGCACCATGCGTGCTTTTCCTAAAGGAATAATGTAATCCTCATCGGGCTCAATGGTTTTCGCCTCTTCGGTTCCCTTGATCTTGCTCCAGTATAAACCTTTGTGCTCAAGCATGAGAACTGGATTCGGATCGTAGTATGCGGCCTTCATCAATCCTTTCAGATCGGCGCCGGTGCTTGGGTAGCAAACTTTAATTCCTTTGATATTGCAAACAACACTTTCAACGCTGCTGCTGTGATACGGACCACCGCTGCCATACGCTCCGATGGGAACACGAAGGATACAGCTCACCGGCCATTTCCCATTCGATAAATAACAAGAGCGTGAAACTTCTGTGAACAATTGATTTAAAGCGGGCCAGATATAATCTGCGAACTGTACTTCTACGATCGGTTTCAAACCAACAGCGCTCATACCCACGGTAGAACCGATGATGAATGCTTCCTGTATGGGCGTATTGAACACACGATGATCGCCAAATTGCTGTGCCAGGGTTGCCGCTTCACGGAAAACTCCGCCGAGCCTTGCTCCTACATCCTGGCCGTATAACAAACACTCAGGATGCTTAGCCATCAGTTCACGAATAGCAAACAAAGCTGCATCTACCATCACAGTAGGTTGTTTTCCTTTGGGTGAACGCTCACCTTTTTCTTCTGTAACAGGAGTTTGTGCAAAATCGTGTTTGAAAAGATCTTCGGGATGTGGGTCTTCGGCCTGTAACGCTTTTTCGTAATCCGCTTTTACAAGTGCAACGGCTTCCTCTTCGATCTTCTTCATCTCCGCATTGCTCACATCAGCAAGTATAAGCCGGTTCCTCAATTTAGGAAGCGGATCTCTCTTCGCTGCTTCTTCCAGGTCATCACGATACCATTCTTTACGAACCCCGGATGTATGGTGATTCAAAAGCGGAACGCGTGCGTGCACCAAAAATGGCCTGCGCTCTTTTCTTATCAGTTCAATTACTTCTTCAAGTGTCTTATAGCTTTTCAGGAAATCAGTTCCGTCAATGGTCCTTGTCTCTAATCCTTTAAAACCTTTCGCGTATTCGCTGGCATCCTGCACGCGGATCTCTTTGGCGTTGGCGGAAATATCCCACTCGTTATCCTGCACCAGATAAAGGATAGGCAATTTCTTCAGCACCGCCATTTGAAATGCCTCGGCTACTTCCCCTTCTGTGATACTCGCGTCGCCCAAAGAACAAACAGCTATGGGAGGATCTGTAACTCCTTTCTTCGGGAACATTTTCTCCAAATACTGCAATCCCATCGCCACTCCGGTAGTTGGAATAGCCTGCATCCCCGTTGCACTACTTTGATGCGGTATCTTCGGCATATTCTCCCTGCGCAAAGCGGGATGCGAATAATACGTTCTTCCTCCCGAAAAAGGATCATCCCGCTTAGCCAGCAACTGCAGCATCAATTCATAAGGCTCCATGCCTATCGATAACAAAATACTGTCATCACGGTAATAAGCGCTCAAATAATCCTGCGGCAAAAGCTGCAAACCTAAAGCGATCTGTATGGCTTCGTGCCCGCGCGAAGTGGCGTGCACATATTTTGCGGTAATTTCTTTGTTAGCCTCATACAGTTCGGTGAGGGCCTTGGCCGTGCACATGATACTGTAGGCCTTCTTCAATATTTCTGTGGAGACTTCCTTGCTCACAAAAGGCTGGGTTACGGTCGACATGATGTTCTGAATACAGGCGTTAATGTAATAAAAATTACGATACCCGAAACACTACACTTTAACCCCGATAACCAACACATCGTCAACCTGTTCCAAAGAACCTTTCCAGGCTTCAAAAGTATGGTAAAGGGCTTCTTTCTGGCCCTGCATTGCCAGACCTGAATTCGATAAAAGAAGTGAGGCCAGCTGCTTGTACTTGAACTTCTTACCGCTGGGGCCGCCAAATTGGTCGGCATAACCATCCGTAAAAGTAAAAATGCTGTCGCCGGGCTGCAGCGCTATCTTCTGACTTCTGAATTTTTTTATTTCTCCTGCCGAGATCCCAACGGGTTGCTTGTCGGCCGCGTGTTCCTGTAGTTTTCCATCGCGTATTAACCATAAAGGATTATTTGCAGCGGCGTACACCAGTTCTTTTTTGTCCTTGCTAACGCGACAAAGCACCATATCCATTCCGTCCTTGCTGCGTCCTCCCTCCTGTTTTAAGGCGGCTATGATCTTATCGCGCAGCATAGCCAGGATTTCTGAAGGCTCGTGTATTTGTTTTTCTATCACAACCTCGTTGAGCATGGAGTTTCCGAGCATGCTCATAAAGCCACCCGGCACGCCATGCCCTGTGCAATCTACCGTAGCGTAAAAATAGTACGAAGGTGTTTCGGCCAGCCAATAGAAGTCGCCACTAACAATATCCTTTGGCTTGAAGTAAATGAAACTCTCTTCGAAGAATTTTCTTATTTCGGTGCCGGCCGGAATAATAGCCTGCTGGATGAGCTTGGCATAATTGATACTGTCGGTGATCTCTTTGTTCTTTTCCTCAACGATGCGTTTTTGTTTCAGGGTCTCGTTGTTGGAGCGGATGAGCTTTTCATTGGCGCGCCGACGGATCTTGTTGCGATTAAGTAAGAGAAAAACCACAATAAGCGCCACAAGTAATCCGGCGATAGAAGACCAGGTAACGATCACTCTCGAACGATGCTCCTGCTCCTGCCGGAGGTCCTTCACCTCATTCTCTTTCTTCAATATCTCATTCTCCTTCGCCTTTCTGTCGGTCTGGTATTTTACCTCCATTTCCGATATCTTTTCCAGGCTTCCTTCATTAAAAATAGAATCATTCATGTCAATGAACTTTCTGAAATAATCGAACGACCTATCGGCGCTACCCGCGTAATGCCAGGCATGCGCAAGACCATGGAAATTATCCCGTATCTGAAGACGCTGCTTAAAGGTCTTCGCCATCGCAAGGCTGGTGTCGAAATAAGCTATGGCCTTGCTGTACTCTTTTAATTTTACATAAATATTGCCCACGTTGTACAAGGTATTAGCACGGCCGGGCATATCGCCTATATCACTTTCCATCTTTAAGCAGGCCGTATAATATTCAAGCGCTTTTTTTGTTTCACCCTTATGCTCGTAGATCCTTCCTACATTATTGAGTGCCGCAGCCTCACCTTGTGTATCGAATAATTTTTTTCGAATATCGAGCGATATCGTAGCTTGCTCCAACGCCAGGTCATAATCCATCTTATCGTCATTTATGAGCGAAAGATTATTATACGTAGCAGCCATCAGGTTGCTGTCCTGCAACTCTATCGCCATTACCAGCGTACGGTTATAATACTCGCCGGCCTTTGCCGTGTTGCGCTGGTAATAGTATAGTCCGCCGATGTTATTGAGCACATTCAGTATCTCGCTCTTCCTGCCTAATTGTTCTTTCAAGGCCAGCGACTGCATATAATAGTCCAGCGCCTTATCGAAATTATTCATCTTACGATACATCACGCCAATATTGGAAAGCGAATTGGCTACACCTACCGTATCCTTTATTTGCTGGCGGTATAAAATACTTTTCTGGTAATGATCGATGGCCGTTGAATAGTCTCCGTTGAAATTACTGACCCTGCCCAGTGAATTATAAGCGTCGCCAATTCCTTTTTTATCCTGCAGCGCCATTGCCAATTCGAGCGCTTTGCGCGCGTAATTTTCCGACTCCTGTACGTCTTTGCTGCCAGTTTCCTTCGAAAGTAAATTGTAGAGCTCTACCTTTTTGGTATTATCGGCCTTTTCCAGTTCCTTTTTCAGGCTGTCGATCTTCTCAGGGTGTCCGCCGTACATGGCAAACGCAAATACGAACGCGTACAGAAATAAACACTTGCAAAAAGCCTTGCGGAACATGGTTTTGCAAGATATAAAAAAGAAAACGATTATTCCTTGAGGATCTCAAACTCAACGCGGCGATTCTTTGCCTTCCCTTCGTCGGTAGAATTGTCGGCAACAGGTACCGCATCTCCGTAACCCAGGTAATACATTTTGTTCTGCACACCTTTCGTGATCAGGTATTCGAACACGGCACGCGCGCGCTCTTCCGACAAACGCAGATTTTTACGCTTCGATCCCGAATTATCCGAGTGACCATTGATGCGGATCACAAAATTTGAGTGGCGGAAAAGATACTGCGATAATTTATTGAGTTCGGGAAAGGATTCGGAGGTGAGATACGACTTCCCTAATTCAAAAGAAACCTTCAGCGTGATCTTCTCACCCACATGCGCGTCGGTCTTTACCTGCAGCACCGAGTCTTTCTCGTATTTCTTCAGGCTGTCGAGATCCACCACTTTTATATCGTCTTCTTTCGGTTTGATCCATTTGATGCTCACATCATCCACAAAATAATAGGCTTCTTTAAACCCGGGTTTAAAGAGATTGATCTTGGCCATATCCTTTTTTACATTGGGCGAAAAATTACCTACGGTAATGAACTTCTCTCCTCCGCCCGCTTTATACACCCCGCTTATTTTGAACCAGCAGAATTTACCATCGAGCGCGCCCTTTTTTGCCACACTGTCTACAACGTATTCACGTTCGGGATAGGAAACGGCCCGCATTCCGGCTTTAGAAAAATACACGCCAAAAGACTTCAGTTGGGCATTGCTCCAAAAGGCCAGCCTGATCCAGCATTCAAACTGGTAGCTCTGGCGGGGTTTGAGCGGTTCGGCCAGTTTTACCTCCAGAAATTCCTTGTATTTTTTCTGAAAACGGAGGCCCGCGTAACACTCTCCGGTCCGGGCTCCTTTGCACAGCGTGGTGTCGTTAGGAATTACGGCCTGGTAATAGTCAACCGTGGCTATGCCTTTCCAGGGCAAAGCGTTCTTAATATTGTCGGATTTTCGCTTATAATTCTCGAAACTCCCATTGGGAACCAGGTTCTTATCTATAACGGTCTGGGAAAAGGCCCCCAAACAGCCTAAACTCAAAAATATGACCCAAAAACACCTCATTTAAGGTCAAAAAAAGCAAAAATTCGGCTATAAAACCTTACGGGATTTTTTTAGTTATGACCTTGCCAATGTGAATAAAACCCCTATCTTTGCAGTCCTTTTATAAACAAGAAGAAATGGCAAACCATAAATCATCCATTAAACGCATCAGGCAGACTGAAACCAAGAAGCTGCACAACCGTTACCAGGCAAAAACCACCCGTTCTACGCTGAAAAAACTGCGCGAGACAACCGATAAAAAAGAAGCGGCTGCCCTGCTTCCTAAAGTAACTGCCATGCTGGATAAATTGGCTAAACGCAAAGTGATCCACAAGAACAAAGCGTCTAACCTGAAATCGAAGATCGCTAAAAAAGTAAGCAGCTTAAAATAAGCTCCTCTTAATCTATATTGAAAGTCCTTCCCGGTTAAACCGAGAGGGACTTTTTCTTTTTAACAACTCAGTATCCCTCTCAAATAATCTTTACCTTGCATTAGCAATGAGCAAGCAGAATTTAAGCAGTTTGGGCGACGCCATCCAGGCCTTTTTAAAGCAGAACCGACTCGATAAAAAGATCGACACTTCTTCGCTTACGGTGCACTGGAAAGAGATAGCCGGCGAGATGATAGCCAAACACACCACGCGCCTTTTTATGAAGGACCACACGCTTTTCCTGCAGGTTGACTCGGCGGCACTGAAGAACGAATTGCATTTTCTGCGCTCGCAGCTCATCAAGAACGTGAATGAGTACCTTAAAAAAGAGTTGATAAAAGAACTGGTCATACTTTAGTTTTTATAGCGAGGTGAAATTGAAAAACAACTCCGGCTCAAGGTTCACTCACTCGCTATTATACCATTTTTTGTGAGCTTTTTTATGTTTCGGAATGGTATAACAGGTATATTTAGGCAAAAATTTTCTTGCGCCAGACCCTCAGAAAAAACAGTCTCTTTTTGTATCCTTACGCGCTTGTTTTTTGCGCTTCCTGTTTTCTTATTGCTTTTACCGACAGGGTTCAACTGCATCTTTACTTTAACGGGTTGCTCGATCCCGCGCTCAATGTTTTCTTCAAGTATTTCACCAATTTGGGCGACGGCATTTTTGTGCTCACGATAGCGGGCATCCTGCTCATCTTTAATGTAAGAAAAGGATTGACCTTGCTGCTGGCTTACGGCATGAGCGCCGGCTTTACGCAGGGCATCAAATACGCTTTCTTTGGGGATGTTGACAGGCCCAGTTTGTATTTTGAAAAGATGCATGTGCCGCTGCAAATGGTTCCGGACCTGATAGAGGCGCAGCACATTCATAACAGTTTTCCTTCGGGGCACGCTACGGCGGCTTTCGCGCTTTTCTTTTGTCTGAGTTTTTTATCGGAGAAAGTCTCTTCAAAAGTGATCTTTCTCGCGCTGGCTCTGGGCGTAGCTTTTTCGAGGGTGTACCTGTCGCAACATTTCTTTGAGGACATCACGGCGGGGAGTTTCATCGCCGTATTCTTTTCTTCTATTGTTTGTTGGTTCATGTATTATTCGAAGGTTGCGCCTAAGTTCGATAAGCTGGATAAACCCGTTTACAATCTGTTTTGATGCAGGATAACAAAGCCTATATATGGCATTATGTGATCACGCTGGTTAGCGCCCTTTTGTTCATTCCTTTCCTTGGCGGTGTGCATTTGTTTGACTGGGACGAGATCAATTTCGCGGAATGCGCGCGCGAGATGCTGGTAACCGGCGATTATAGTCGCGTACAGCTTAATTTCCAGCCTTTCTGGGAGAAGCCGCCGCTCTTTATCTGGCTGCAGGCTTTGTGCATGAAGTTATTTGGGGTGAGTGAGTTTTCGGCACGACTACCTGATGCTATTTGCGGGGTGGTTACGCTGAATGTTATTTATAGTATTGGCCGCAAGATCAACGATCATAAGTTCGCGCTGCTGTGGGTTTTGGCCTACGCAGGTTCTTTCCTGCCGTTCCTGTATTTTAAAACAGGGATCATCGATCCCTGGTTCAATCTTTTTATTTTCCTTTCGGTCTACAACCTGCTGCAGTGGTTCAACAATAATGTGCCGGAGAAAATAAATAAGCATGCTGTTTACGCCGGCGTCTTCGCCGGCCTTGCCGTGCTCACCAAGGGCCCGGTGGCGCTTATCATCATAGGCATGACAATACTGGCAGCCTGGCTGCTTCTGAAAATAAAACTGTTCGCCAATATCAGGAACATGGTTTTGTTCATCAGCGTATTGCTCTTCACCGGTTTCAGCTGGTTCCTGTACGAGATACTTATGGGTCATGCCGACGTAGTGCGGGAATTCCTCGTGTACCAGGCGAGATTGTTCAATACGGAAGATTCAGATCACGGTGGGTTTTTTCTCTATCATTTTATCGTAATCCTGGTTGGTTGTTTCCCGGCTTCCATTTTCTTTATTCCTGCTCACAAAAAAGACCCGAACGATCTGCCTTTCCAGTTGTACGCAAAAAAATGGATGCTCTTTCTCTTTTGGGTTGTGCTCATCCTGTTCACGATCGTTAAAACCAAGATCGTGCACTACTCCAGCATGTGTTATTTCCCGCTCACCTACCTCGCGGCTTACAGTCTTTACAAAATGATAAAGCAAGGAAAAAAGCTCAACGGCATTCTGCTTTCAATTGCTGTGCTTATTGTTTCGGTAGCCGGAATTGCTTTCACCGCGCTGCCGCTTATAGAAAAATTCAAGGAACGAATCATTGCCTCCGGCATCATCAAAGACGACTATGCCACGGCCAGCCTGGGCTTAAAAGTTGAATGGGCCGGCTATGAGTTCATTCCGGGTATTCTGTTTCTTGTACTTTGTCTCTTCTTCCTTTTCAGCTTTTACAAACGTCCCACTGAAAAAAAGATCTTCGGGCTTTTCATTACCACTTTAGTGAGCATTTGGTTGCTCCTTGCTACTATCACTCCTAAGATAGAACAGTACTCACAGGGCCCCGCCATTGAGTTCTATGAGAATATTTCGGTGAACGATTGTTATGTTGAGAC
Source organism: Bacteroidia bacterium (assembly GCA_025451115.1). Classification (GTDB taxonomy): domain Bacteria; phylum Bacteroidota; class Bacteroidia; order B-17B0; family Aurantibacillaceae; genus PALSA-968. The sequence goes on along the minus strand of JANWKZ010000185.1, from coordinate 6,293 downwards.
CATAGGTTTTAAAAGTTACGCTTATCTGTTCTACACCAACCGCCAGCCATCGCATCATTCCCCGGCTATGCTCGATTATATCCGGAAGAACGAGGCGCAAATGATCCGCGAGGGACACGCCAAAGCATTCTCTTTTAACCTGATGAGCATGAACTGGATGCTGGACGAAAAGATAGACAAGCCTGCTTATTTTGCATGTAAAGTAACGCAGGCTGATGAATACCTCAAAAATAATCCCCGTTTAAAGGAGATCTACCGCAAGGGCGGTTTTGCCTTTTTAAAGCGCGAACCTTAACATGGGTTGGCTATTAAAAGCCGGCCTATAACGAAAATTAAGTGCGTTGTGTCGCGGGTGGCCTACCTTTACTTAAATAACACACCTCATGAGAGCGCAAGAAGTAGTTACCATATTTTCAGATATCCCGGCTGATGGAAAACCCAAGACATACCATGAGCTGGATGAATGGATCGCAAAGGGCATGTATATCGAAAGATTTACGCAAACACAATCAGATACTTCCGGAAGATACATTCTTACTTTTTTGCTTCGTTATTACAACACCACGATCTCAAAAGATAAAATTTAATATAGCGTTACCCGCTTAATTCCTTATTCGGCCGGCACATACATATCAAACCGGGCTCCTTTACCAAGCTGTCCGGTAGCAGTAATAATTCCTCCGTGATTTTCAATGATCCTTTTACAGATAGCGAGCCCCATTCCTGTTCCCTTATATTCTTCCTGCGTATGCAATCGTTGGAAAACCTCAAAAACGCGTACATTATACTGTGGATCAAATCCAATTCCATTGTCTGAAAAAACTATATGACAATAGGATATACGGGGAGACACTCCTTCTACTTTCAGTTTCTTTCCGGGCACTATTTTACTTTTCATAGTGATACGCGGCTTGCGGCCGGGTTTAGAAAATTTCAACGAGTTGCCTATCAGGTTATGCAGTAGTTGGCGGAACTGGAAGGGTATCAAACGTACTTTACAGAGTTTCCCTGAACTAACAACGGCTTTTTTTGTTTTGATCTCGTCGGCAAACTCATCCCTTGCTTCGGCAAACAACTTGTTCAACTCAGTATCTTCAAACACCCGTTCACTTTTCTTAACACGCGAATAAGACAGGAGATCTTCGAGAAGGGTTTGCATGCGGCCTGCAACTTCAAAGGTTCGCTTGAGATATCTCTTTCCGTCGGCACTTAACCGTGCCTCCTCTTCTTTTAAAAGCAAAGTGGTGAAGCTCTGTATCTTTCGCAAAGGCTCCTGCAGATCATGGCTCGATACGTAGGTAAAAGAAGTAAGCTCCTGGTTGGCATTTTCCAGTTCCGCGTTTTTCTGTTGTATCTGGCGGGTACGCCGTTTCACGGCTTTCTCCAGTTCCAGCTTATCCTGCTGATGAGCCTGGATATCTTTGTGTAAAAGCTCATTTTCCTTTTGATAGAGCCCGGCGCGTTCTGTAATATCCTCAATGGCCAGCAGGATCAGTTGTTCGCGGTGCGTTTTTTGAATGATGCGGTGCGCGTTCAGCAGCATGATCCTCTCGCCCAGCCCGGGAAAAGCGTGGGTTATCTCCAGGTTCTTAAAGTCAATTTTTTTGAAGAGGATATCATTCAGTAGGTCCCTCAATTTAGGGATATCCCATTGCTTTTTGCCCAGGTTGAAAAGGTAAACTCCTTCGGTTTCCTCTTTGTTCACCAGGAATTTGCGGTAAAAAGCCTTGTTGGCCGATTTTACCATCAGGTTGCTATCGAGTATGAGCATGGGTTCATGCACGGTAGCGATAATGGCCTCTGAATAGCGATACGATTCGGTAAGCAGGTCGTTGCGCATTTGCAGTTCCTGGTTGGTAGAGATCAGTTCTTCGTTAGAAGCTTCAATTTCTTCCTTCGAAGTTTCGAGCTCTTCATTCAGGGTCTGGAACTCCTCGTTGGTTGAAACGATCTCTTCATTGGCCGACTGTAATTCTTCATAAGCAGCCTCCTGCAGGCCAACCGCCGAATGCATCTCTGCACGTAAACTATTAAGTTCTTCAGTTAACCGCGCGATCCGTTTGTCCTTTTGCCGGATAACAGATGAAGGTTTATCAACGCTTTCGTTGCCGGAATGTTTTTCTTCCCCGGTGATATGCTGGGTAAAAACAACCAGGAGCAGCGGTTCATCCCATTCTATTTTCAAGGGACAAACTTCAAGTGACATGGTATGGAACTCAGAGTCAGTTTTGAGGTCGATACCCTCCTTAAGTACGGTTTGTTTGGTCTTGAACGCCTTATGGATGGCATTGCGCAGTTCAATGGCAAATTCGGGGCGCGTCATCTTAAGAATATTAAGACTGGCTTTACCCTGCGCATGTTCCAGGTATAGGGAGGTGGAGCCTCTGAACTGGAGCACATCCATATCCTTATTGATGATGGCACAGGCAGGCATAAAACGCGAAAGAAGTATCGAATCGATCACCGAGTCGAGTTCCTTTGAATCGATCACGGTATTCTTCCGGGATAATAATTTCAGCTTCTTTTCCGGCTCCACATTTCGGGGGAAACGCGGAAGCAGTTCCGGAACCTTGCGGCTTGCGTTCTTCTTTTTAGAATAGATCTTGAACCGGTTATTTACCTGGGTAAAGAATTGCGAAGAAGTGCCTATCGTTTCCGATTTACCAAGCATTAAAAAACCACCTTCCTTCAAAGCAAAACTGAGCGTGGCCAGCGCTTTTTTCTGCGCGGCCGCGTCAAAATAGATCAGGAGGTTACAACAGCTTATGAAATCCATCCGTGAAAAAGGCGGATCACGCAAAATATTATGCGGGGCAAACACACACATTTCCCTGAGCTCCTTTATGATCCGGTAATGGTCGCCAACTTTAACAAAAAAACGCTTTAGCCGGCTTTTAGATACCGACCTCACGTCGCTTTGCGAGTACTCCCCCACGCGGGCATCGCGGATCACCTGTTCGCTAAGATCCGTAGCAAAGATCTGCACTTTGTGCTTCCTGCTCTTCCTTTCCTGCAGTTCGGTTATCAGCATAGCTATCGAATAGGCTTCTTCGCCGCTTGAACAGGCGGGCACCCAGATCCGTATAGTTTCCTCAGGGCTTTTAGACTTCAGAAGCCGGGGTAAAAAAGTTGTTTTAAGGTACCAATAGGTAGCGGTATCCCTGAAAAAGGAAGTTACATTGATGAGGAGATCCTTATAAAGCAGATCGATCTCCTTTTCTTTTTTCGTTAATACTTTATAATATTCTTTCAGTGTTGTTTCACCGCAATGCAGCATCCGGTAATTGAGGCGCCGCTTAATGGTGGTCATTTTATAATGACTGAAATCTACCCCGGTTTCTTTGTGTAAAAGGATGAGGATATTTTTAAGCTCGGGATTATCATCCGAAACCGTGTGTTCACGGTGCGCCATCATTTTCTTTTTTTCGAATTCGGGCGTTCCGAATTCCGTCAGGTAATACGCCATGTCCTTCGGCGATAATACAAAATCAACTACCTGCTCATCTATTGCCGAACTGGGCATGCTGTCGTACTTCGCGGATCGATCCTGGGCGAAGGTAGTACCCCCGCCCTCCCGTATTGCTTTTAGTCCTTCGGTACCATCGGTGGCATTTCCCGAAAGAATTACCCCGATGACGCGCTTGCCGAACTTTTTCGCGAGCAATGCCATGAAATTATCGATGGGTAAATAAGGGTGTTGTTCATCATTCCTGTGGACCAATCGTATTTTTCCATCCAGTATGGTGATCTCTTTATTGGGGGCGCATATATATACTTTATTGGGTTCAACCCGTAACAGGTGTTTTACTTCCTGCACCGGCATTTTTGTGCATTCGGCTAAGATAAGAGACAGATTACTGGGATGGTCAGGACTCAAATGCTGCACATAGATAAAAGCCATCCCCGTATCAACAGGAAGGTTCTTTAACAGATCTGAAACGGCTTCCAGGCCGCCGGCCGAAGCACCGATAGCTACCAGGGGGAAATTGGCCGCCCGAACCGGGCGGCGGCTTTTAGTATTTTTTTTAAGTGCGGTTTTTTTAGCCATAAAGAAAATTAATGCTGTTCCTGGGGCAGGCGCAACACAAAATTGGGCCGGGTTGGCCTTTTTAATTTACCTTCCTGCATCATGGTGAGAATATATTGAAGCATTTTCACAAGCTCGTGGAAATTGGTCTTCTTCACATAGTAATACGCGCCGTTGCTGTAAAGCAAATTGGCTACCTCCTCATACAGCGAAGTTGAATAGATGATAACGGGCATATCCTTCAGTTTTTCGCTCTTCTTTATATCAGTGAGGCACTCCAGGCCATTGCGCCGGGGCATGTTGAGGTCGAGGAAAAGAACATCCGGAAGTTTTTTGGCCGACCGGAGACGTGTCATCAACTTCTCACCGTCTTCTACAACATTAAGTCTACTGTCTATCTGTAATTCACCCAACGCTTTGGCAAAGAAGAAACGATCATCTATATCGTCATCGGCAAGCAGGATACTAAAAGTCTTACTTTCTTTGGAAATCATACACAGTACATAAACGGGGGCGATCCCAGGTTAAACATTAGGCCTAAATAAACTTGTTGAAGAGAGAGTTTGGAAGTGGGTAATACTGCGCGAAATACTATTTCTTAAAGACGCCAGAACGTTTGAACCAAATCCATATCAAACGTACGCCTTTATTAATTAACATTTGACCTTTATTATTATAGATTCACTTGTGGGGTCAGAATATATTCTTATCCAGTTAGTTAATCTGCTTGTAACCATTTCGTCAAAAAAGCCTGTAAAAGGCTAAGGATGAGATACTGAATGAATTTGTATCTTCGCTTTGCTTCGGCATGAGATTTGTAAATAAACCCGCAACAAACAATTTATGAAAAAACTATTTTTTATCTTATTAAGTCTTGGTGTATTGAGCTCACAGGGACAAGGTATTGGCGACATGTGGAACAAGGCCAAGGACGACGTAAAGAACAACGGCGGAAAAGCCGTAGACGACATTAAGAACGCCACGGGCGTAGGTGGAGCGAACACACCCAAGGTACCTACAGAAGCCGAGATCATAGCCGGTTTAAAGGAAGCCCTTAACCAGGGAAGCAATAACTCTACCGCGGCTACTTCAAAAGTGGATGGTTACCTGAAGAACCCGCGCCTGTTCATTCCTTTTCCTCCCGAGGCCACCGACATGAAAAAGAAGCTGGTGAAGCTGGGCATGGAGAAAAAAGTGAACGAGTTTGAAACATCCCTGAACCGCGCTGCCGAGGAAGCCGCAAAAACAGCTGCCCCGGTGTTCCTGGCCGCTATTAAGAATATGACCGTAAAGGACGGAATGGGCATTTTAAAGGGTGCCGACACCGCCGCCACCAGTTACCTGAAAGGCGCTACTTCCCCGGAGTTGTATGCACAATACAAACCCATCGTTAAGGAAGCCATTAATAAAGTGAAGGTAACTGAGCACTGGAACCCGCTGGTGAAGAAATACAACAAGATACCCGGCGTTAAAAAGCAGAATCCTGATCTTGATGATTATGTGACCAAAAAGGCGATCTACGGCTTGTTCCTTTTAGTTGCCGATGAAGAAGCCAAGATCCGCAAAGACCCAATGACCCGCGTGAACGACATCCTTAAAAATATATTCGGCTGGGCCGATTCGCAGAAGGGAAAATAAATGGAGGAGAGCTTCCATGACCATATGTTCGGCAAGAGTGATGAAGACCTTGAGTTCTTTGTAGCCGAAAGAAAAAAATACCAGGTGCCTTTTGTTTCGGCAGCCGTGGCTGAGCTGCAAAGGCGCGGCCGGGTGTTTTCTGAAGAAGAACTGAAAGAGCTGGATATCTATTTCAAACCACACCAGGAGCTTCCCGAAAATGATGCGGCTAACGAGACAACATGGTCGAAATGGAGGAACAATTTCACAGATGATCCCGAAGCGCCCGAGTATTATTCGCAAAGAGCTATTTTCCTATTCTGTGTGGTCTTTACCATGTTGGCCGGCACGATCTTTCTTTCTTCCAATATAAACCGGTCGGGCAACAAAAAAGGCGCTGCCGAAGTATTTATGATCGGTTTTTTCTATACTGTAGTGATGATCTGGGGCCTATCTTTTTTACCGGTTAGAAGCACCGGGATCTCTATTGCATTAAATGCAGGAGGAGCCATGCTGTTGAACAATATACTCTGGAATAAATACCTCGGCGTAAATACAAAACACCGTCGCAGGCCTATACTTGTTCCGCTTATTGCCTGGATAGTAATTACGATCCTTCTGATAATGATCATGCTGAAGGAAGAACAAT
>JANWKZ010000184.1 GCA_025451115.1 Bacteroidia bacterium | reverse complement strand
TCGCGGATGGCGATGTATTCCATCTCAGGAGTGATAATGCCTTGCTTCGCATAATGAAGCTGAGACACATTCTTTCCCGGTTTTGCTTTCAGTGGTTTCTTGATGTGCTCGAATCGCAAGGCATCCAGTTTCTTATCGGCGGCGCGCTCGCGCCCATACTCCGAAGAAATGTCCTGCAACTCTTCCACGTCACCGCGCCGCAGGATCCACTCCTCACGAAGGCGCGGTAATCCTTTTTTAAGATCGATCTTAACATTCGGGTCGGTGTACGGTCCGCTTGTATCGTAAACCGTTACCGACTCGTTCTTTTCAACTTTATTGCTGCCGTTGAATTTATGCACCGTATCGGTGAGCGTAATTTCGCGCATGGCGACCTTAATATTGTGAATCTTTCCATTCACATAGATCTTACCGGAACCTGTTAACGGTTCATTGCTGATCACATCTTGTTTGGGCGCATGGTCTTTTGTTTTCATATACATGGGTTTATTTATCCGCCCTGAGTGGCACGGATGATCGTTATTTTATCATTTTCGTTCAGTACTTTGTTTTGCCATTCTGCTTTGGGGACAACCGCGTTGTTAACCGCAACGGCTATACCGCGGGTATTTTGAATACCGCTTTGCCCGAGGGCTGTGGCAAGATCTGCGTCTTGCGCTAAAGAGAGACTTTGATTATTTACAAAAACATTCATTGTGCTTTGTTTTCGTAAACCGTATAAAGTGAGGGATAAATAAGAAAGACAGAAAGTCTTCTTTACTTTTCCCTTCGCAGGCATTATCCTGTGCAGGTTGTGAGGGTTTTTCTCAGCACCGCTTAACGGGCACCCCTAAAGTTTACTCTAACAAATGTAGGAAAGAATCAGAAAAAACAAGTTACAGAAGCTTAATATTTAGCTCCTGAAGTCCCTATGTTTTCAACAGGATGCCAGGTTGTTTTAATTTCCTGGAGGTCAGATATAAAGTAAGGGCCTTGTTCTTTTTCCAAAAGCCAGTTCTTAGTCCATGTAAACGAGCGCTTTACGTTGAGAGAGGCGTTTTCAGCGATGGCTTTCTTCTCGGCTGCATCCTTTCGGCAGTAGACGACTGCATTTACATCCATGTGAGAAGAGAAATGAGCATGTAACTCGGAAGCGGTACCCGTTAAGATATTTACAACACCACCGGGCAGGTCGCTTGTAGCTAAAACCTCAGCAAAAGTGACCGCGCATAAAGGCCTTTTCTCTGAAGCGAGTATCACGCAGGTATTTCCACCGGCAATAACAGGCATTATCACAGAAACCAAACCGATCAAGGAAGTATTCTCATCCGCAATGATAGAAACCACACCCATGGGTTCAGGAACTGAGAAATTAAAATGCGAAGATGCAACCGGATTCACAGAGCTGAATATCTGCTGGTATTTATCGCACCAGCCTGCGTAATAAACAATTCGATCTATGGAAAGAGCAACCTCGGTTTCAGCTTGTTTTTTTGTTGAACCTTGTTGTACAAGTTCAGAAACAAATTGATCTTTTCTCCCCTCCAGCATTTCAGCAACGCGGTAAAGGATCTGCCCTCGGTTAAAAGCGCTTTTACCGGCCCAGCTACCTTGCGCCGAGCGCGCGGCAACTACAGCATTACGCAGGTCCTTGCGCGAGCTGAGGCAAATATTGGCGATAGCTTGCTTTTTGGAATTGGTAAGCGAGTAAAAACGGCCACTTTCAGTTCGTGGAAATTGACCGCCGATAAATATCTTGTATGTTTTCAGTATTTCTTCGCGACTCATGCTGTAAAATTAGTGATTTTTCTTCTTTAACGGGCTATCCCAGTTATTTTCTGAAAAACTGAAATGAAAAGCAAAAAGAAAGAATATGGTAAGGCCTGAAAATAAGATCAGCATATGAAAAAACCCGGCCATTCGGTACATACTGAAATAAGTAGCGCGTGTATCCGTGCTAAGATAACGATCGGGAATAGCGAGACTGACGATCAGGGTAAAGATCAAAATGATGGAAATAAGCGATTCGAAATTTCGTAGCGGAAAGAATTGGATCTTCCGGAAAGACGAAAGAGGTTTTCCCCAGGTATGGATGTGATAATAATTCCCATAGAGGGTCTGCCCAAAAAGCAGGGCCTGGTCTTTTGGATCATGCTCTGAAAAGAACTCTTTGGTGCTTAAAATTTTAAAATGCTTTAACTCTTTTCGGTATTTCGCATTCAGTTCCTCGATCTTTAAAACCGCTTCATAAGGCACTACCCCTTCAAAGGCCTGCGAGGGAAGAAAACGCAGGTGCAGTTTTTTACAGGTAGTTTTAATTTGTTGGGCAGAAAATATTTTATCGCCAGGCACCTCTTCATCATCCAGGAACTCGAAAGACGTATTGTAGAATTTCAGGTTGCTGAGAATATTCCTTTCTTTCAGTTTGTTCTGAATGAGAAGTTTCTTTGCCTCATCAAGTAATTTCTCCTCCCCGGAAGTACTTTTTTTCTCTTTCGCCAGAAAGAGTTCGATATCTGTACCTTTTTTCATTATTTACCTCCCAGGGAGATGCGTGGTGTATAAGCAAAACCAACCGAGAATGGAATGACGCCTGGTGTGCCTTTTCCTTTCTCAAAGAATTCGGTGAGCGAATAAAATGCGGTTAGATGGATCTGTTCCCAACCCATTCGCAGGGTAACACCATAGCGAAGGGGGTTCACACCTGCAATATCGTAGAATTTAGCTTTCGAGTTTGCATCGTAGATCTTCCGGAAAGATTGCACTACATAGCCTACTTTAAATCCTACCGATAATTTAAACTGGTAATCTGTAAACGTGCGGAAACGAAATTCAAAGGGGACTTCGATAATTTTTACTCCAATACGATTGATATGATAAGGCGCGAGGCGTTTTACGACAGAAGTGAATTTGATAGCATTAGAAACCGAATCGCGCCGGTATACAAGATCAATGGCACCATGGATATTATAGGAACTGATCCCGGCGCCCCAGGCAAAACTAAAGTGTGATGATCCGATGGGATGATCAAAGAACATCATGAAGTTCACACCTCCACTGAAAGGCTTTTCCTTTACGCTGTCGGCCAATCCCAACCAACCCGTGTGATTCACTTCCAGCACAACTCTGTCCTTCGGCGTTGGTTTGTAGCGATAGATATTGAATTCTGAAGAATCCTTCGTTTGTGCCGTCGCACTCAAAACAAACAACACCAAAACCAATATGTTATTACACCTCTTCACTCAGCTAATTACGTCAAAGATAAACCCTTTACCCAATAAATGTTCGATAGCGCGCGGTAAAGCGTAGGTTACATTCCTTTTTGCTTTCTTATTGTCGTGAAACACGATAACCGAACCGCTTTTCACGTTCCTTACCACATTTGAAAGGCATTTTTTGGGCGTGGTACTTTTGCTGTAATCATAGCTTAGCACATCCCACATGATGATCTTATACTGCCTCGAAACGTGTTTGGCCTGCGTACGGGTGATGCGCCCGTAAGGAGGTCTGAAAAGCGGGCTATGGTACACCGCATCAAATTTCTTGATATTGCGGTAATAGGTAATATTCGCGTTCTTCCAACCGCTCATGTGGTTATAGGTATGATTTCCTACCACATGCTTTTCAAGCATTCTATTAAAGAGCTCAGGATGTTTGGCTACATTATCTCCTACGCAAAAAAAAGTGGCGCGAAATTTATATTTATCAAGTGTATCAAGGATGAAAGGTAATAATTCAGGTGTAGGTCCGTCATCGAAAGTAAGATAGATCCGGTTATCGGGGTTCGGTAAATTCCAAAAACATTGCGGGTATAGGGCGCGCAATGTTTTTGGAGGTGATACCGGTAAAAGCATGGTATTATTTCATAGCCGGCTGCTGAGGCATCATGTCTTCCTGCGAAATAACTGCGGGCAGACGTTGTTCGAAATTCTTCGAAAGGGCTGTTTCGCCATTGGCGCGTGCCACCTGCATCAGGCTGATCATAAGCTCGCGTGCGCGGCGCATCTCGCCGGCGTAAGCTGATTTATGAATGCCCGGAAGTTTGTTGTAGTACTTCAGATCGCCTTCAAACAAAGTAAATAATTTCTCGGCCAAAGGAGCGGCCTTCTTATTATCGCCTGCCTGGAAGTACCCGATAACAATACTGTACATAGTTGCATCGAAAGGAACTGTTTCTTCAGGCATTTCTTTCATGGCCTTATCCAGTATTTTGATAGCCTTGTCTTTTTTACCTTGCTGCACAAGTGCGCTTGCAAGTCCGCCGATCTGGATACGCATATTGGAGCCGAAACGCAAGGAGTTCTCATCCAGGTAAACACCCGGCGTGCTCATGCCGCCCCACTGGAATTTATTCATTATGTTATCATACATCTTCTCGCTGTTGATGCGCGCACCGGCCTGCATTTCTTCTTTAGAAGATCTAATAGGCGTTAAACGGTAAGCGAGGCCTTCCAACTGAAGATATTCCTCGAGACCCATATAGGCTTCCCTGCCTGTTGTAACAGCGAAATAGATCGGGCGGTCCCAATTGAAACCGGCCAGGAGATCAAGTACCATCATATCGTTCTTTGTAATATAACTGCGACGGATCTGCCAATCTATACTCTTCACAACGCGGTTCTCCAATCCTTTCAACACAGTTCCATTCTTCACAACTTTCGCTGAATCTACCGGGATGCTGATCTTATTACTTGGAAGAATATGAAGCAACTCACCGCTCATATTGTATTTATTCTCGGGATTATCGCTGGCGACGTAATCCATCAGTTCTTTTATATTTACATAACCGATATTCTTATCCATGAAATACACAATGTCCCTGCGGCTGGCCGCGTATTTGTCGGCCGACATAGTGAAGGGAAGCGGCGCCGAGTTGTAAGCGGCACGGCGGCACTGATCGATATACCAATCGGTTTGGAAAAGACTTAGGTTTACTACGCGCACATCGGTGCGAACACCTTCTACTTCCTGGGCGTACCAGAGAGGGAATGTATCGTTATCACCATTGGTGAAGAGCACTGCGTTCTCTTCGCAGGATTGCAGGTAATTTATAGCGAAATCACGTGCCATGGTACGTTTGGAACGATTGTGATCGTCCCAACCCTGCGATCCCATTAAGAAAGGAACCACCATGCAAATAACGATAGCGGCTACTGCACCGTTGCGGCCCGGCATTTTTTTGGAGAACAGGTTGTAGAGGAAAAGAACACCGAGACCGATCCAGATAGCAAACGCGTAGAACGAGGCTGCATAGGCGTAATCCCGTTCACGTGGCTGGTAAGGATACTGGTTCAGGTAAATTAAGATCGCGAAACCGGTAAAGAAGAAAAGGCAGAAGACCACAAAAGTGTCTTTCGCGTTTTGCTTATAGTGGAACCAGATTCCGAGCAAACCTAAAATGAAAGGAAGCGCGAAGAATTTATTGGTAGCCTTGTTATTTTTTGTGGCGCTGGTAGCGTTATAAGGGTCGCCGGCATCAAGTCGGGCCTGGTCAAAAAAGTTAAGGCCGGTGATCCAGTTGCCATCCGTAGGATTATTGGTAAGACCCTGTACATCGTTTTGTTTACCGATAAAATTCCAGGCAAAATAACGCCAGTACATATAGCCTACCTGATAGCGGAAGAAATACGTTAAGTTCTCGCCGAAGGTTGGAACATATAAAGTTTCGGGTTCCCCGTTCTGCCCCATCACCTGCTTGGGTCTTCCTTTTACGTTACCCCAGTATTTATAAGGTTCTTCGTGATTGCTCTGCTGGCTCCACATACGAGGGAAAGGCGTACAAAAATCATCTTCGTAAACCGGATTCACGTGTTCGCGTTTATCGATCACATCGTAGGTACCGTTGGCGGTGTTACGCGCATAGGTAGGTGTTCCGTTAGTGAACTCACTGCGCGATTTGGTAGGCGCGTTGTAATATTGACCGTAACCGATAGGCCAATCGCCGTATTGCTCACGGTTGAGGTAAGAAAGCATATTCAGGGCGTTCTCAGGATTGTTCTCATCCATCGGCGTATTGGCTTGCGAGCGGATAACAAGAACGAAGAACGTAGAATACCCGATCAGCATCATGGCGAAGGAAAGAGAGATCGTGTTGAGGATGGCGTGCTTGTCCTTAAGGTAATGTATACCGTAGACCATTCCACCTAAAACCAGAAGACGCATGAACATTGAACCACCTGTGCTTCCCGATATGATAGCGAGTAAAGCGAACGCGATGGCCATGAAGAAAGTGATCTTGTAGAAACCTGCTTTTCCGTTCACCGAATAAGCGATGGCCATACCCACAAAACCGATCAACAACACGAAGTATACAAACGTGCCTGAGTTGAAAGGCAAATGCCAGTTGTTAACGAACAACAATTCGTAATCGGCGGCCATTTTAGCAATACCGGGAATTACACCCGCCTGTATACCGCCCAAAAGCAAAATAGAAACAACACCCGCTATCAGGAAGCCGGTCCAACTGAACTTATATTTCTTGAAATAGTAAATGAAACAAATGGAAGGGATCACAAGTA
>JANWKZ010000183.1 GCA_025451115.1 Bacteroidia bacterium | reverse complement strand
GGAAGGTTTTACTTTTCCCAGAGGTTTTGAATTTGAGTTCAGCTTCTCGCCTTTAACAGAAAAGCGCAGGGTTTTTATAACAAGTCCTTTTTCAGTTTCCTCATAACCGCTTACATAAATAGTTCCGCGAAAGAAAATACACTGGCTGCGTTGCAATTTTTCACTTGCATCCTGTGCCTGTACGTTTATGAACAGGATATATGTAAAAAACAAAATAATTGAACCCCGCATACGTTGGTAATTGAGTACTTTTGTAAAGATAGAAATAATTGGAAAAAACCCTTCATATCGTCTCTTTTGATGTGCCTTTCCCGGCTAATTACGGGGGTGTGATAGACGTGTTCTATAAGCTGGTTAATTTGCACCGGGCCGGGATAAAGATCATCCTGCATTGTTATGAATACGGCAGGGGAGAACAGAAGGAACTCGAAAAATACTGTCAGAAAGTATATTATTACAAACGCAGCAAGTCTTTCCTTAAAGGCCTGAGCCCGGTTCCATATATCATTAAATCGCGAACTTCGGAAGAGATGATAAGTAACCTCTTGGCTGACTCCCACCCAATTCTTTTCGAGGGACTTCACACCTGCTATTACCTGGGCGATGACCGTTTAAAGAACCGGGTTAAAATTTACCGTGAAAGCAATATTGAGCATCATTATTACTATCACCTGGCCCACGCTGAAAAGAATGGACTCAAAAAATTGTATTTCGTTACAGAGGCGCGCAAGCTTTATTCTTTCCAGTCGCATTTAATGCACGCCGATGTAATGCTGGTGGTTTCAACCGCCGATCAAAAATACTTGCAGGCCGAATTCCCGGGCAAGGCCATTGATTATCTTCCCAGCTTTCATCCATACGAAAAAGTAACGAGCAAGCCGGGTAGAGGAGAGTATGTGCTGTATCACGGTAACTTGAGTGTAAGCGAGAATGTAAAAGCGGCTGAGTTTCTTATTAAGGAAGTATTTTCGAAAATTACCCTGCCTGTGATCATTGCAGGACTTAACCCCTCGGCAAAAATATACGAATGGATAAAAGGTTTTCCGCATATCAAGATCATTGAAAATCCCAAAGAGCCGCAGATGCAGGAACTGCTTGAGAACGCGCAAGTGCATTGTCTCTACACGCACCAGGGCACAGGACTTAAATTAAAGTTATTGAATGTACTATACAGCGGCCGTTTCTGCATATGTAATGACAATATGCTTGAGGGAACCGCGCTTTCCAACAGCTGCATTGTAAAAAACTCTCCCCCAGAGATCATCGCTGCTATTAACGAGTGCTTTTTACAGGAATTTACTTCAAAGCAGATCCAGGAACGCAAGGAAAGCCTCGTAATTTTCGATAACGACCAAAAGACCCGTCAATTGATAGGCACCGCGTTCTCCGGTAAGAAAAGGTCGAAATAACTAGTTTGATCTTGTTTCCATTACAACTCCGTTCGCGCAGGTAAGTGTGCGGGCAGGAAATTTGTTGTAAAGCAGCATATCGTGTGTGGCAAAAAGTACGGAAGTTCCGGTTTTGCTTATATCCTGTAAAAGTTTCATGATCTCGGCGGAAGTTTCGGGGTCGAGGTTCCCGGTGGGCTCGTCGGCAAGGATGATCTCGGGATGATTGATCAACGCACGGGCAATGGCTACCCGTTGCTGCTCTCCGCCCGACATCTCGTGGGGCATTTTACTGCTCTTTCCGAAGAGGCCTACTTTTTCTAAAACTTCGTTTATTTGTTTTTTGATCTGTTCTTCCTCGTTCCATCCTGTGGCTTTCATCACAAAGCGCAGGTTTTCGTATACACTACGGTCGCCCAAAAGCTGAAAATCCTGGAACACGATGCCCAGCTTGCGACGCAGAAAGGGAATATCTTTTCTTTTGATCGAATGAATATCAAAACCCGCTACATGCCCGGTTCCGGCAGTGAGCGACAATTCGGCATAGAGGCATTTCATCACCGAGCTTTTTCCGCTACCGGTCTTTCCCAGCAGGTAAACAAATTCACCTTTTTTAACAGTTAACGAAAGGTTGTTAACCACCACGGCCGATGACTGACTGATGCTCGCGTTGTTTAGCTGTATGACCGTATCACCTTGCATAATCTCCGCTAATGTAGAAACTATAAGTTTACACAATAAAACCGGCTGCATTCCTGTTTTAACACGGGCGGGTTAATAACTTAAGAAAGGTATAAAGGATAACAGAAGGCTCCTCTCTAACTTTACAACGATTATGTGTGCGGAAATGAGGAAACTTTTCCAGGTTTTGGTATTATGTCTCGTGTGCAGCTTTGCCACGGCGCAGAAGACCACTATTTACCTGGAGGCTGACCACGAGTTCAAGACGGGAACCGAATTGTTCGACAAGAAGAAATACGGATCTGCCCTTAAGAGTTTCCAGAATGTCATTGAGACCAATAAGAATCCCAAATCACTCACACGTATTGATGCGGAGTATTATGCTTCGGCCTGCGCTATAGAACTTTTCAATAAGGATGGTGAATGGCGCATGAAGAAATTCATTGACGCGCATCCGGAGAGCAACAAGGTAGAATGGGGCTATTTTTATCTCGGAAAATCGAATTTCAGAAAAAAGAAATACCAGGAGACGATCGATTTCCTGGAGAAAGTGGATGTTGCGGGCCTGGATAAAGAAGAAGCTGCCGAACTCAGGTTTAAAAGAGGGTATAGTTATCTCGAGAAGAAGCAGGTGGATAAGGCCAAGATCGATCTTTACGAAATAAAAGATATTGATAATAAGTACGCGCATCCTGCGAATTACTACTACTCGCATATCGCTTACGTTGAAAAGAATTATAGTACAGCGCTGGAAGGTTTCAATCGTTTGCTGAATGACGAAACTTTCGGCACCGTTGTTCCTTATTACATTGCGCAGATCTATTTCCTCCAGGGAAAATACGATGAAGTGATCAAAGTGGCACCGCCGCTGCTACATGATACTATACACGCCCAGAAGGTGGGAGAGATAAACCGTATCATTGGTCAGTCCTACTACTACAAACAGCAATATGCAGAAGCCATTCCTTATTTAACCAAGGGCCCCGTAAGTAATGCTCACGATAATTACCAAATGGGTTATGCTTACTATAAGACAGGTGATCTCACAAATGCGACAACCTATTTTGAAAAAGCCGCAGGGGGAGAAGATTCTCTTTCACAGAACGCGTACTATTATCTCGCCGATTGCTATTTAAAGACCGGAGATAAAAGCAAGGCGCGTAATGCTTATTTCTCGGCCTACAATCTGAAGTTCGACAAGCAGATCCGCGAGGAAAGCCTCTTTAACTACGCCAAGCTTTGTTATGAGACTGGTTTTAGCCCGTTCAACGACGCCATCAAGTATTTCCAATTATACATTACGGAGTATCCTAAATCTGTCCTTCGTGATGAGGCCTTTACCTACCTGGTGAACTGCTTTCATTCTACCAAGAATTACGACGCGGCCCTGCGTATCATTGAGAAAATGAATACCGAAGATCCTAAGCTTCGCCAGGTGTACCAGCAAATCTATTATTTCAAAGCCGTGAATCATTATAACAACAACCAGGTTGATTCGGCGCGTAAGTATTTCAATACGGTATTTCGCCTGAATGTAGATCCTGTAACCACGGCCTTGAGCAAATACTGGTTGTCTGAACTTTCTTACCAGGGTAAGGCTTATAATAACGCCGCAGATGGCTGGGAGGCTTTCCAGGAATTGCCGGGCTCTTTTAGTCTGAAGGAATATGATATTTCCAATTACAACATAGCCTACGCGCGCTTTATGAACAAGGATTATGAGGAGGCAGGCATCTCTTTCCGGAAATATTTAATGAGTAAGAAACTTGATGATCCTATGAAAGCTGCTGATGCCAATGTGCGTACTGCGGACTGTTATTTCATGCAGAAGAACTTTAATTCGGCGGCCGATTATTACGAGACAGCGATGGCCCTTAATAAGATCGATGTAGACTATTCCATCTACCAAAAAGCGGTTTGTAATGGGTTACTGAAGAATTACAAAGAAAAGATAAGTGATCTGCAGCAATTGCAGAAACAGTTTCCTTCTTCACCTTACATCGTTTCTTCGGTGTATGAAACAGCTGAAAGTTATAAGCTGGCCGGCGAGGTTGATAACGCCATCCTTTGGTATGATAAGATCATCAATAATTACCCAACCTCTCCTTATGTGGTGCGGGCTACTAAAACGGTCGGTTTCCTCTATTATAATCAGAACAAGTACGACAAGGCTTTTACCTACCTGGATAAGATCGTTAAGCAAAACCCGAAATCGGAAGAAGCCAAGGATGCGATCGAGACCGTGAAGAAGATCTTTAAAGAGCAGAACAAACCCGAAGAGATGGAAGCCTGGCTGGCATCTATTGGAACTTCGGCGAGCGTGAGTGAACTAGACGAAAGTTATTGGGATAAAGCTTCGGCCTTGTATTACGATAAAAAGGACTATGATGGCGCCGCGGCGGAGATGAAGAAGTATATCGATAAATTCCCTGATGGAAAATATATTGTGGAGGCGCAGTTCTGTTATGGCGAGTGTGTGTACAGCAAAGGAAATTACGCGGAAGCATTGAAGGCTTACAAATTTGTTCTGTCGAAACCGCGCAGTATTCATACTGAGATATCTCTTTCTAAAGCAGCTTATATTTCTTTCAAGGACAAGAATTACCAGGATGCTTTTTCGCTCTATATGCAATTGCAGGAAGCGGCCGAAAGCTCGCAAAACAAACTTGCTGCCAAACTCGGCGCCATGCGTTGCTCCTACCAGTTGAAGCTGTATGAGGAATGCGTAACTGAATGCAACAAGGTGATGAACACCGAAAAAATATCAGCTTCTCAAATCATAGAAGCGCGCCAGTTAAAGGCACGTTCGCTGTACGAACTCAATCGTCGTGACGAAAGTATCGCCGATTGGAATTATCTCACCAAGAATGCGAAGAGCGAAGCCGGCGCTGAGGCTTACTATTACCTGGCTATGATACATTTTCAGAAGAAGGAACTAAAAGAAACTGAAAAAACGATCAACGGCCTGGTGGGTTATACTTACAGCAACAATGATTGGAACACAAAAGGTATGCTTTTAATGGCTGACGTTTACGCCGAGAAAAAGGATTATGCTAATGCCGAAGCAATCCTTCAGAGTGTGATCGAGAACGCTGATAAAGCGGAATACGTGGATATTGCCAAACAAAAACTGCAGGAAGTACGGGATAAGCAGAACTCCCGCCTGATGGAAAATAAGCCACAGGACCAGATGCAGATCCAATTCGAAAATAAAGGGAATGACCTGTTATTAGAACCTAAGTCGGATACCTTAAAGATTAATACGCCCAAATGAAATTGAACGGAATGAAATATGCGTTGGTTTTGCTGGGAATGATCCTTTGTTCAGGAGGTTTTTCCCAGGTAATGGATGTGGAGGTGATAAACCCTGCTAATTACGATCCGGTGATCAAGGAGGCCGTAAAGCAGACCGAACGCCCCGAAATTGTTGATACCGTAAAGCGTATTACCAAAATAGCTTACACTTCACCGGCTCGTCAGTATCTCACCAGCTATTCGGTATCGCCCATTGAACCGGCCAAAATGGTGAATGAGCCACTTTCTAAATTGTATTCTGTGCTCATAAAAGCGGGTGTGGGTAATTACACAATGCCTTACGGAGAGCTCTTTTACAATAATCTTCGTTCCAAAGAGATCAATTGGGGTATACGCGTGAAACATCTCTCTTCACACGCGAAGTTCGATACAATGGGAAGCACCGACTGGAGCGATAACGAAGCAAGCATCTACGCGAAGAAATTCCTTCGTAAACACACCCTGAGCGGCGATTTCAATTACAGCCGCAATGTGGTGCATTATTACGGATTCTCCGATAAACTTTTCCCAACCGTTGAGGCCAAAGATTACAAGCAGCGCTTCCAGTTGTTTGAAGGTAAAGGAAGATTACAAAGTCATTATCCGGATACCAGCAAGGAGATCAATCATGATATCCATTTCAATTATTACAATCTGGGAGATGATCATAAGACCTTCGAGAACAATGTGTATGCAGACGGCTTGATCAACGTTTATAAGGATCAAACCAAAATAAACGGAATGCTCGCCGTTGATTATTACAACGTAGTGAGTGCGCATGATACATTGAATAACCTGATCGTACGCCTGAATCCGTATTTTGAGGCCGGTAACGGCACAAAATGGAAAGCGGATGTAGGTGTGAATGTAGCCGCGGACTATTTCGATTTCCGTGGAACGAAATACTATTTCTACCCCCGTTTCAATGTTTACTACAACGTATATCAGAACCTTGTTATTCCTTACGCCGGCGTAAGTGGGGGACTCGAGAAAAATAGCTTCCGTTCGATTTCAGGTACAAATCCATTTGTTTTGAGCGCGCTCGATTATAAGAATACGCATAACAAATACAACCTGTTTGGCGGGTTAAGAGGGGCGCTTAGTTCAAATACGTCTTACGACGTAAAAGCGCTTTATGGACGTTATGAGAACATGGCCTTTTTCCTGGCCGATTATGAGACCTATCCTGAGAACGCCATGGCGAACAAATACAAGGTGGTTTACATGAATACCAATTTCATTAATGTAAACGGACAGGTGAAATACCAATTCAAGGAAAAGATCAATGTGAGCGCGAAAGGGAATTTCTATAGCTACAAGCTCGATTCGAGTGGCGTGTATCCATGGCACAAGCCCAATTTCGATATCACTTTTTCAGCCGGTTACAACTTAAAAAGCAAGATCATAGTAAAGGCCGATCTGTTTGTGATAGGCATGCAATGGGCCCTGGAGAAGCAATTTGAGAACAGCCTGCCCGTATACAAGGCAAAGCAACTTAACGGCGTTACGGACATTAACCTGGGCATTGAATACCGCTATACCAAGATGCTGTCGGCCTTTGTGACCTTCAATAATATAGGCAGTTTCCGTTATTACCGCTGGGATAAATACCCTACCCAGAAGTTCAACGCCATGATCGGGCTGACCTTTGTGCCGTTTTAAGCCCTTTCCGTCTAAAAATAGCGCCGCTCCTCAATTAAATAGGCCCTGTGTAAAACTTTCTGGCACATTTTTCGTATATTAGAGGGTACGAATTATCTTGTGGGCAGGAAATGATGAGGATCTTAACAATACTAGGTTTTGGAGCTTTGTTCTTCTCGGGTATTGACCCGGTTAAAAAAGCATTGCCAAAGAACGATCCCGATGAAAAAGTGAGCCTGACTTCCCCGGCCGATTACAGGAAGGATATCATTACCATTTACGATCATGGCAAAAAGGAAACGCTCAGCTACATCCACGATTGCCAGCTATACGACCAACATGTAGATACATTGCCCCAGGTGGAATTCTGGCGCGGTATTATGAATCTTACTAAAGATTCGGCCTATATCTGCTATTCCAACCGCCGCTGCGTGATCGACCGTGTGCAACTTAAGAACTGGAAAACCTATACCGACGATCAGAAGACCAGTTATCGAGATAGCCTCCGTAATGTACATTGTCTCAGCGACAGCGAGCGTGTACTTCTTGTAGAGGGAAAAAGTTTCTTTTATGATTTCAGCAAAGCCTACCTGAACCTCGATAAAGGCATAAAGGATTTTGAGGCCAACGGCGTTGATCCCTGGTATGCGCAGGCGATCTTGTTGATCGAAAGCCCGAACCGCCTTCAGAAATCAAATGTGGGGGCTTACGGGCCTTTCCAGTTGATGAAACCGGTGGCCAGGATGTATGGCCTTAAAGTGAATCGTAAGATGGACGAGCGTGCGGATTTTGATAGGGCTGCCTACGCTGCTTCCTCTTTGATGAAGAATATTTGTATTCCGCTCACCAAGCAGATGCTGGATACTATGAATATTGCCTATAACGAGACTGATCTTTGGTTCCGTTTGCTGGTAATGCATGTGTATCATGCCGGTGCCGGAAACGTACGCGCTGTACTGCAAACTATTAAGC
>JANWKZ010000182.1 GCA_025451115.1 Bacteroidia bacterium | reverse complement strand
TGGAATTTTATGTTCACGTGCGTGCTTGATCGCTAGAATTTTTCCTTCTATACCGCGACTTCCGAAGCCGGGAGCAACCAGAATACCCTTAAGGTCTTTCAGCTTCTCGCCAATATTCTCTTCTGTTAGGTTCTCAGAGTGGATCCAGTCGAGTTTTACTTTGCATTCGTTCTCCACGCCGGCGTGAATGAAAGCTTCTGCTATTGATTTATAGGAATCCTTTAATTCAACGTATTTTCCGATGAGGCCGATGCGAATTTCTTTCTTCGGGTTCTTGAGTTTGCGCAGGAATTCCTTCCAGGCATCCATTTTCGCTTCTTCGCCGGGTTCGTACCCCAGTTTCTTGAGAACGATCTGGTCTAAGTGCTCCTGCTCCATGAATAAGGGAACTTCGTAAATGGTGCTGGCGTCGCAGGCTTCGATAACGGCCTCAGGGGCTACGTTACAGAACAAAGCTATTTTGCGACGAATGTCTTTGTTGATATGATGCTCGGCGCGACAAACCAAAATATCAGGCTGTACTCCCGATTCAAGTAAAAGTTTTACCGAGTGCTGGGTAGGCTTTGTTTTTAATTCTCCTGTTGTTGACAGGAAAGGTAATAGTGTCAAGTGTATCACCAGGCATTTTTCACCTAGTTCCCATTTTAACTGACGAACTGCCTCAATATAGGGAAGTGACTCGATGTCACCCACGGTTCCGCCGATCTCAGTAATTACAAACTCGAACTTGCCGGTCTTGCCCAAAGTCTTGATACGATTCTTGATCTCGTCGGTAATATGTGGGATAACCTGTACGGTTTTTCCCAAAAACTCACCTTTGCGCTCTTTTTCAATTACGCTCTGATAAATGCGACCGGTGGTTACGTTATTGGCTTTAGAGGTAGGTACGTTTAAGAAGCGTTCGTAGTGACCAAGGTCGAGATCCGTCTCGGCGCCATCATCGGTTACGTAACATTCTCCGTGTTCGTAAGGATTGAGGGTTCCGGGATCTACATTGATGTAGGGATCGAGCTTTTGGATGGTAACGGTATAGCCACGCGCCTGGAGCAATTTGGCGAGAGATGCTGAGATGATTCCTTTTCCAAGTGATGAAGTTACGCCCCCGGTAACAAAGATGAATTTGGCGTTGTTTGGCATACAGTTTTTTTACAAAAATTACAAAAACTGTATGCAAAGATACGGTTTTGCGCTGGCTGGGAAAATATAAGTATTAACAAATGGTTTTCTTTTTGTTGAAGGAGACCATGATTCACCGATCTAATACAATTAACTGGTAATTAATTATTTACAAAGACGTTGTAAGTCTTATACCACCAGCAACGGTGCCGTGATCTTATGCCGCACAGCCTCCACCGTAGTTCCAAAAAGAAGATCCTTTAGTCCGCCATGACCATGGGTGCCAATAACGAGCATGTCAGCCCCATGTCTATTGGTTAGTTCGGGGATGGCTTGCTTTGGGTTTCCATAGCCTAACAAGAAAGCAGCTTTGTAGCCCTGACTTTTGAGTTGCTCTACGTACTGCTCAATGAGCTCAATGTCTTTGCGGGTTTCGAAGTCTACGGTTTCTTCTCCGTAAATAATGGCGCCCGGTGTTTCTACTACGTGAAGCAAATTATAGGTGGCGTCCTTCCCTCCCATTTGGATGGCGCGGTTAATAGCCTTGTTATCGGCCGAAGAGAAATCCACCGTAACGAACACTTTCTGCGGAACGCCCATATTGGCGATGGTAATTTTGTTCTGCCCGTGCAAAACAAAATCTTTTTGCTTTTTGCTTTTTCGGATCGCGGGGTAGATCATAATGAAGAAGAGTATCACAAAAACGTAGATACACACCGTTGCTATCATGAATTTAGAGGAGAATGCCATAGTTGGGTCATGTACCCAGTCGCTCACCTGCAACATAACGAAGTAAAAGTTGAGCCCGGCTATCATGATAACGGCTATCCAGCCCAAAATTTTAAATAAAGGTCGCACCGCGAACTCGCCCATGATCTTTTTGTCGCCGGTAAAGAAGATGAGCGGCACGATGGCAAAAGGTAATTGCAGGCTTAATATAAATTGCGAAAGCACCAGCAGTTTTCCGGTACTTTCTTCTCCCGCAATCAAACAGGTAAGTAAGGCAGGAATAACAGCCAGTAAACGGGTTAGCAATCTTCGCATCCAGGGTTGTATACGCAATTGCAGGTGACCTTCCATGATGATCTGTCCGGCCAGCGTTCCTGTAACGGTAGAACTTTGCCCGGAAGCGATCAATGCCACAGCAAAAAGAATGGGTGCCCAGGAACTACCAAGAAGCGGCTCCAGGAATTTGTAAGCATCTTCTATCTGGTTCACCTCAAAATAACCGTTCACAAAAAAAGTTGAGGCCGCTAAGATCAAAATAGCGGCGTTGACAAAAAGTGCCAGGTTCAGTGCGATGGTAGAATCAATGATATTGAAGCGTATACTTTTTTTAATGTCGGGGGCAGTACGTTTGAACTTGCGTGTTTGTACCAGGGAACTGTGCA
Source organism: Bacteroidia bacterium (assembly GCA_025451115.1). Taxonomy (GTDB): domain Bacteria; phylum Bacteroidota; class Bacteroidia; order B-17B0; family Aurantibacillaceae; genus PALSA-968. The sequence goes on along the minus strand of JANWKZ010000182.1, from coordinate 4,350 downwards.
GATATAAATTATGTGGCATAACCGTAGCTCCAAGTATCGCCAACGATACGTAAAGCGCCTCGTTGGATAGTTTGGATGGGATCAATCCCGCCATCACATCGCCCATGTCTGGTTTGGCAAAGAACATTTCTATTAAAAACGAAATACCAATGATGGAGACGAGGCTTATTATAAAAGCTTCCAGCTTTCGGATGCCCACTTTTAAGAGCATGAGCAAAACGAATGTATCTAATACGGTGATGCAAATGCCCAGCCATAACGGAAAATGGAACAGCAGTTTCAAACCAATGGCCATCCCGATCACTTCGGCCAGGTCGCAGGCCGCGATGGCGATCTCGGCGAAGATATAAAGCGAAAAATTGATGAAAGGCGGGTACATATCCCGCGAGGCCTGGGCAAGGTCCTTACCCGTTACCAAACCCAAACGCGCTGAGAAACTCTGGAGCAAAAGCGCAATGACGTTTGAAACCACGAGTACCCAGAGCAAAGTGTAGCCAAATTTACTGCCGCCGGTAATATCGGTAGCCCAGTTGCCCGGGTCCATATACCCTACAGAGATCAAATAAGCCGGTCCCAAAAAGGCCATGAACCTTTTCCAGGGAGATTTAATGGCAGTTACATCAACCGATTGGTTTACCTCGCTTAAGGATTTTTTATTTTCGTATTTTTCCGTCACAAATTCTGCCGCAAAGGTACAGCTAAGAAATGGATGCCTAATTATTTTTTTAGGCATGCCTAAATATCACTTTACCTGTAGAAGATACTCGGCCACGCAGAGACCGTTGACGTAAACGGTGAGATCAACCTTCCCTTTTACCGGAAAAGTGTAATCGAAGCCGTATTTTCCGCCGCCGAGGTCTTTCAATTCAACGGGGGTAACGAACTTATCGGTATTGATGAGTATGGATGCGTCTTTTATGGTTTTTTCACTAAAAAACTCTACGTGCAATGGTTTTTGTTGCTTCCATGAAAAAGTTCCCTTGCCGGGATCAATAGCGTTCAGCTGCATGTGAAAGAAGTCGGCGTAATAAACAGGCCAGCTGCCAAACGCTTTCTTCTTTACAGGTTTTTCCAAGAACTGGTAATAATTGGCCACCTTTCCTTTGTAACCCTCGTTTATGATCTGCTGCGCCTGCACTTTAGTTGGTGGGCCCGGAAAATGATCGAGAATGAAAAGCTCGGGCTGAACGATGTAATAAAACTCATCAAATTCCTTCTGGAATTTATGCGTTACGACGTTGAACTTGCTCGTGGCCCAGGTAACATCCACCAGGTGCCATTTGCCGTAGAGCTTTACGCAGTTCCACGCGTGGTCGGTCTTCTTGAGTTTTCGATTGATGTCGGAGACCTCTGTTTTTGTATAGCCGGTAATAACCTCACAGGGTATGCCCACCACGTTGCACATCTCTTTGAGCAAGTTGGAGAAGCCCTGGCAAACAGCTTTGTTCTTGCGAACCACTTTGTCGGCATCGGCTACGTTGCCTGCGCTTTTGTTGTATTCGATATTATCTGTGATCCAGCGAAAGATGGCACGAAACTTTTCGTGTTCTGTTGTAATATCCTGTGTAAGGATCTCAGCCACTGCTGAAACCGTCTTATACTTCTTTTTAGGAAACTTCAAGGCGATACTATCCGCGCGACGATAATCGAAGTTCTTTACGTCGACCTGCGAAAAAAGAAAGAAAGGAAAGAGTATGAAAATGTATCTTTTCATTCACAACTAAAGTACAAAAAATTCAGGAGCGGGACTTACGTTCTTTAAAATAGGTAAGTACAACGGGAATAGCGGTTATAATAATAAGCCCGATCACAATATAGCCGAGGTACTCTTTTACGCCGGGGTATTTCGTTCCCAAAAAGAACCCGATACTGCAGAAAGAGCCTATCCAGCAAACCGCGCCGGTCACATTGTATAGCATGAATTTTTTAATATCAATCTTTATCACGCCCGCTAAGATGGGAGCGAAGGTTCTTATCACAGGCAAAAACCTCCCGATAAAAAGTGTTTTTCCGCCATGTTTTTCATAAAAAGTTTTTGTAGCATCAACATGTCGCCTTTTAAAGAAAAAACTATCAGGCCTTTTGTACAGCGCCTCTCCCACTCTTTTCCCGAAATAATATCCAACCACATTCCCGAGTATGGCAGCTACACTCATCAGTATCACAAGAGCGGGAATATTTACGCCCATCAGTTCCGGGTTGGTGGCACAAAGCAAACCACTAATAAAAACAAGACTATCTCCCGGTAAAAAGAAGCCAAAGAAAAGCCCGGTTTCCGCAAATATCACAAACAGCAAAAGAGGTAGCCCCAGCTTTACGATCGACTCGGGATTGGTTAGGTCCTTTAAAAATTGCCAGGTTTCTTCCACAAAAAAATCTCAGAAAAAAACCCCCGTTTGTGGCGGGGGCTTTCCTTATTTTATTCTTTAATGATCTTGGTGAACTTACCCTGCGCCTGCAGGATATAAATGCCCGCCGGCAGCTTGCTGATGTCAATTTGCTCGGCGCTGTTCTTAGAGTTCAGTTTCAAAACAGTTTGTCCTATCATGTTTACCATGCTAACTGCTCCTAATTCCTTATTGCACTCTACGCGCACAAGATCAGTAGCAGGATTTGGATAAACGGTCAGGCTCAAGTTGTTTGCCACCTCGGTCATTCCGATACCACGGTTGTTCGTGATATTACTTTTCGATTTCACGATAGCGCCCGTAACAGCATTGTTCCCGTATTTAGCGGTTGATGTACAGTTGAAGCCTGTTGCTTCCACGCGCCAGTCGGCCGTAAGTGAGAAAGTAGCGTAAGCAGGATCGTTCAATGTAGTTTGCGTTCCGGATACGGACCCAACCTGGATATAATTACCATTAGCAGTAGGATCGCGCATCAGATTAAAATTGATCACCGGTGTGGTCTGGTTCTCTACCTGGTAAGTATTCCAGGTGAAAGTACCTCCGCCATTATCAACGAAAAACACCGTATTGTGATAAGGACTCATTTTACCTAAGTTACCACACGTATCGAGTGTTTGGATCTTGTAGCGGTAAGTTCCAACATTAGGATTACCATTGGCCGGACCTACAGAACGGGTCGTGTCGGCAAACTGGCTCAATGCGCTGTAAGGCTGCACCCCGATCTTAGAATAGGTGCCGGTTGACACCTCGCGGTAAATATAGAAACTGTCTACATCTGTATGCGGCGTCTTATCCCAATAAACCACGTTGTTTACCGATAAGCTATCGCTTGTTACAAGACAAATATTAGCCGTTTCGTTCGAAGCATTGATGTTATTCGCGATCCAGGCATTTCCGTAGGCGTTGGTTGCAGTAAGTGTGGTGCTGTTTACGATCAGTGGCATAGAAATATACTCTCCGCACACGAACAGGCTGTGATTGGGGCCTGTTGCGAGACCGTAACCAAAATCACTGAAATCGCCACCTACGTTACGTACCCACTGGATGTTACCATTGGCTTTGTATTTCATGATCATAGCATCATAAGCTGTATCTCCTCCGGTCATTGCTCCTCCGGTCATAGATGTGTTCAATAAAGTAAGCGGGCCGAAATTAAGTGAGTCGGAGTTAAAGAAGCCGATCACGTTTGGATCTCCGTTAGCATCTAAGCGAACTTTATATCCGCGATTAGTGGTCCATTGATTACAACCTACCGTACGTGCCCATTGGGCAGTACCGCTTGCGTCGTATTTGGTTAAAAAGAAATTGTAAGCGTTCTTGTTATTGGTGATGCTTTGCCCGTTACCAAAGCTAACGGTAGATTGATCTCCAATAAAACCGGTGATATAGGAATTGCCCGCTGCATCAGTAGCAATGTTCCAGGCCTGGTCGTTATTGTCGTCGCCTGCAACACGCAACCACTGTTCAACACCGGCCGAATTGTATTTTACGGTAAAGATATCCTGGTATCCCGATGGAGATAACGCCAATGAGTCGTTATCCCAGCGAATATAGGCTGAAGCGAAAGTACCGGTTGCATACACGTTGCCCGCGGCGTCCGTGCTTATTCCGTAAGCATAATCATCGTCGTCGCCTCTTCCGCCACGTAGCCACTGTAAATTACCAGTGGTGTTATCAAATTTAGCGATATAGGAGTCGTAATAACTGTTATAGTTCATGATACTGTCGGCACCGAAACGAAGTGAGGTAGATCCAAAAGTACCGGTAACATATACCGCGCCTACAGGATCAATGGTTACAGCATAAGCGCGATCGTGGTAGTCACCTGTGCCTTGTTTTGCCCATTGAACGATTCCCGCAGGATCATATTTAACAACGAACACATCGTAATAATTTGCGCCTGTAAGATAGATCGGGCTTGTTCCGAAGAAAAGCGTATCGC
>JANWKZ010000181.1 GCA_025451115.1 Bacteroidia bacterium | reverse complement strand
TATTCCCTGCTTCTTGGCTTCCGCCTGTTTGGTGCGGAAGTTCGAGGCCCACTGACTGGGTTGCGCGTTTTGAGAAATCATCGAATTTCCATCGGCACGAAAGGGTTCGCCATCCAGTATCAAAACCGCTTTATCTTTTACATTCTGTTTTTCAAAATCAGAATATACCATAGTGTTTATTCCGTAGCCACAGAATTCGATCTTAGTAAGGTAAAAGGTTGTATCGCCTATGGTATTGGCCCAGCTGAAATAATCTGTATAGTGAGCGTAGGTCTTCCTGCCTACAGTGAGCTTTACTTCCTGCGGGTTAAATACGGCTAGCGGAAAGGGCTGCATGTAACCATCCGTCAGTTCAGGGGATGTATAGGGTTTAATGCCCAGGTCCTGGTAGTATTTTTTAATGTACTCGGCGCTCATCTTTTGTCCTTTCTGGCCGGTCTCGCGTCCTTCGTATTCATCAGATGCAAGTACCGTCAGATTTGTCTTCATGCCGTCGGCGGTCACGAATTTCGAGAAACGGATAGCAGACGTGTCAGGTTGTTGAGCCAGTATGCTCAGAGGTAATGCAAGGATTGCGAGGTACAATTTCATTAGAGAGGATTTTGTGCAAAGATACGGTCAAAAAGGATACCATTTTTCATTCGATAGAATATCCCCTTTAACGGGGGATGATCTATGTTCTCCGTGTTCTCTGTAGGCTGTTCTCTCGGCTGTTTTCTCTGTGGTTTCTGTTGTTTTCGGGTGTTTTTTAAGGAGTAGTAACATCCAAAATAAATGTTATTTTTGCGTATCAAAATCAACCCCATGAACGATCTGTTAAAAGGTAAACGCGGTATCATTACCGGAGCATTAGACGAAAATTCAATTGCCTGGAAAGTGGCTTTAAAAGCACACGAGCAAGGCGCTAAAATAGTACTCACCAACGCTCCCATCGCTATGCGCTTGGGTACCATCAAGCAACTGGCGGAAAAAACCCAAAGTGAGATCATTCCGGCAGACGCAAGCAGCGTGGAGGAAATAACAAACCTTTTCACAAAATCACAGGAAGCTTTGGGCGGTAAGATCGATTTCATCCTGCATTCTATCGGGATGAGCCCGAATATCCGCAAGAACATTCACTATACCGAACTGAATTACGATTACTATATGAAGAGCGTTGATATTTCTGCTCTTTCGCTTCATAAAATGTTGAGCGTGGCCTATAAAATGGACGCGATCTCTCAATGGGGAAGCGTAGTTGCACTGAGCTACATCGGCGCGCAGCGCGTGTATCCTTTTTATACCGACATGAGCGAAGCGAAGGCGATGCTGGAGTCAATCGTTCGTAACTTCGGTTACCATTATGGCAAGAAGAATAAAGTGCGTGTGAATTCAGTTTCTCAATCACCAACTAAAACTTCGGCCGGTAACGGTATCAAAGGTTTTGCTGAGTTCTTCGACCTCGCCGATATGCAATCCGCTTTAGGTAATGCTACGGCCGAGCAGTGCGCGGAATATTGCTTAACACTCTTCAGTGATTATACCAAAATGGTTACCATGCAGAATCTTTTCCACGACGGCGGTTATAGCACCACCGGGGTGAGTATGGAGATGATGGATAAGCTGGGCTAATTAAACTTAAAAAAGAAGAATACCACCGCGGCCCATTCTTTTTTAATGCCGCTGGCATGACCAATAGTTGAGTACGAAGCGTCTTGAACAGTGCCATCGTCTTTTATGTGGCCAATTGTTGAGTAGCTGCTGTTTTGTACCGTTCCGTCATCCTTTACATGTCCAACTGTACTGTAAGATCCGTCCTGTATGGTTCCGTCGCTCTTAATATGTCCAATGGTGCTGTAACTGGAATTTTGTATAGTGCCGTCGTCCTTGATGTGTCCCACGGTGCTGTAGGAGCTGTTTTGGATGGTTCCGTCTGATTTGATGTGTCCCGTTGTGCTGTAACTGCCATTCTGAATGGTTTGGGAGTTCATATGCAAGCCTATCAAGGCACTAATTATCAAAAATATACGTTTAGCCTGTTGTGTTTTTCTGAAATAAGGCCAGGCAGAACAAGTGCGTATTATTTTAGAGACTGAAAATGAGAATTTTATTAAGCGCGCTTGTTTCATAAGTCGGTATTTAAACCAAATATAGGAAAATAAATCCAAGTATCTTTATGGGGTTGTCTAAGCGCTATGATACCACTTTGAGTTGTTCCCTGGTTCAGAACCGGTGGTATCATGCCGAGCGAACCATAATGACCTTATGTGAAGAATGATTAAAGAGCCTCGGTATAAAATATTCGTTATAGGGCCGGCTTATCCTTTGCGGGGCGGGCTGGCTACCTTTGATGAGCTTTTTTGCCGCTCGCTTTGCGAGCTGGGCCATGATGCACAGATCATTTCTTATTCACTTCAATACCCTAATTTTCTTTTCCCAGGCTCTACGCAGTACGATCAAAGCGGCATCGCGCCCAAAGGAATAAAGATCCATACGCTGATCAATTCCGTCAATCCCTTCAATTGGTTCAAGACAGCGCGCTTTATAAAAAAAGAGAAACCTGATTTTGTGGTGGTACGTTACTGGATCCCGTTCATGGGGCCGGCGCTTGGAACAATTTGTCGCCGCATTTCAAAGAGTGGCGTCAAAGTGATCGCTATTACCGATAACGTTATTCCGCATGAGAAAAGGGCGGGCGATACCGCTTTTACAACATATTTCATTAAACGCTGTCACGGTTTTGTAACCATGAGCAAGGCCGTGCTCGCTGATCTGCAAAAATTCACTTCCTCCGTTCACAAACGTTTTCTTTTGCATCCGCTTTATACCGCATTCGGTGAAAAAGTTGACAAACAAGAAGCACGCAAAAAACTGGGTATAGCGGCCGGTGATAAGGTTGCATTATTTTTCGGCTTGATACGTCACTATAAAGGCCTGGATCTTTTACTCGAGGCTATGTCGGACGACCGTATCCGTAAAATGAATTTGAAATTGCTGGTGGCCGGCGAGTTCTATGAGGATAAAAAAGCCTATGCCGATATCATCGAAAAGCACAATTTGCAGAACAACATCATTCTCTTTGATAAATTCATTCCGAACGAGGAAGTGAAATATTATTTCTCTGCTGCCGATCTGTTAACCCTTCCTTATCGTAGTGCTACACAGAGCGGTGTTACCCAAGTGGCTTTCCAATTCGAAAAACCAACGCTGGTTACCAATGTGGGCGGACTCTCCGAGATCATCCCGCACGGAAAATGCGGATACGTGGTTGAGCCGGACCCAAAAGCCATAGCCGATCCGATCGTAGATTATTTTGCGAATAACCGCGAAGCAGCCATGACGGTTGCTATGGCGGAGGAAAAAAAGAAGTACGACTGGAGTATATTCTCCAACAATATTGTAAATTTATACGAAGAAATTCTAAATGATCATCAGAAGTAAAGCGCCTCTGCGTATTGGTTTGGCGGGAGGAGGAACGGATGTTTCTCCTTATTCCGATATTTATGGCGGAGCGATCCTGAACGCAACCATAGATCTTTATGCTTATGCCTCTTTAGAACCGCTTGACAACGGCAAGATCGAATTTTGTATTGATGGTACCGATAGATGCGTAACCCTGAATTCTGCGAAAGAGTTAGAACTGGTTGAGGGATTTGAATTATTTATTGGTGTTTACAACCGGGTGGTAAAGCAATTCAATACGGGCGCTCTTTCATTCCGTCTAACATCTTACATAGAAGCCCCGCAAGGGTCAGGCCTGGGAACTTCTTCTACCATTGTGGTTTCTCTTTTGGGTGCTTTTGTGGAATGGCTTAAACTTCCATTGGGACAATATGATATCGCGCACCTGGCTTTTGAGATAGAGCGTATCGACCTCAATATGTCCGGCGGAAAACAAGATCAGTACGCCGCTACTTTTGGCGGAATAAACTTTATCGAGTTCCTTCCCGGTGATAAAGTGATCGTGAACCCGCTCCAGTTAAAGAATGAGATCCTTTACGAACTTGAATTCAACCTGCTTCTTTATTTCACCGCAACGCAACGTATGTCGGCCGCCATTATTGATGAGCAGGTGAAAAATGTGAAAGAGAAGAACGAGAAGTCGGTGGAGGCCATGCACAATCTAAAAGAGCAGGCCCACCAAATGAAAGACAGCTTGCTGCGCGGCGATCTGAATAAGATAGGGGAGGTGCTGCACTTCGGCTGGCAGAACAAAAAGCAAATGGCGCATTCAATTACTAATAACCTGATAGACCAGATCTATAATACAGCGCTAAAGAACGGAGCAACCGGAGGAAAGATCTCCGGGGCGGGTGGCGGCGGCTTTATGTTCTTTTTTTGTCCCGGCATCACTAAGATCAAGGTCGCAAGATCCATTGAAACATTTGGGGGCAAAGTCCAACCTTTTAAATTTACCCAGCAAGGTTTAACAACCTGGACCATTCATTGAGCTTCGCGAAAAAAATACAGGTTATTCGTTGCGCGTTGATCGTGATGGGAAGCTTGTTGTTTTTTAAGGGGTATTCACAGAAAATTGGAGTTGTGCTGAGCGGCGGTGGAGCGGGTGGTGCGTGTCATGTGGGTGTACTGAAAGCACTGGAGGAAAATAACATTCCGATCGATTATATTGTAGGTACTTCGGTGGGTGGGCTTATCGGTGCGATGTATACTTCCGGTTACAGCCCTGAAGAGATAGAGAAAATAGTTGTTTCCGATAAATTCACGCACCTGCTTAAGGGCGAAGTGGAAAAAAAATACCAGTATTATTACTTCAAGAAGGACGATGATGCTTCCTGGGTCACCCTTAGAGTTTCGTTCGATTCACTTTTTGCTACGAATATCCCTACCAATTTCGTGAACTCTGTACCTGTTGATTTCGGGATGGCTGAGTTTTTCACACAGCAGTCGTCTGTAACAGGAGACTGTTTTGATAGTTTGTTTATTCCTTTCCGCTGTGTTGCTGCGGATGTGGAAAATAAAAAACCTGTTGTTTTCAACTATGGTCCGCTGAACCAGGCGGTACGTGCTTCTATGACCTATCCTTTCTATTTCCATCCCATTACGGTGGATGGCAAAACGCTCTTCGATGGAGGTCTTTACAGTAATTTTCCGGCGAATGTGATGGTCAAAGATTTTAACCCCGATTTTATTATCGGAAGCGTTGTTACGGCACTTAATCCCAAGGTGAGAGAGGAAGACATTTACGCGCAGATCAGGAATATGCTGGTCTTCAATCCCGATTTCGACCTGGGAGATACAAAGGGAATGATCATCAAGCCCTGGAGCGAGGTTGGAACCTTTGATTTCGGCTCGGCCAAAAGACTCATCGATAGTGGGTACGTTGAAACGATACGGCAAATTGATTCGCTTAAGATGCAGGTCTCCAGTAGGCGTTTAAAAACTGATGTAGATAAAAAAAGGGAGCTGTTCCGTAAAAAGATGTCGGAGAACATTGTCATTGAGGACGTGAGCATACGGGGACTCAATAGGAAGCAACAGCAGTTTATTAAACGTATGCTTTCGGTGGGAAGGAAAGAGCTCACTATGGAAAAGCTCAAGCCACTCTATTTCCGCCTGTCAGAAAATGAAAAGATAAAGAACATCTTTCCAACGCTTGTTTTCAACCCGCAAAGCGGTAAATATAAACTAAACCTTGACATCAAACGTCAGAAGGACCTTTTCCTGCAGGTTGGCGGAAATATTTCTTCGCGGCCTATAAGTACAGGGTTCATTTCGTTGCAATATAATCATCTCTCGAAGATCGCCACTTCAATTTATGGGAACGGGTATTTTGGACGTCTTAACAACTCGTTCAGTGGCCGCATACGTTTTGATATTCCCGGAAAGTGGCCTATGTATTTTGAACCTAGTTTTACTATTTCGCGTTGGGATTATTTCCGGAGCAGTAATCTGTTTTACAGTTTGCAGAAACCTGCCTATTTGACCCAGCGCGACCGCTTCGGTGAACTCATCCTGGGTCACCCGGCGGGTCCCCGTGCTAAGGTTATGTATGGCGGCGGTGTAGCCGAGCTATCCAATATCTATTATCAGATTCAAACCTTTAATGATAAGGATACCGCTGATCAAACGATCTTCGCTTACGGTTACGGAACAGCAGAGTACGAGTTCAATACCCAAAACCGTAAGCTTTATGCTTCAGAAGGCGCGCTCATCAATTTAAAAACAAAATTCATCAGCGGACTTGAAACACTCATTCCGGGTAACACAACCATCCAGAAGCCCGACAGCAACATTGTACATGATTGGGCCATGGTGAAGTTGAAAGTGGATTATTACCTGAAGCCTTTCCATTTTTTTAAGATCGGCCTGTATGCGGAGGGAGTTTACTCTACACAGCAGTTGTTCGCTAATCATACTTCTTCGATCTTATCTGCTCCCGCTTTTATGCCTACGCCTGAGAGCAGGGCATTGTTCCTTCCGAACTTCAGGGCTTATCAATACGCGGCAGGTGGTATGAAGATGATCTTCCATCCCGTTAAGCCGATCGATCTGCGCTTTGAGGGCTATTTGTTCCAGCCCTATCAATCCATTGAAAAAAATCCGGATCTGACAGCTTACCTGTCTTCACCTTTCCTGCATCAGTATATTGTCGGAATGGCCTCGCTGGTGTACCACACACCTCTTGGGCCGATCAGTGTGAGCGTGAACTATTATCACAAGGAACCTGAACCTTTTACATTCCTGTTCCATTTCGGGTATACGATCTTTAACCGGAAGTCGATAGAGTAATCGGGACAAGTCCCCTCTCCTTTCAGGAGAGGGAGAGTACATTACTTCCTCATCAACCCCTCAATATCATCGGCCTCAATAGGAATAGTAGCCATCAGGTTGGTATTGCCTTTTTCGTTGATGACGATATCATCTTCGATGCGGATGCCCAGGTTTTCGGCAGGGATATAAATGCCGGGTTCGCAGGTGAACACCATGCCCGCTTCAAATTTGCGGTAGCGGTTTCCTAAGTCGTGCACATCCAAACCTAAATGATGCGAGGTGCCGTGCATGAAGTATTTTTTGTAAAGTGGTGATTCGGGACTTTGTTTCTTAACGTCTTCGGCTTTCAGTAATCCAAGTTTAATAAGCTCTTCTTCCATCACAGCCCCTACTTCGCGATGATAATCGCTTATTACATTACCCACGATCAACATTTTTTCAGCGGCTCGTTTCACTCGCAGCACGGCGTTGTAAACATCTTTTTGTCGCTGTGTGAACTTTCCGTTCACGGGCAAACAGCGGGTGAGATCCGAATTGTAATTAGCGTACTCTGCGGCTATATCCAGTAGAAGAATATCCCCATCCTTGCATTGCTTGTCATTCTCGATATAATGTAGCACGCAGGAACTGTAACCCGAAGCGATAATAGGCGTATAGGCAAAACCTTTAGAGCGGTTCTTTACAAATTCGTGTATAAGCTCCGCCTCAATTTCGTATTCCCATACACCCGGCTTTACAAAGCCCAATAAGCGACGGAAACCTTTCTCGGTAATATCGCAGGCGTGCTTGATCAACTCAACTTCTGTTTTCGATTTGATGGCTCGCAGGTGATGCATAGTAGGAGCAGAGCGCTCGTATTTGTGCACAGGATATTCGCCCATGCACCATTTTACAAAACGTGCCTCGCGGGTCTCAGTTTCAATAACGGCGCGCACATGCTCGTTCGTGTTCAGGTAAATATGTTCAGCTTCCACTACCAGTGAGCGGAAAATGGTCTTAAAATCATTCAGCCAGTAAATGCGTTGTATGCCGCTTGCTTCGGTGGCTTCCTGTTTGGTCAGCTTATGTCCTTCCCAGATAGCGATCAGCTCGCTGGTCTCTTTCAGGAACAGCACCTCTTTGTGTAAACCGTCTTTCGCATCCGGATAGATCAGCAAAATACTTTCTTCCTGGTCAACACCGCTCAGGTAGAACAGGTCGGTGTTCTGCAGGAACTTCATATGTCCGTCTGCATTTGTTGGCAATACATCATTGGCATTGAAGACGGCGATCGAATTCGGTTTCAGGCCGGCTGCAAAGCGTTTGCGGTTGTCAATAAAAAGTTGCTTGTTTATGGGTGCGTGGCGCATAAAGGATTTTTGCCAAAGATAGAAAAAGCCTTGTATCACGAATGAGAACCGCTTAAAATCCCCTCTTTGGCGGTAAAAGCAAAAACTAATAATGCGGGGCATTACGGCTTGCCTTAAACCGGTTCAGGGACTTTCTTTGTAAAAAAAGCCCATGATCTGCCCTTGCGTATAAATTAATACGAATGAAGAAATATCTACTCGCCCTGGCGCTGTTCCTGTGCCTGTTTTCAGTAAGAAGCCAGCCCTGTAAAGAAGTGGTGGGTTATTACCCCGATTGGCAATATTACGACCGAAGTACCTTATTGAAACCCGAAAAGCTAAATTACTCCAAGTATACGGTAATAAACTACGCCTTTTTTAATCCGCAGACCAATGGTACGGTGGTTACCGGTGATCAATGGGCTACTGACAATATTCTTTTAGGACCCGATGTTTGGAGCCCTTTTCACTATCATGATTCCACGAAATCCTTGCCTTATTTATGTAAAGCCAATAATGTAAAGTGTGTGATGTCAATCGGCGGGTGGACCTGGTCGACAAATTTCCCGACCATTGCGGGTAGTGCCTCTACTCGTACTGCTTTTGCCCATAGTTGTACGGATCTAGTTAGGCAGTATAAACTGGATGGAATTGATATTGACTGGGAATATCCGCTGGCCGGCGATAAGACCAATTACACACTCCTCATGCAGGAATTGCGCGACAGCCTCGATTCTTATGGACTGGCCAATAATGGCCGTACTTATCTATTAACGGGAGCTTATCCTGCAGGACCGGCCAATGTGGCAAATTACGATTGGACTAACCTGGTACCTATTATAGATATGTTCAACCTGATGTCGTACGATTTTTTTGGTCAGTGGGATGCGAATGCCAATCACAACGCGCCTTTATACGCGCCAACGCAGGGAACTACTACTTTTAACTGCGATGCGGCTGTTACTTTGCTTACTCAAACTTATGGTGTTCCTGCCAATAAAATAAATATGGGCATAGCTTTTTATGGGCGCGCTTTTGCCAATTGCACTTCTTTGTTCGGCACACACGGTGGAGCAGATTCCAATACTTTTCCGGAAGAACAAGGTTCGCCGCTATATTACAATATTTTAAAAAATATGAGCCTGTTCAATTATAGTTGGGACAGCCAGGCGCAGGTTCCTTATTTAACAGGTAATGGAACCACGCAAACTTTCGTTTCTTATGATGATAAGAAGTCTATAGGATTGAAAGGGAGTTATATTGTGAGCAAGAATTTAATGGGCGCAATTATTTGGGAAATAACCGGCGATTACTTGGAGACTTCACAAGGGTCAGGCGTTATTTCAGGAACTCCGCTTGCGGATACACTCAATCAAACCATGTGCGCTACTACCTCGATCTATCAAAACCAAACAACGCAAACCACATTTCTTTTCCCCAATCCGACAAGCAGTACGGCGTATCTGCACTACAAGGCGCAGGGCGATATTGTGATACAAGTGTACGATATGCAGGGAAAACTAGTAACATCATTCAACAAAGGTTTCCAGCAAGGTGGACAGTTTGTTGAG
>JANWKZ010000180.1 GCA_025451115.1 Bacteroidia bacterium | reverse complement strand
TTTTTGCATTTTTTGTTTGAAAACACCAATGGCCTTGCTGCTGTCGGGTGTGCCCGGACTAAAAGTGGTTTCCCAATTGCCCTCAAAATGACTTCTTACGATAGAGGCACCGGTGAAACGGCTATTACGCCCATAGGTTGCATCAAATTGGATCACATTCTTGTCCTTACGCGAGTAATTGATCCAATTGCCCTGCATAATACCGGGAAAGAGGCGCAGTCGGAACTCAGAGTCAAATACAGGCAGGCTGAAAAAGATAGAGTCTCCCTTTTGGGTTATTTCGTCAACTACGATGGTTTCTTCTGCGTTGAAGATGGTGATCGTGGGTTGTCCATCCGCGTAGAAAACATTGAAAGTAAAAGGCAGTTCTACGCCGTTCTTTTTATCGAGCGTAAGCACGCCGCGCCAGATGCCCTCGGCTATCTGTGTTTGAGCTTGCGTTTGTAAAACAAAAAAAGCGGAGAGAAGAACAAGGAGTTTTTTCATAAATAAATGATGCATTAAAGATACAAAATTGATGCCAAATCCGTTATTTTTCGCAAATTCGTGAGAGCTATGAGCGCCCGTAAGATCCTCTTTATTGTAAACCCCTCTGCCGGTAAGAAACGCAACCTGGATCTCAAAGAGTTCATTGAGAAACACTTCGATTTCCCGGATTATACGGTGGCAGTCTCCTCTTCGCTCCAGTATTTTGAGGAGATCAAGCAAAAGGCCATGACCGAAAACTATACCGATGTGATAGCGTGTGGCGGCGACGGCACTGTGAACAAGGTAGCCACTTTTGCCTGTCAGCATAATTTGAAGTTGGGCATTCTGCCTTTAGGTTCAGGTAACGGACTGGCGAGAAGCGTAAAAATTTCTATGGACCTGAAAAAAGCGCTCCACCAGGTAAAAGCGGGGAAGACGATGAAAATTGATGGCGGCGTTATGAATGGGAATCTTTTTTTCTGTGCTTCGGGTATGGGTTTCGATGCTTATATAGCGGCTTTGTTTGAAAAGACCGAAGGAAGAGGGTTGTGGGGCTATATCAGGTTGATCTGGAAAGAATTTTTCTCCTACAAACCGGAGAACTATATTTTAAATTTCGACGGCAAGGAGATCAATAAACCGGCTTTTGTATTGGCCTGTTGCAACAGTGGTCAATACGGAAACGATTTTTACATTGCACCCACAGCCAGTATGACGGATGGAAAGATAACTGTAAGTATCTTAAAACCTTTTTCCAAGTGGTTAACGCCTTATGTCATTTTGAAAGTGGTCCTAAAAAAAACGCATACCCTTAAATGGGTGGAAACTTATCACGCCGCGGATGTAAAAATAACGAGAGAGAAAAAAGGTTCCGTTCATTTGGATGGCGAGCCGCATGAAGAGGGAATAGGAGTGCATTATACCGTTAAACCACTTGCTTTAAACATTATTTGCGGATGAGCGCCTACGAAGCAAAGAAATATATTGCTTATAAATTGAAGGCGAAGAATGAACATTCTATCCACTCGCCATTTGTTTTCAAACTGTACACGGAAGTAATTAAAAACAAGGAAAAATATTACGCTTACGACGAGCTGGCCAAACTGCGCGCAAAATTACTCCGCGATAAAACCATCATCGAGGTCACCGACCTCGGCGCGGGCTCCAAAAAACTAAAAAAGAAAAGAACAGTTTCAGAGATCGCTAAAGTGAGCGTCATCCCCAAAAAATACGGAGAACTGCTGTTTCGCCTCGTAAACCATTTCCAACCCAAAACTATTTTAGAACTCGGCACCTCTTTGGGACTTTCTACACTGTATATGCACAAAGCAAGTCCGAAAGCGGAATTAATTTCAGTAGAGGGCTGTCCTAATACGCACGCTTTTGCAGAAAGATTTACTGGAAGCGGGGGAGAGTCTCCCCCCATGGGGGAGACAGACCTGACCTCTTTCGCAACGCGAAAGGGTAGTCAGAGGGGCCCTCGTTTAGTATGCAGTCCCTTCGAAAAATTTCTCTCCGAAGAAAACAATCATAAGTACGATCTTGTATTCCTCGACGGCAACCACACCTACGAAGCCACCCTAAGCTATTTCAAAATTCTATTAAAGCACGTCGATAGCAACTCCGTTCTCATCTTCGACGACATCTACTGGAGCCCCGGCATGACCAAGGCCTGGGAGGAAATTAAAGCGCATCCCTCGGTTACAGTAACAATAGATCTCTTTAAGTTTGGAATTGTATTTTTCAGGAAAGAGAATAAGCAGAAGGAGGATTTTGTGTTGAGGTACTAAACCCGCTCTATCACCACCGCATACCCCTGTCCAACACCAATACACATAGTAACTAACGCGTATTTTTTATTCTGCTCGTGGAGTTCGATAGCAGCGCTCAGTAGAATTCGCGCGCCGCTCATGCCTAAAGGATGCCCTAAAGCGATAGCTCCGCCGTTTGGATTGATACGCGGATCGTTGTCGGCTAATTTCCATTGGCGGGTGCAGCCCAGACTTTGTGCGGCGAAAGCTTCGTTGAGTTCAATAATATCGATGTCGTTAAAGGTGAGCCCTGCTTTTTTTAAAGCTTTGTTGCTTGCTGCAACCGGGCCAATACCCATGATCTTGGGTTCTACGCCTGCAATGCCACAGCTTACGATGCGTGCCAGCGGCTTTAAATTGTTTTTCTTGATGCCCGCTTCGCTTGCTAATAATAATGCCGCCGCGCCGTCGTTCAAGCCTGAAGCATTTCCTGCGGTAACAGTTCCGGTAGGGCGGAAGCTGGGTTTCAGTTTCCCTAATCCTTCTAAAGTTGTAGCGGGTTTCGCAAATTCGTCTTTATCAAAAATGATCGCGTCACCTTTTTTCTGCGGTATCTCAACAGGAACAATTTCTTTTTTAAATCTTCCTGCTGCTGCAGCCTTAGCAGCTTTCTGCTGACTCCATAAAGCAAATTTATCCTGGTCTTCGCGGTTTACTTTTTGCATATCTGCCACGTTCTCGGCAGTTTCTCCCATGGCATCAGTGCCAAAAAGTTCCTTCATCTTCGGATTGATGAACCTCCAGCCAAAACTACTGTCGTACATCTGCTGATCCCTTCCAAAAGCGCTCCCGGCTTTACCAATTACCCAGGGACCACGTGTCATGTTCTCAACCCCGCCGGCTATCATCAGATCAGCTTCGCCACATTGTATCAAACGCGCCGCATCCATACTCGCAGAAAGTCCTGATGCGCATAAACGGTTAACAGTTTGTCCGGGAACAGAAACAGGTAAGCCTGCTAAAAGTCCGGCCATTCTTGCCACGTTGCGGTTGTCTTCACCGGCCTGGTTAGCGCAGCCCATGATAAGGTCTTCTACTTCCGTCCAGTTAACACCGGGATTTTTTTTGATCAGTTCCTTTAAAACAATAGTAGCAAGATCGTCGGTGCGCACAGGAGCCAGCGTGCCGCCAAAGTTGCCGATGGCGGTGCGTACTCCGTTAATGATATAGGCTTGTTGCATAATACAAATTTGAGATACAAAGATAAGCATTATTGGAAGGTATGGGCTGCCGTCCGCACCAAACCCGGTCATCCTTTTTCAGATCGAAATTTCGTTGTAAGCAGCCTTGCACGTTCTTTTTCCTTGATTAAAAAGAACCAAAAAATCAAGGCCGACCGATCGCTCGCGCACAGGGCCACACGGCTCGGCGGACGGCCCGGCCAACGCTCGTCTTCGAAGAACCGGCACTCTAAATTTGACCTTTCGAAGTGCGCTAATTATAGTAACGGATTTGTATTTGCGTTAGGGATACAAAGGGCCCGCAGGGGTTCTTTTTGGCCCGCCCTGTATTTGCGGGACAAAAAAACGGCACCCTTTTGTAGCCCGACCGCGAGTGGCGAAATAAGCCACTTTAGAACCAAAATGCCCAATGCCACCTCGCGGGAACGCCCAAATCATCCCAATCCACGCCCTCCTGTTAATTACTTTATCCTGCCTCTCAAAAACCCCCTCTCTGAAAGCCTAATTTTGATACCCATGAGCGATATTGCCCACTATTTTGCGCCCGTTGATTTTGATGTAACGGGGCTGCATGAAGAATCTTTTGGAAGGAACTTTTTACTGCATACGGAAAAAGGTTTTCCGGACCTGGAGGGAATTGATATTGTGATACTGGGCGTTTGCGAAGACCGCCTGGCGCTGGCCAATAAAGGAAGCGCTGATGCGCCGAATGAAGTGCGCAAACACCTTTATAAATTATTTCCGGTTGGTTTTACGCCTAAGGTTGCCGATTTAGGTAACATCATGCCCGGGCACACCGAGCAGGATACTTTTTACGCGGTATCGGAAACAGTGGACTATTTGCTGCGCCAAAACATTACTCCCGTCATTATAGGCGGCTCGCACGACCTAACTTATGCGCAATTTCGGGGTTATGAGAAACTGGAGCAAACTATTAATGTAGTAACTGTAGATGCAGGTTTTGATCTGGGTGGGGCCGACAATGAATTGAGCAACAAAACATTTTTAGGAAGGATCATTCTGCATCAGCCCAATTATCTTTTCAATTATAGCAATATCGGCTATCAAACTTATTTAGTGCCGCAGGCTTCGCTGGGCATGATGAACAAATTGTATTTTGATACGTATCGTTTAGGGCAAATACGCGATAACATACAGGAAGCCGAGCCGGTTATTCGTCACGCCGATATGATAAGCTTTGATATGTGTGCGCTTAAGCATAGTGATGCTCCGGGCCACGAAGAAGCATCGCCCAATGGGTTTTACGCTGAGGAGGCTTGCCAGATGATGCGCTATGCCGGCATGAGCGACAAATTAACTACACTGGGGATCTACGAGATAAACCCGCATTTTGATATACAGGGAAAAACGGCTTCGCTGGCCGCGCAAATGATTTGGTGTTTCATAGATGGTTTTTATAGCCGCAAAAAAGATTTTCCTTCGCGCAGCAGTCCGGAGTACACGCGCTTTCATGTTTTTTTGCAGGACAACAAATATGAGATCAACTTTTATAAGAGCAGCAAGAGCGACCGCTGGTGGATGGAAGTGCCTTACCCGCCCGATAAGAAACTAAAATTTGAAAGACACACATTGATACCCTGCTCATACAAAGATTACGAAACCGCTTGCAAGGACGACATTCCTGATCGCTGGTGGCAGACGTATCAAAAGCTATACTAAACACAACAAAACAGTTCTGCACCAACCACTAACCACTAACCACCAATCACCATGAACGTAGTATATGTATTTATAGGAGGCGGCATCGGTTGCGTGTTGCGTCATGTTTTCTCTACCTGGTTCACGCGTATGCAATACTTTGCTTTTCCGTGGTCAACCTTCACGGCAAACATCGTGAGTTGCCTTGTATTTGCGGCTTCGGTTTTTTTCCTGGGTGAGCGCGGTGCTTTTTCATCAAGTTCTATTGTGCGTCCGCTTTTGCTTACCGGTTTTTGCGGTGGGCTTTCTACTTTTTCTACTTTTAGCTTTGAGACATTTGAATTGGTGAAGCGCGGCGAGTTCATGCTGGCCGGTGTGAACGTGTTGGTGAATAATATTGTGTGTTTTGCGGCCTTCCTGGTGTTCGCTAAGAAATTAGCGTAATTAAAAGCGGGTAATATCGTAATTTAGAGCCCGTGAATATCCTCTGCATAGAAACTGCCACTACGGCTTGCTCGGTCTGCGTGGCGAGCGAAGAAAAAGTGTTGGCCATTCGCGAAACCAATAACGGCTATACGCATGCAGAGAACCTCCACGTTTTTGCGGGAGAAGTTTTAAAAGAGGCCGGACTTTCCTTTAAAGATCTGAATGCAATAGCGGTAAGTAAAGGCCCCGGAAGTTATACGGGACTGCGAATAGGAGTGAGTGCCGCTAAAGGTTTCTGTTATTCCCTGAACATTCCGCTGATAAGCGTAGATACACTGGAGGCGATGGCCTTTGAAGTGGCCCAACAGCAAAAGAAGGAAGCGCTTTATTGCCCTATGCTTGATGCACGGCGTATGGAAGTGTATTGCGCGGTGTATGATAAGGATGGAAAAAGTGCGATGGCCGTACAGGCTCTTATATTGGATGAAAGTTCCGTTCGTGTTTTCGATCTGGGTAAGCCGGTTTGCTTTTTTGGAGAGGGAATGCCCAAAGCAAAAGAGCTTTTAAAGCATTTGCCCGGCGCTGTTTTTATAGAAAATGTTGTTCCCTCAGCCAAAAACCTGGCGGTTTTGGCCTGTAAAAAATACACGCAAAAAGCATTTGAAAATACTGCGCTTTTCGAGCCCTTCTACCTAAAGGAGTTTTTTACCAAAAAAACAGGGTAGGGCCGAGCCCGCCTAAAAACCCTCGCCATTCAGCTAAGATTTTAAACCGCTCATCTATTTTTAGGCTAAATACCCACCTAAAAACTTGCATACGGGTTTAAAAAACCTATATTGCAGTAACCAAAAAAACAAAATCCTATGGGCACTACTACTAAAACGATTACAGCTATTGTGCTGTCGGCCATCACCGCCGCGGCCCTAGCACAGGACGGCAGCCGCCTTGCAGGCGCCACCGTGGTTGACAACAGCAGGAACACCAATCTACCCTACTTTATTAAGATGGATCCTTCTAAAAAGGTAAAACAGGACGCATTCATTGATTGGGCAGTTTTCTCACTTACCCTACCTGCTAATTCTACCTTCAAAGCCTATAAAACCCAGGTAGACGAGCTTGGTTTTACGCACGTTCGTCACCAACAATATATGAATGGTTACCCGGTGGAAGCCACTCAGGTGATCAGCCACATGAAAAATGGAGAGATCACCATGATGAACGGCGACTACTATCGTGATTTCAGTGCATCGGTGGCCGCTCTCAGTGAAGCCGACGCGCTTAAAGCCGCTCTTAAAAAAGTAAGTGCCGAAAGATACATGTGGGAAAACAAAGTATATGAAGCACAGGAGCGTGAAGCAACCAATACTCCTGACTTCACTTTCTACCCAAAAGGAGAATTAGTTTACGTGCAGAAAAAGAATGCTGATTACTCAGGTTCTAACATGCGCCTTGCCTATAAATTCAATATCTACGCGGAAGTTCCTTTATATCGCGCCAACATCTTCATCGATGCCTCAACCGGCGAGATACTCGACGAACAAAACCAGATCTGCACGGCAGACGTACTGGGAACCGCAGTTACAAAATACAGCGGAACCAAGCCCATGACCTCAGATAACAACGGCGGTACTTACCGCCTCCGTGAAACAGGTCGCGGTAGCGGTGTTCAAACGTATAACCTCCAAAATGGCACCAGCTATGTGAACACCGATTTCACAAACGCTTCTGCCAACTGGACAAGCACCGGCGGTGTTGACCAGGCCGCGCGTGACGCGCATTGGGGTGCTGAAATGACCTACGATTATTATCTGCAAAAGCAT